>LFLF01000033.1 GCA_001184395.1 Candidatus Paraburkholderia calva | reverse complement strand
AGTCGGGAGGATTCGGCAGGCGATGTATCGAGGACTGAAGCGCGTCGACCAATTCTTTCTGCTGATCCAGGCAGCTTACAACCTGACGCGCATGGGAACGCTGGCCGCTCGGGCGGCATGAGAGCGAACGTCGAAA
The DNA here is from genome assembly GCA_001184395.1 of Candidatus Paraburkholderia calva. Lineage (GTDB taxonomy): Bacteria > Pseudomonadota > Gammaproteobacteria > Burkholderiales > Burkholderiaceae > Caballeronia > Caballeronia calva. The sequence goes on along the minus strand of LFLF01000033.1, from coordinate 31,560 downwards.
AGAATGCGACATTAGCAGCACCTGAATCAACGAAGTCCGGCGTTAAATTAGTTGAGTCTGAACGTCGCGTTGGCTCTTTCGAATGAGTAGGCGCACATTCAAAAAAACTATTTCAACAGCCTGCTAGGGTTATCGGCGCGCAGCGCAGCGACTTCCGCGCTGATGTCGAAGTCGGTTTCCTGCACGCGGATCTTGGCCAGCTGCGTCATCTTAGCCACCCGTGACCAGCGGAAAAAACGCCACTTCGCAGCCCTCTGTGATGCGCTGCGACGGCTCCGTCATCACGTGATTGCAGGCCATGCGCAATGCGCGGCCTTCCGCCAGCATGTCGGCCCATACGCCGCCACGCACGCGCAGCCACGCCCGCACGTCGCCGACGTTGACAACCGTGTCCGGCACGTTCACCGTTTCGTTCGCGACACCCAGCGTTTCGCGCCCGCTGGCGAAAAATCTCAGTTCGACCTTCATGTAAAACCCGTTCTTACCGCAGCAGTTCTGAAAATGAGATGAAACGCACCGTCTCGCCCGCGCTGATCGCGTAATTCGGCGGATTGTCGATGAGTCCGTCGCCCCACACGGTCGAAGTCAGCACCGCGGAACTCTGGTTCGGAAACAGATCCAGGCCGCCCGCCTCGTTCACGCGCGCGCAGGAATTCGTTGCGGCGGTCGCCCTTTTTCTGCGTGAAGTCGGCGCGCATCGAATAGACGCGCGGCGTGACGTTTTCCACGCTCGCGAGCCGCAGCAGGAACGGCCGCACGAACAACAGAAACGTGCAGAAGCTCGACACCGGATTGCCCGGCAAGCCGATGATATGCCTCGCCGAGATCCGCCCGGATCGCCGCCTGCCGCTTCGCCGCACCGCGCCGCGCCGAACGCCAGCGGCTTGCCGGGTTTCATGGCGATCTGCCACATATTGATACGCCCTTCGGCTTCGACGGCCGGCTTCACGTGATCTTCCTCGCCGGCCGACACGCCGCCGCAGGTCAGGATGAGATCGTGGCCGCGCGCGGCGCGACGCAGGGTTTCGCGCGTCGCGTCCAGCCGCTCCGGCACGATGCCCAGGTCCGACACCTCGCAGCCGAGCGTCTCCAGCAGCGCGCGCAGCATGAAGCGGTTCGAGTTGTAGATTGCGCCAGGCACGAGGAGCTCGCCCGGCATGCGTAACTCGTCGCCGGTGAAGAAGATCGCGACGCGCACGCGCCGCAGCACGGCGAGCGTCACGCATCCGACCGATGCCGCGAGGCCCAGCGCCTGCGGCGTCATGCGCGTGCCGGCGGGCAGGATCACCGAGTCGCGCCGGATATCCGCGCCCTGCCGCGTGATCTATTCGCCGGGCGCCGGCGGCTGCGCGAACGAAACGCCTGCGTCGCCGGCGGCGCTCGCCATCTCCTGCATGACGACCGTGTCCGCGCCGGGTGGCACCGTCGCGCCGGTGAAGAAAGATGCGCGCGGCCGTGCCTTCGGCGAGCGGTTCGGCTGCGTGACCCGCCGGAATGCGCTGCAACACCGGCAGGACGATGGGCGCGTTTTCGCTCGCGTGGGCGAGATCGGCGGAGCGGATCGCGTAGCCGTCCATCGAACCGGTGTGCATCGGCGGGACGTCAAGCGGCGACATGACGGCTTCGGCGAGCACGCGGTTCGCGGCGTCGAGCGTATCGATGCGTTCGTGCTCGGGCACACAGCGTCGAGCAGAATGCCGAGCGCTTCTGCAGTGGCGAGCATCGGCGGACGGGAAGTTGCGGCGGGAGTGGATGGCCTGAGCGGTTTCGTGCGCGACGCGCGGAGGATGAGGGATAAGAGCAAGCAAACATTGTAGCGAGATGGGCGCCGACCAAGCTCGGGCCGAGATCCGGCACTCATCGCATGCCGCCGAATCTACCCGATCCGCCGCCGCACACCAATCGACCGGACAGCATAGGCGCAATCACCGCGCCGCCTCTAAAAGCCGTCCTAGCCAGTGATACACTCGCACCACACTTCCCACGTCCATTTCCATGAAATTCTGTTCCGTCTGTGGCCATGAGGTCAGCCTGAGCATTCCGGCCGGCGACAACCGCGAGCGCTTCGTCTGCGAGAGTTGCGGCACCGTTCATTATCAGAATCCGCGCAACGTGGTCGGCACCGTGCCGGTGTGGGACGACAAGGTGCTGCTGTGCCGCCGCGCGATCGAGCCGCGCTACGGCTACTGGACGCTGCCGGCAGGTTTCATGGAAATGGACGAAACCACCAGCGAAGGCTCCTCGCGCGAAACGCTCGAGGAAGCCGGCGCGCGCGTCGAGATCCAGAGCCTGTTCTCGCTGCTGAACGTGCCGCACGTGCATCAGGTGCATATCTTCTATCTGGCACGGCTGCTCGATATCGAAGTCGATCCCGGCGAGGAAAGCCTGGAAGTGAAACTCTTCGAAGAGCATGAGATTCCATGGGACGAGATCGCGTTTCCGACCGTCGGCCAAACGCTGCGCTTTTTCTTCGCCGATCGCGCCGCGGGCAACTTCACCTTGCATACCGGCGACATCTTCCGCTCGCAGCGCGACGGCTAACCCGCGCTCGAGCACCCATGGTTCCCTGGCTGGCCCATGACGACTCCTTTCCGCCCATCGAACGGGCGCTGAGCGCATCGAGCGGCGCGCCTGGGCTGCTCGCGGCAAGCGCGGACCTGTTGCCCGCACGGCTCTACGACGCCTACCAGCGCGGCATTTTCCCGTGGTATTCCGACGGCCAGCCCGTGCTGTGGTGGAGCCCCGATCCGCGCATGGTGCTCAGACCCGCCGAGTTCAAGCTGTCGGACTCCCTGCGCAAGACGCTCAAGCGCGTGACGCGCGATCCCATCTGGGAAGTGCGGGTGGACGACGACTTCGCCGCCGTGATGGGCGAATGCACCGACACACCGCGTCTCGGCCAGCGCGGGACGTGGATCACCTCGGAGATCGTGGAGGCGTACTCGACGCTGCATCGCTCGGGACAGGCGCACAGTATCGAAACCTGGTACAACGGACACCGCGTGGGCGGGCTGTACGGCGTGTCGTTTGGGCGGATGTTCTTCGGCGAATCGATGTTCGCGCACAAAACCGACGCGTCGAAAATCGCGCTTTCGGCACTCGTCGGACACTTGCGCCGCTACAAAATAGAGATGATAGACTGCCAGCAGAATACGTCGCATCTGGCGTCGCTTGGCGGCCGCGAGATTCCGCGCCGCGAATTCGTCGCCCACCTGAAGAAGGCCGTGCGCGAGCCGCAGATTCCCTGGCAATTCGACAAGTCCGTGCTGACGGATTTGCTGGAAAGGCGCCCATTGACGCAGGGGCCGTGAAGCGGATGGCATCCGATGCGCGCACTGAGGCCGCGCGCGAAGTGGCACCACGCAAAGGACGATGCGAAGCACAACGCGAACCCCGCCAGGGCCACTGAGAGCCAATAAGTGACACATCCGAACGAGCTGCCGCTGTCACCGCTTTCCGCGCTGCAATTCTATGCAACGGCGCCCTATCCGTGCAGCTACCTGGAAGGCCGCGTGGCACGTTCGCAAGTCGCCACGCCCAGTCACCTGATCAATTCCGACGTCTACACCGAACTCGTGAAGGCCGGTTTCCGGCGCTCGGGCGTGTTCACCTATCGCCCGTACTGCGATGGCTGCCGTGCCTGTGTGCCGGTCCGCATGCCAGTGGCGCGCTTCACGCCGAACCGGGCGCAGCGCCGCGTGTGGAAGCTGCACGGCGATCTCATCGCGAGCGTCGCGCCGCTGCATTACAACGAGGAGCATTACGCGCTGTATATGCGCTATCAGTCCGCGCGGCATGCGGGCGGCGGCATGGATCGCGACAGCCGCGACCAGTACAAGCAGTTTCTGCTGCAAAGCCGCATTAATTCGTGGCTGGTCGAATTCCGCGAACCGGACGCGCCGGATACGCCCGAGCATCCCAGCGCGCTGCGCATGATTAGCATGATCGACATCCTCGGCGACGGCTTGTCGTCGGTCTATACGTTCTTCGAGCCAGACCTGCCGAAGAAGACCAGCTTCGGCACCTTCAACATCCTCTGGCAGATGGAGCAGGCGAAAAGCCTCGATCTGCCGCACGTCTACCTTGGCTACTGGATTCGCGAGAGCGAAAAAATGGCCTACAAGGCCAATTTCCGGCCGCTCGAAGGACTGGTCGACGGCCGCTGGTCGGTGCTCGACCCTTCGACTACGCATTCCGCCGGCACCCTACCGATGCCGGGCCGCACGCACAATTTCAGTCAGCCGAAGTAAGGCACCCGACCCGCCGTCCGGCCGGTCCACGCGAACCCGTTAAAATAGCGGTCTCAAAAAACAAACGCAGGGTTCCACCACATGTTCAGTTCTCTCTATCCGCTCGCGCGCTCGCATCTGTTCAAGATGGACGCGGAAGACGCTCATCACCTGACACTGCGCATGCTCGGCGCGGCCGGACGCACCGGCGTCGCTAATCTGCTCGCCACGCGCGGCCCCGATTCGCCCCGCCGCGTGATGGGCCTGCTGTTCCCCAACCCGATCGGTCTTGCCGCGGGACTGGACAAGGACGGCGTATGCATCGACGGACTCGCGGCGCTTGGCTTCGGCTTCATCGAAGTGGGCACGGTCACGCCGCGCGCGCAGCCGGGCAATCCGCGCCCGCGTATTTTCCGCCTGCCGGAAGCGGGCGCGCTGATCAACCGAATGGGTTTCAATAACGGAGGCGTCGATCAGTTCGTCGCCAATGTGAAGATGGCACGCTATCGCGGCGCGCTGGGCCTCAACATCGGCAAGAACGCGGATACGCCCATCGAGCACGCCACCGACGATTACCTCTACTGCCTCGAGCGCGTGTATCCGTTCGCGAGCTATGTGACGATCAACATTTCGTCGCCGAACACGAAGAACCTGCGCCAGTTGCAGAGCGCGGGCGAACTCGATTCGCTGCTCGGCGCGCTGAAGGAAAAGCAAGCGCGGCTGTCCGATCTTCACGGCAAGCTGGTGCCGCTCGCCCTCAAGATCGCATCCGATCTCGACGACGAGCAGATCAAGTCGATCGCGGGCACATTGCTGGCTCACAAGATCGACGGCGTGATCGCCACCAACACCACGCTCTCGCGCACCGCCGTCACCGGCATGCCGCACGGCGAGGAAGCGGGCGGCCTGTCGGGTCAGCCGGTATTCAACGCGTCCAATGAAGTGATCCGCAAACTCTACGCCGAAGTGGGCAGCGAAGTGCCGATCATCGGCGTGGGCGGCATATTCTGCGGCGAAGACGCGCGCACCAAGCTCGCGGCAGGTGCATCGCTCGTGCAAGTGTACACCGGCCTCATCTATCGCGGGCCGGAACTCGTGAAGGAATGCGCGAAGGCACTGGCATAGTGCGTCGCCGGTCATATAGACATGAACAAACGATATGATGACCGGCGATTCCAATTTCACTATGATCGCCGCACTTATCGCATGTCGTGAACGCGGTCCAACTCCAGAGACTGCGACCAACCGCGGCAAACGCGGGTAACAAGAGGAAGACAGCCCAATGAAACTGTCCACGCTCAAGAAGCTCGTCGCCGCCAGCCTGATCGGTGCGGCATTCACCGCTGTCACCACGGCCGCGCGACGCCTGCTCGATCAGGTCAAAACAGCGCGGCACGCTGCGCATCGGTTTGGAAGGCACCTTTCCCGCCGTTCAACTCGAAGGCGCCGAACGGAGAACTGGTCGGCCTCGATGTCGATATCACCAAGGCCGTCGCTGTCAAGCTCGGCGTGAAGCCCGAATTCGTCACGACGAAGTGGAGCGGCATCATCGCGGGATTGCAAGCGGGCAAGTTCGACATGATCGTGAATCAGGTGGGCATCACCGATGTGCGCAAGCAGACGCTCGATTTTTCGCCGGCTTACACGTACTCGAACGCGCAACTGATCCAGCGCAAGGACGACACGCGTGAGTTCAAGTCGCTCGACAAACTCAAGGGGAAGAAGCTCGACGTCGCGCTGGGCACCAACTACATGGACATGGCGAAGGCCGTGCCGGGCATCGACGTGAAGACGTATCCGGGCGCGCCGGAATATCTGCGTGATCAGGCGCCGCTGCTGCAAGCGGCACGTCGGGGGCGGCATCGACACGGTGCCGCCCTTCTCTTTTGCCGACCGGTTTAAGATACGCCGATTATTTCGCTCAGCGCGTCGAATCCGTCACCGCTCCCCGTAAATGTCCACGACCTAACTGCTCGTTCAGTCCGCGCCCACACTGGCGCAGAGCGCGCTCTTGACGATCAAGTTCGCGATCTATTCGATGTTCGTCGGCCTCATCGCGAGCGTCGTGCTCGCGTTGCGTCGTGCTCGCGTTGATGGGTATCAGCCGCAACAGGACGCTGATCGCGCTCGGCCGCTATATGACTCGTGATGCGGGCACGCCGCTGCTCGTGCAGATCTTCGTGATCTACTACGGCTTGCCCAGCATAGGCATTTCGCTCGAGCCGATGCCGGCCGGCGTGATCGCGCTATCCGCGAACGTCGCCGCGTATCTGTCGGAAAGCATGCGAGGCGCGACTCTCGGTGTGCATAGGGGGCAATGGCTCGCGGCGTACAGTCTCGGCTTGTTGCGCACGCAGACGCTGCGTTACGTGATCGGGCCGCAGGCGCTGCGCATCACGGTGCCGAGTCTGTCGAACAGCCTGATCAGCCTCATCAAGGACACGTCGCTCGTCTCCGTGATCACCGTGACCGAACTGCTGCGCTCCGCGCAGGAAGTGATCGCCGCGACCTATCAGCCCTTGCCGCTCTATCGCGTGGCCGCGTTCGTGTACTGGGGTGCTGTGCAACGCGCTCGAACTCGTGCAGCGCCGCTTCGAAAAACAGCTAGCGCTGCCCGGGCGCATTAATTATCCACATCACTAATCGCAATAAAGGCCTCTAATACGCGCCCTTTATTGCGTCATTCGTCTTCGAAGGGAAAGCGCAAATTCAGATCACGACGCCCCGCATCGATAATCGCGATCATGCGCATGGAGGTCGCGTGTGTCATCATGGGGCTTTCGGTCTTGCCCGGGAGCAACAGTTCGCAGAAGTGCACGGCTTCGTAATTGAGGCCGCCGCCGCTGAATGGCTCGAGTTCCACCTTGCGTCTGTCCGTATAGGCAATGCTCGTGCGCGCCGGATTCCACCAGTTTTCGTGGATCGTCACCGTGCCGAGCGTGCCGCCGATCAGCGCGGCGCCGCGCCCCTGCAGATCCAGCCTAAAAAAGCTGTGCAATGCCGCGCTCGTGCCGCACGTTGAGACTCGCGAAGACATCGATCGACGCCGGTGCTGCCAAAACGTCCTATAGTCTATACGTCCAGTGATTTGCCCAGTCAGTCCACCGCGAGAAACACCTCGTAGATGTCGATATCGAACAGCGCGCCGCAGCCCACGTCGAGCGAGAACGAAGGATGATCGGGCGGCGCGCTGGCGATCGAGCAATCCGCGCGCACCAGCCCGATCTCGCCGATCGGATCGCGCTGCAGATGCCCGCGCAGACGCCGGTATAGCGAATAGAACGGCGGCTTCATCGCCTCCATGAAAAGCAGCCTGGCTTCGCGCGCGGCGTCGATCATGCGCTGCAGCGTGCGCGCATTCACGGCGGCGGGTTTTTCGCAGAGCACGGACTTGCCCGCGGCGAACGCGCGCAAGGCGTACTCGAGATGGATCGTCGCGATATATAATAAAAGAGAGCGCGTTGACGTTCGCGAGCAGCGTATCGAAGTCGTCGTAGGCGTGCGCGCCAAAGGCGCCCGCGAGCGCTCACGCGGGTTCTGCACGCCGCGACCAGACGCCCGCGAAGCGCGCGACCTCGACATGCGCGAGGCTTTCGGCAAAGCAGCGCGCGATGCCCCAGCGCAGCGTGCTCGTGATGTGATGGTCCGTGTTGCTCAATGCCGTCTCCCGCGATGAGTTCGTCGTGCGCCGCATTGTGCCTCATCACATCGCGCGTCGAATCGCGGGGACGTGCAATAAGACATGAAGCTGGGAGCGGTCCCGGCTTTATCGTCTCAGTCGATCATCGACGCTCTGCTCAAGCGCCCGTGCTCGCGTTGGCTCACGTTGGCCATCGATGGCCGGCAGCGGCGGCGCCGGCGGCGCGCTCGTGCGTTCCAGCGAGAACGCGCGGCCCACTTCCTCCGCCGCCAGATCGACCAGCGCGCGCGTCGCGGCTTCGGCGGCGGATGGGTCCTTCGCCTCGATCGCTTCGACCACGCCGCGTTGTGCCGCCAGCGTCGCCTCGCGCACGACTTCGATGCCGTTGAGATCGGATTGACCGTCATCAGCGCACCGCGCACGATTGCCGTCATCTGACGAAAGAAATTGGTTACCGCTGGCGGCAACGATACGCGTATGCAGTGCTTCGTCGGCAGCCTAATAGTCCGGCTCGCCCACCTGCAGACGCGAGAGCGCATCGAACGCATCGTGGATGCCGGCGATTTCCTCCGGCGTCGCACGCGCGGGGGCCAGTGCGGCGGCACGCGGCTCGATCAGCATGCAGCATGCGGAATTCGATTACATCGCGCAGGAAGGTTTGATCCGGCTTCGCACGGAAGCGACAGCTCACCACATCTTCGTCGATCAGACGCCAGTCGCTCATCGGCCGGATACGCGTGCCGGTTTTCGGCCGCACATCCAGCATATGGCGCGCGAGCAGCATCGACAGCGCTTCGCGCATAAAGGTGCGGCTTACGTCGAATTCCTTCGAAAGAAGGTCTTGCGGTGGCAGTATCGCGCCGTATTTCTGCTCGACGATCCCTGAGACGAGTCCGTCCATGACCTTCGCCACCAGCAATCGCTCTTTGTTTTCATCCATCTCGCTTCTCCCCTATCCGCCTGTCCTTAGCCCGTGTATCCGTCTCGATCGCTCGCCCACGCCCCCGTGCGCCCAGGCACGACAGAGACCCCTCGGCCCTTCGTCGTCCTATTACGTTGCGTCTTCGCTGCCTCGAAAACCCAGTTAGGGAATTCCTGACAGGGTATTCCCTCTGCATGGCTGAAGGCTCGCATCGGTCATTTGCCGTGCTATTTTTACCGCTTCGCTCGCGCGCTTTGCACTTGCGCCGCCATTCATCAGGTAACTAAAAATCGGGGCGTCGCGTGCACGGCAAACTCAACAATTGCGGTCACAGGAATTCCTCCGACCACTCACGCTCGCATTTGAACAAGCATCCCGTATGCTTTCTGTGCGAACGCGAACCCTCACTCGATGACGCGGGCCTTTTGTATGACCCGCGCGGTCAAAACTACGTGAATACTTCATTCATGTCCGCGGACCGAGCGTTTAGTTCCCAAGAAAAGCGCTTTTTTATGGGCTTTTCTTAACGCGCCTTACCAACGCTCACGCGCGGCTCACGTACGGCGCGCGTCGAAACGCATCTGCCGACGCTGCATCGACGTGCGTTCGGCGAGGGTGTGCTGGTAAATCGCCTGTATTCGCCGCTGACTCGTTCGACCGACAATTGCTGCAGATTCTCCTGAGCCCGCGCCGCGAATTGTCCGCGCGCCTGCGAATCGAGCAGCAGCCAGCGCAGTTTCGCCGCGATCTGCGCGGTGTCGCTGGTCGGCACGAGCACGCCCGCCGCACCGTCCTCGAGCAATTCGGGAATGCCGCCCACGCGTGTCGCGACGATCGCGCAACCGGCCTCGCGCGCTTCCGTGATCACGAGCGGACAGGGGTCCTGGCACGATATCAGCGCGAATACGTCGGCACTGGCGAAATACAGTCGCGCATCCTCGACGAAACCCGTGAACTACACGTAAGGCGCGACGCTGAGTTCCGCCGCGAGCGCTTCCATCGCCGCCCGGTCTGGGCCGTCGCCGACGAGATACAGCGTAGGTTCGGGCGTGAATTCGCACGTGCCGGCGGATTCGCGGGGCAACAGCGCAAATGCTTCCAGCAGATCGGCGATGCCTTTTCTGCGATACATCCCCGCGCCGCACACGATGTTCGGATGCTTGAGGCACACCGGCCGCGCGGCGGGCGGCACAGGAGATGCGACGCGCCGACCACGCCGTTGAGCACAACCGACAAGCGCTCGGGCACGAAGCCGCGCTCCTCGAGCGTCTGCACGACCGCACCGCTGCGGCCACCATGCGATCGCCTGCGTGCACCAGCGAGGCGCTCCTCTGCAACTCGTGATGAACAGTGGTGACGAGCACAAAGCGCCGCTGCATGCTGCCGAAACGCGAGATCAGCGCGCCGGTCATCATGTGCGCATGGACGATGTCGGGATCGAAGCGATCGATCAGCCGGTTGAAGCCCGCGATCATCGACGGCACGCGCCATGGCTGACGCGACTGCTGCAACGGTATGTGGGTGATGCCGTGTCGCCGCAACAATGGCTCGAAGCCGCCGCCCGACGATGCCACCACCACATCCTGCCCCATGCGCACCTGCACGCAGGCAAGATCCACCATCATGTTGACGGTGCCGTTGCCGATCGTCTGTGCGTGGTTGGCGAGATGAACGATTCGCATGAGGTTGCCGATGCTCTGGCCACATGGCGCGCGATGCATGGCGTCCGCACGCGATGAAATGCCGTGAAAAGGGGGTTCGTGTCACCCGCACCGTTCGGGTCGAAGCCGCTCACGGACTTGGACCGAACGGGCACAGCGCCGGTTCTGGTGTTCTTTCTTCTTCTCTTGCACTTCGCTTCACACACCTGGCCGCCATCGATCGGCGGCGCACGGCGCGCTTACAGCAATTCGTATGTGGTCGCGAACGCGTCGGGACCTTTCGGCGATTTGGCCGCGGCGCTGTCGCGCGACTGCCGGCTCTTTCTTGTCAGACCGATGAACGACATCCCGTGCTCGAGGAACGGCCCTTCCGTCTTGCGAAAACCGAATGCCTCGTAGAAGGTGCGCAGACTCACCGGTGCGGTCAGACGCACGCCACGGCCGGGCCAACGTTCCGCGCTCACCTGCAGCACGCGTTCGATCAACGCATGCGCGGTGCCGTCGCCGCGGCGCAGCGGGCTCGTGAGAATCTTGTCGACAACCTCCGGATCTTCCGCATCGCCTTCTTCATTAGATGCGCGCATACGCGAGCACAGGCATCGAACGGGACATGTCCTCGGCGGCGAACACATGCATGCTGGTTTCGTCGCGACCGTCCGGGTCGAGATGCACATGCGACTGCTCGACCACGAAAACTGCGCTGCGCGCGCGCAAAATCAGGTAGAACTCCCGTGCCGTAAGTTGATCGAATTCCAAAGTCTTCCAATTCATTTCTTCTCCGTTACCTGGTTCGAGCCTGTGTTTTTTGTGATCGCGCGCGCCATGATTGAATGTTACGTCCCGGCCCGCCCTTATTCCGTGCACCATCGCACCGACTCCAATGCTTGCGGGCCTTTCAATAGGGCCCATCACACGAAACGGCGTCCGGGGAAAAGACGCGGTTTCTTTCCGCAATGACCTTGCCCGCACTGGTGCCGATATCACGCGAACTTTTTGCCGCGCGATACGCTCACCTGGCATGATCGCACGCGCGCGGTGGACATATTTTGCGGATGTAACACGAACGACAGCGGAATAACGAGCGGCATTAACTAACGCGGGATGACAAGCGAAGAGTTCGCGTCACTCGGCGCCTTCATGGGAAAATCACAATGCATACCGCTATCGAGAGCGATTCGGACGCCGCACGCACGTCGCAGCGCAAAAGCGGTAGCCAAGGCCGGCCTTCGTGGCCCGGGAAACAATATGAGCGCGTTTCATACGATGAGCGTTTCATACGATGAGCGATGAGCGCGTTTCATACGACCAGTGTGACCGGTTCCAGCGCGAGTCGTTCACGCGTCGTTGCACTCGATCCCCTGCGCATGCGGGCGGGGCGGCACCACGCGCATGCGCTGCATCGCGGCGAGCGCATTTGGCAGGAAGACGCGGGCCCGGTCGATCTCTGGATCGAACTGCTGCACGGCAATAGCCTCGAGCCGCGCGCCGCGCTTGCCTTCGCCGTCGCGCAAGACTTCGAAGACGACCAGTTCATGCTCGGGCGCATTCCACCCGAAGACATCGAAAAGCTGTACGGCCTGCAAGTACAGAAGCTGTCGGTGTTCGATTCGCTCGAAGAACGCGCGCTCGTGCAGACGCGGCGCTCGAACACCATACTGATCGAAGTCGATGCGTTCTACCTGCCCGACACACGTGCCCTTTCGTACCATCGCGAACATGCGAGGACAACCATCGGCATCGACGTGATTGATCCGAACGCGCGGCGTCTAGGCTACTTTCATCACACCGGTTATCACCTGCTCGACGGCGACGACTACGACGGCGTGCTCAAAACCCACGCGCACGAAACGAACGATGCGAGCACGCTGTTTCCGCACGTCGAATTCGTCAAGCGCGCCCGCGATCCGCTGAGCGGCACGCCGCTCGCCGAAGTATCGGCCGACCTGCTGTGCGCGCAACTGCTGCAGCATCCGCAAAGCAACCCGATTACGCGCTGGCGCGACGCGTTTCCGAAGCATGTCGAGACCATGCTCGAGCACGGCGAATCGTATGCGCGGCTCTATGAGTTCAACGTGATGCGCCAGCTCGGCTCGAATTTCGAGCTGCTCGCACACTCTATCTGCAATGGATGCGCGAACATGGCTTCTATATTCCGGTACAGACGCACACGAGCAAGCGCAAAGTCGCAAGCGAAGCAATGATCATGCAGTGCCGTCTCGCACGCGCGCTGTCACGCGGCAGCGCCGAACATTGCCATGCGTCTGATGGAAGATGCCTACGATCGCGTGGTGCCACCGCTCGCGAATATCGTCTGTTGATCATTCGATACGCGCAAAGACCTCACACGTCACGCTTTGGATATGCTATGGCCTTTCGCTAGGCGCGTACTTCGGAAAGCATCCGAAATGCAATCGAGGCCCTGTTTAAAGCGCTTTTCTTGTTCGATCCTCCAGCCCTGACGGTTACGTGTGACGAAGCCGTGTCCCGGCACACATGCGCTTCGGCGTATCGTGCAGCGCCTCGCGCACACCACGAGCAATTGTCCGTGAAACATTTATCGCATGCGGTGCAATGCTCTTTTTCCGGACACGACCTGAGAAGCTTGCCGCACGGAGATTTGAAAATGCCATACCCCACGTGGAGGATCGGCCATGTCAAAATGCATATGGCATGCGGGCATTCATAAGACCAGCGATGTTCAAGAGTGGAACAAAACGAATCGCCGAGTCGGTCCGTGATCGTTACGCACGTAACGAATCCGCACCAGCATTGCCTGAGCGCCGATTGGCACAGTCCTCGCTGTTAAAGCTGCGCAACCCGGCCGACGCACTCTACTAAATCAACTCAGGCGCGGCGGGAACGCTACGGGGCTGGCGCGATGGTGGGGGATTGCTCGAGGCAAGCAAACCGCACGGTCATGCCAGTAATAAAAAGTGAAGCAGCGCAATGCGCCAAGTTACGAGAGAGAAGAATCATGCTAACCCTTCAGTCCGACCTGCACGGCAATCATCTGCTTGGCGCCCTTCCGGCACACGAATGGCAAGTGCTCACACCGCACCTCGAACTCGTGCAACTGCGCACGGAACAATTGCTGTGCGATTCGGGTCAGCGTATTCATCACGTTTATTTTCCGACCACCGCGATCATTTCGTTGTTGCACACGATGGAAGACGGCGGTTCCATCGAAATCGCAGCTGTCGGCCATGAAGGCATGACGGGCGTGCCGGTCCTGACCGGCGGCGAAATCATGCGTGACGCGCGTGCAGGTGCAATGCCCCGGCTTCGCATACCGCATGAGCGCGCAGGCGCTGCGAGAACAGTTCGGCCGCTCGGACTTCCTGCGCCGTTTGATGCTGCTCTACATGCAGGCGCTGCTCACGCAAGTCGCACAGACGGCGGCCTGCAACCGGCATCACTCGCTCAACAAGCAGTTGTGCCGCTGGCTGCTGATCGAAATCGATCGCACCGCGTCCAACGAACTGCAAGTGACGCAGCAACTGATCGCCGACATATTGGGCGTGCGTCGCGAAGGCGTGACGGAAGCCGCCGGCAAGCTGCACGATGCCGGCCTGATCCATCACAGCCGCGGCTGCATCAAGATCGTGGATAGCGCGGGCCTGGAAGCATGAGCGTGCGAATGCTACGGCCTCGTGAAGCGCGAGTTCGATCGCCTGCTGCCGCGCCTGCGCGCTCAGGAAACCGCATCCGCGTCCAGCGTTTAATGATGCACATGCAGACTAGATCCAGTCACGGTGTGTTCTCGAAGTCGGCACGTTGTCTCGATGTCTTTTTGATCGTCGCGGGCGGATTGATTGCGCACTCGATGCGCTTATCCGCTCTCGATTTCAGCGACGTCGAACGCCTGCTGATCGCCTTCAACTGCGTGCTCGCGCTGCTGCTGTTTCCGGTGTTCGGCGTGTACGCCACCTGGCGCGGCAAGCCGTTGCCGATGATGCTCGCGCGTCACGCTCGTGTGAATGGCGGTGGCCGCCGCCGCGCTGCTGGTCGCATTCACGCTGCATCGCATGGATGCGGTGTCGCGGCTGTGGTTCGCGTATTCGACGCTGATCTCGGGCGCGTTCATCGTCCTGGCGAAGTTCGTGGTGCACGTGGGCCCGCGTCAGATGCGTTCGCGCGGCTTAATCAGCGAACCGTCGCGATCGTCGGCGCGCAGGGTTTCGCGCGCCCGCTGCTCGCGCATCTGTCCAGCACGCCCGAACAGGGCTTCACGCCGGTTTGCCTGCTCGATACGACCGGTGACGAAGAACTGCGCGCGAGTGGAGCCGACAGCATCGCCGGCACCACGACGGGCACGCATGGCGCACGTCTGCCGGTGCTGAACGATATCGACGAGTTCATCGAGAAGGTGCGCGCGGAAGATATCAACGAAGTGTAGCTCGCGTTGCCGCTTTCGCAGGAGCACACGATCTACCGCTTTGTGCATAAACTACGACATGACTTCGTGAACCTGCGGCTGATTCCGGACACGCGCAGCATCTCGCTGTTCAATCATTCGATGACCGATGTCGCCGGTCTCGCGACGATCAATTTGACAACCTCGCCGGTCAGCACGTTGCAGATGTGGCCGAAGATGCTGTTCGACCGCTGCCTCGCCGCCACCGCGTTGTTCTGCCTGTCGCCGCTATTGATTGCGATCGCAATCGCAGTGAAGGCAACCTCGACGGGACCGGTGTTCTTTACGCAGAACCGCAAGGTTGCGGACGGCCGGCCGTTCCCATCTACAAGTTCCGCTCGATGGCCGTGCATCAGGAAAACAAGGGCCACGTGACGCAGGCAACCCGCAACGATCCGCGCGTGACGAAGGTCGGCGCGTTCCTGCGCAGCACGAGTCTGGACGAACTGCCGCAGTTCCTGAACATGTTGTTCGGGCATATGTCGGTGGTAGGTCCGCGCCCGCATGCGCTCGAGCACGACGATCTGTACAAGGATCTCGTCTACACGGGTACATGTTCCGCTACCGGATCAAGCTGGGCATCACCGGCTGGGCGCAGGTGAACGGTTATCGTGGCGCGCCGGGAAAGGTGGAGAAGATGCAGAACCGCGTGAAGTTCGACCTGTTCTATATTCACAACTGGTCGTTCTGGTTCGACATTAAGATCGTCATGGTGACCATCTTCAAGGGATTCATTGGACGCAACGCGTTCTGAATCCGACGATTTTAGCGATGGAGTGAGACCGGGGCCCGGCGCCGCGAGTTGCCGAGTTTCTTACTTCTTGAGGCTGGTACGTTCGTTCAAGCGTGCTGTGCGTATTCGATGCGCTCGACGCCCTTTTCTGTGCCCAGCAGGCACAGATTCGCGCCGCGCGCCGCGAACAGCCCGACGGTCACGACACCCGGCCACGCGTTGATCTGCGCTTCGAGCGCGCGCGGATCGGTGATCGACAGGCCTTTCACGTCGATGATCTCATTGCCGTTGTCGGTGATGAACGGCGCACCATCCTTGTTCACGCGCACGATCGGCACGCCGCCCAATGCGGTAAGCTTGCGTCCGATGGCGGTGCGCGCCATCGGCAGGACTTCAACGGGCAGCGGAAACGTACCCATGACCTCCACGCGCTTGCTCGCGTCCGCTATGCACACGAACATGTCCGCCACCGACGCGACGATCTTTTCGCGCGTAAGCGCGCCGCCGCCGCCCTTGATCATCGCGCCGCAGACATTGATTTCGTCGGCGCCGTCGACGTAGATCAACAGCGTTTCGATGTCGTTCAGATCGAACACCTTGAAGCCGTGCGATTCGAGACGCACCGTGGTCGCGAGCGAACTCGACACGGCACCGCGATAGCACGCTCGGGTCTTGGCGATGGCGTCGATGAAGCAATTGGCCGTCGAGCCGGTGCCGACGCCAATGATCGAGCCTTCGGGCACATTGCCGTTCACGTAGTCAGCGGCGGCCTGGCCGACCAGTTGCTTGAGTTCGTCCTGAGTCATGGGGAATGGGGGGAATCGTGTTGCGCGTGAACGAAAGCGGGATTTTATCGGAGCGGCCGATGCAATCACGCGATTTTGCGCCTGTTTTCAGGGAGCGGCGTGCAGAAAGCCCGCCGGATCGTGCGTGCGCGCAACCGAGGCGATGAACGCGAACACGACGATCGCCAGCACGCCATAGACCGCGCGTGCGCCCCTCGTGCGGCCGCGCTTCAACGCGAAGGTGCCGAGCACGGTATAGTCGATAAGACCCGCGATCTTCGCCGACAGCCACGCGGCATTCGCGTCGAAACCGACGATCGTCACCAGCGCGATGGCGCTTGCGAGCAGCAGCGTATCGCGATATGCGGAACGATCTTCGTCATGCGCGCGGCATGCAGCGGCGAGCCGGTCAGCATCCAGATCCAGCGCACGATGAAACCGAGAATGCTCAGGCCGGCGCACATCATGTGGATCATGCGCAAGGTCAGGAAATAGTCGCACATCGACGCTCCGTTTTTAGTTCGGGGAGTACTTGTCGAGCAAGGCCTGGGCTATGGCGTCGCTTTCCGCGTCCGTGTTGCCCGAATAGTCGGACGGGCGGAAATGCATCTGAAAAGCGCTGAAGACACGGCGGGTTGCGTCGTCGGGCACGCCGTCGGAGCCGTAGCGCTTCAGTTTCGCCTGCAGCGCACCGACATCGGCTGGCGACTTCGGATCGCGACCGGCGAGATGCGCGGCGACGGTGGCGTCGTCGGGCCATGCGCCCACGCCGGCATCGTACAGCGTGCGCCACGGAAAAAGCGGACCCGGATCGATCTTGCGCTGCGGCGCGATGTCGCTATGGCCGACGACGCGTGTCGGCGGAATGCCGTAACGGGCGACGATATCGCGGGAGAGCCTGATGAGTGCGTCGATCTGCTGCAGTGGGTATGGCTGCCACACGTGGTCACTCAAGGGGCCGATGGGGCCGAGATTGACGTTCTCGATGCGATAGACGATGCGTTCAGTTCCGTCGCGCCCTGCCAGTTAGCTCTGGCCCGCGTACCACACGCGCTTGTCTTCGGGCACGAGCTGGAAGACGATCGGTTCGCCGTTCTGGATCTTCGGCGTTTCGGGCACGACGTAGTGGACACTGACCTTGTCGCCCGTCAGAACCGCGAACGATGCGGCCTCGTCGATCTCCGTGTAATGCATCACGAGGAAACGGATGCGCGAGTCGGCGCCGCGGGCATGGTATTGCGTGTCGGCGAGGTAGGTTCCGCGATCGAGCATGGGGGTAGTGCACGCGGTGGTCAACGCACTGAGGGCGCAAAGCGCGGTCAGCGCTACGGAGCGAAGCCATGTCGCGCTACTTCTTCACACCACGCTGCCGCACCGCCTCGAACAAACACACGCCGCTCGCCACCGACACATTGAGACTCTCCACCGCTCCCGCCATCGGAATGTTCATGATCTCGTCGCAGGTCTCGCGGGTGAGGCGCCGCATGCCCTCGCCTTCCGCGCCGACCACGATCGCCACCGGCCCTTCGAGCTTGGTCTCGTAGAGGCTCGCGGTCGCCTCGCCCGCCGTGCCGATCACCCACACGCCCGCGTCCTTCAACTCGCGCAGCGCACGCGCTAGATTCGTCACGGTGATGTACGGCACGCTTTCCGCCGCGCCGCTCGCCACCTTCGCAGCCGTCGCATTCAGGCCCGCCGAGCGGTCGCGCGGCGCGATCACCGCATGCGCGCCCGCAGCATCCGCGACACGCAGGCACGCGCCGAGATTGTGCGGATCGGTCACGCCATCAAACACCAGCAGCAAGGGCGTGCCGGCAATGCCGTCGAGCAACTCGGCCAAGTTCTGAGCCAGCAGCAGGTCCTGCGCGCGCGCCACCACGCCCTGATGCTGCACGTTCCCCGTGAGACCCCACAGCCGCTGCTCATCCGCCGCGATCAGACGCACACTCGCCTCTTTCGCGCTGCGCAGGAAATCCTGCATGCGCCGATCCTTGCGCGTCGGGTCGTATAACACTTCCTCGACCGTCGATGCATCCGCGCGCACGCGAGCGGTGACCGCGTGAAAACCGTAAAGAACCTTGAGACGTGACATGACTGTGATCCGAAACTTCGATTAAAATGACTGAAAGCATCCCGCGGCCCGACGCATGAAGCATCGAACTGCGTGTATGGGTGGAAACAGCCAGGCGCCGCGCAAACGATCCGCTAGTGCTTCTTGCCTGCCGACCGCCCCGATGATGCCGACTTCGACGCCGCGCTGCGCTTCTTCGCGGGGCCGCGCGTCGGAGCCGCGTTCTTCTTCGTGCCACCACGGGCGCGCGTGCTGGGCATGTCGTCGTCGCCGAAGGTGCGGATGCGCGGACCCGCCGTGCCATTGCCCGCGGCCACCGCCGCATGCTCACCCGCGCCCGCCGATGCGCGCGGCACAGGCGGCTTGGCGAGCGTATCGCGCACGAGGCGGAAGTCGATCTTGCGCGCATCGAGATCGATGCGGCTCACCTGCACGCGCACGCGATCCGACATCCGATAACGAATGCCCGTGCGCTCGCCGCGCAACTCGTTCTTGATCTCGTCGTACTGGAAGTAGTCGGAGCCGAGTTCCGTAACGTGCACGAGACCTTCGATGAACAGCGAATCCAGCTGCACGAAAATGCCGAACGACGTCACGCCGTTTACCATGCCGCCGTATTCCTCGCCGAGCTTGTCGCACATGAAATAGCACTTGAGCCACGCTTCGACGTTGCGCGAGGCTTCGTCGGCGCGCCGTTCGTTCGACGAGCAGTGCAGGCCCAGTTCTTCCCAGATCGCAACACTGTTGCGCGAGCGGCCGCGCGCGGTATCGTCGGCCTTCTGCATTTCGCGCGCCGCTTTCGTGAGGCCCGTGCTCAGCGACACGTCGTGGCCGATGTCCGGCAGATACTTCTTGCCCTGCAGGATGGCGTAGATCGTGCGATGCGTGAGCAAGTCGGGATAGCGGCGAATCGGGCTCGTGAAGTGCACGTACGCTTCATACGCGAGACCGAAGTGGCCGATGTTGTCCGGGCTGTAGACCGCTTGCTGCATCGAGCGCAGCACCATCGATTGCAGCATCTGCGCGTCGGGACGGTCGCGAATCTGCGCGATCAGCGCGGCATAATCGCTGGCGTGCGGCTTGTCTCCGCCCGTCAGCGTCAAGCCGACGCCGCGCAGGAACGTGCGCAGGTTCTCGAGCTTTTCCTCGGTCGGCCCCGCATGCACGCGATACAACCCCGGATGCTTGTTGCGCTTAAGGAAGTCCGCCGCGCAGACGTTGGCGGACAGCATGCATTCCTCGATCAGCCGATGCGCGTCGTTGCGATGACGCGGCACGATCTGCTCGATCTTGCCCTGCGAATTCACGACGATATACGTCTCGGTCGTGTCGAAATCGATTGCGCCGCGCTTCTGACGCGCCGCGTGCAGCGCCTTGAACACGCCGTAGAGATGCTGAAGCTGCGGCACGATATCTTCGCGGCGTGCGGCTTCGGGGCCTTTCGTATTAGCGAGCACAGCCGCGACTTCGGTGTACATGAGACGCGCCGCCGAGTGCATCACGCCGGGATAAAATTGATACGCCTTGATCTCGCCGTGCGCGGTAATGACCATGTCGCACACCAGCACGCAGCGATCGACATCGGGGTTCAGCGAACACAGGCCATTGGAAAGCTTTTCCGGCAGCATCGGAATCACGCGGCGCGGGAAATAGACCGACGTGCTGCGGTCGAGCGCATCGACGTCGAGCGCATCGTTCGGACGCACGTAATGCGAGACGTCGGCGATCGCAACCAGCAGACGGAAGCCTTGCCCGCGCCCCACGGCGATCGGTTCGCAATACACGGCATCGTCGAAGTCGCGCGCATCTTCGCCGTCTATGGTGACGAGCGGCACGTCGCGTAGATCGATACGATGACGGATGTCCACCGGACGCACTTCGTCGGGCAGCTTGGCGGCCTGAGCGAGCGCCGCATCGCTGAACTGATGCGGCACGCCGTATTTGCGCACGGCGATCTCGATCTCCATGCCGGGGTCATCGATATCGCCGATCACTTCGACCACGCGTCCGAGCGGTTGCGAATGGCGGCTCGGAAAATCCGTCAGATCGACGGACACCACCTGCCCGACCTTCGCCTTCTTCGGGTTCTGCGTGATGAGGATGTCGTGCCCGATGCGCTTGTCTTCCGACACGAGGATTAGCGCGCCGTTCTCGTTGATGAGCCGCCCGATGATGCGCTTGTTGGCGCGGTCGGTGACCTCGACGATATGCCCTTCCGGACGGCCGCGCCGGTCATAGCCGACGATGCGCGCGAGCACGCGATCGTTGTGCATGACCTTCTGCATTTCGCCGTTGGGAAGGAAGAGATCGTCCTGGCCGTCATCGCGGATCAGGAAGCCGAAGCCGTCGCGGTGCCCTTGGACGCGGCCCGCGACGAAATTCGACGGATGCGTGAGCTGATAGTGACCGCGCTTGTCGAGACGGATTTGCCCGTCGCGTTCCATGGCCGCCAGTCGCTTGAAAAATCCTTCGCGTTCCTGGCGTTTGATCGACAGCGCCTCGGCGATGTCGTTCGCAGCATGCGAAGTCTCGCTCGTGCGCAGCAGGCCGAGAATTTCTTCGCGGCTGGGAATCGGATACGGATATTTGCTCAAGGGCTTGATCGTGTTGTTCTCGTTCGGTGTGGAATCGATGCCGTACTGTGCAGCCAGCAGGCTGAAATCGTTCGGATCATTCTAACACCCGTATTTAGGGCGCCACGGGCCGTGGGGCCCGAGCGGAGGGGGTTCTCGCGGTTTTGAACCATTGCTTTGAATCGCCGAAGGGAAACGCTTGACAAGTTCGTTACGCTCGCTATAATAATAGCCTTTGGTGATAACGTATTGCAAATGCACCAGAATAAAGTAGCGTAGCGCGGCAGTAACACGCACCTTGCCCAGGTGGCGAAATTGGTAGACGCACTAGGTTCAGGTCCTAGCGGTGGCAACATCGTGGAGGTTCGAGTCCTCTCCTGGGCACCAAGTCCTCATTCTCGCAAGACGCTTCGAGCGGATCGCAATCGAAAAACCCCACGTCATTCGCGTGGGTTTTTTGTTTTCTGCACCTCATTTCCCTACCCAATTCTTTCATTTGCAATTCTAATAAATTTCTATTATTTATCATCCGCGCGAGACTGTATCTATTCAGTCAGGTCCAAAGCGTTAATCGACATTCAATTAATCCGTCCGATTCGGCGTCGGTTAATAGTCGGTGTACACTCGTCCGTGCCCGATGCCGACACTGGCGCGGCTCTGCGGCGCCTGGCGCTGAAATCGCCCGGCCGCACCGAAACACATGCCATTCTAATTAACCAGAAGCGGAGACCTTGGCGATGAGTTGGACGCGAGAACAGAGAAACGTCACGATTGCGGCTTATTTAGGCTGGACCCTCGATGCATTCGATTTCTTTCTAATGGTCTTCATCCTGAAAGACATCGCCACTGAATTCAACACGAAAATCCCCGAGGTCGCTTTCGCCATAACGCTCACGCTCGCGGCGCGTCCGCTCGGCGCGCTGATTTTCGGGCGCCTGGCAGACAAGTTCGGCCGCCGTCCGACGCTGATGGTCAATATCGCGATCTATTCGCTGCTCGAATTGCTCTCCGGCCTCTCGCCGAACCTCACCACGCTCTTGACCTTGCGCTTTCTATTCGGCATCGCGATGGGCGGCGAATGGGGCGTCGGCTCGGCGCTGACGATGGAAACCGTGCCGCCGTCCGCGCGCGGCTTCGTCTCCGGGCTGTTGCAGGCGGGTTATCCGAGCGGCTATCTGCTGGCATCGATCGTGTGGCGTGCTTTATCAGTATGTCGGCTGGCGCGGGATGTTCTTCGTCGGCGTCGCGCCCGCCCTGCTCATCCTCTACGTGCGCGCGCACGTTCCCGAATCGCCCGCGTGGCAGACCATGGAAAAGCGAGAGCGCCCGGGCCTGCTCGCCACACTCAAGCAGAACTGGACCCTCTCCCTCTACACGATCATCCTGATGACCGCGTTCAACTTTTTCTCGCACGGCACACAGGATCTGCATCCCACCTTCCTGCGCGAGCAGCATCACTTCGATCCGCATACGGTCTCGATGATTACCATCGTGCTGAATATCGGCGCGATCGTGGGCGGGCTGTTCTTCGGCTCGCTGTCGGAGAAGATCGGGCGTCGCGTGGCGATTTTCATCGCGGCGCTGATCGCGTTGCCGGTGCTTTATCTGTGGGCGTTCTCCACCACGCCGGTCATGCTCGCCGTCGGCGCATTCCTCATGCAGATTTCCGTGCAAGGCGCGTGGGGTGTGATTCCGGTGCATCTGAACGAAATCTCGCCCGATGAAATTCGCGCGACCTTTCCCGGCCTCGTGTATCAGTTGGGCAATCTGCTGGCCGCCGTGAACGCGACCATGCAGGCATCGATCGCGACAGCGCACGGCAACAACTACGGCATGGCGATGGCGATCGTCGCGGGCACCGTCGCCGTGGTGATCACCGCACTGATCTTCTTCAGCCGCGAACGCCGGGGCATCGACATGACGCGTTCGGCGCAGGAAGTGGGCACGACACGCTAGCTATGCTCACGCGGCCTCGTCGGGCGCGAGACCGCGCCCGTGGAGGAGGCTCTCGGTTGCGGCGGCACGTCGCGTGCTTCCTCATACGGAATCTCCGCCGCAGGAGCCCGTGATGCTCGCCTGGTACGTCATCGTTTTCCTCCTTCTCGCCGGTGCACTCGGCATCGTACAGGCTCCCGCGCTTGCCTGGCTCGCCGGACTCGCGCTCTGGGTCGCCGCCGGACCGCTGACGGGCATCACCAATACGCTGGCCGCGGCGATTCTCGCCGTCGTGTTCGTGCTCCCGGCGCTCATTTTTGCCATCAGGCCATTGTGCGCCGCGCTCATCAGCGCGCGTCTGCTCGCGCTGTTCCGCAAGATCCTGCCCGAGATGTCCGATACCGAGCGTGACGCCATCGAAGCGGACACGGTCTAGTGGGGACGCCGAGCTGTTTTCAGGCCGTCCGCACTGGGACCGCCTGCTCGGCCATGGCGCGCCGGTGCTCACGCCCGAGGAACGCAGCTTCATTGACAACGAATGTGTGCGGCTGTGCGAAATCGCCAACGACTGGGACACGACCGCGATCTGGCAGGACCTCTCGCCGCAGGCGTGGGCCTATGTGAAGGAGCAAGGCTTTCTCGGCATAACCATCCCGAAGGAATACGGTGGACGCGCGTTTTCCGCCTACGCGCATTCGCAGGTGATCATGAAACTCGCGACGCACTCGTCCGCCGCCATGTCGGTGATGGTGCCCAACTCGCTCGGCCCTGCCAAACTGCTGCTCCACTACGGCACCAAAGCCCAGAAGAACCACTATCTGCCGCGTCTCGCGCGCGGCGACGATATCCCCTGCTTCGCGCTGACGAGTCCCTACGCCGGCTTAGACGCCGCCGCGATTCCAGATCTCGGCATTGTCGGCCGCGGCATGCATGAAGGCCGCGAGACGCTCAGCTTCCACGTGACCAGGAACAAGCGCTACATCACGCTCGGACCGATCGCGACCGTCCTCGGCCTCGCGTTCCGCGCGCTCGACCCCGATCATCTGCTGGGCGATTCTGCTGGGCGATACCGATGCGCCCGGCATCACCTGCGCGCTGATTCCGACGACGCATCCTGGTGTGCATATCGGCCGCCGGCACTGACCGCTCAACGCGGGGTTCCAGAACGGCCCGAACTGGGGCCGCGACGTCTCCATCCCGATGGAATGGGTCATCGGTGGACGCGAACAGGTCGGCAACGGCTAGCGCATGCTGATGGAATGTCTCGCCGCCGGCCGCGCGATTTCGTTGCCCTCGTCGAACGTCGGCATGGCCAAGCTCGCGGTGCGCGGCACCGGCGCGTAAGTGGCCGCGTGGCGGCAATTCCGCACCCCGGTCGGACGCTTCGAAGGCATTCAGGAAGCGCTCGCGCGCATGGGCGCAATCTCTGTGATGGACGCCGCGCGCCGCCTGTCCGCGCAGGCGATGGGTCTGGGCGAAAAGCCCTCGGTGATTTCGGCGATCGCAAAGTATCACATCACCGAGCGGGCGAGCGAGGTCATCAACGACGGCATGGACATCGCCGCGGGTAAGGGCATTTGCATGGGGCCGTCGAATTTTCTGGCGCGCACGTATCAGCAGATGCCGATCTCGATCACCCGTCGAAGGCCCCAACATCCTCACGCGCTGCTTGATCATCTTCGGACAGGGCGCGATCCGCTGTCATCCTTACGTGCTCAAGGAAATGGCGGCACCGCGCGAGCCTGATCACGTACGCGTGCTGCGCGAGTTCGACGCCGCGTTCTTCGGTCACGCAAGCTTTCTGGTGGCCAACGCGGTGCGCAGTTTTTTCTACGCACTCGGCGGCAGCGCACTGATTCCGAAGCTGCGCGGCGCCGAACTGAAGCGCCGCGAGCGGCTCTCGGCACGGCTCGGCGACATCCTCTCGCAGCTCTAGCTGATTTCGGCAACGCTCAAGCGCTACGAGGACGATGGCCGCTGCCAAACCGATCTGCCGCTCGTGCGCTGGGGCGTCGAGGATGCGTTGTATCGAGCGCGCATGGCGTTCGGCGGGCTGCTCGCGAACTATCCGAATCGCGTGGCGGCGGTGTTCCTGCGCGCGGTGGCATTTCCGCTCGGCCTGCCGCACGCACCCGCCCGCGACTCCCTCGGCCGCGACGTCGCGCATCTGATGCAGATGTCCGGCGATACGCGCGAGCGGCTGGTGTCCGGCTCGCATGTATCGAATCTGGAAGCCGATCCGATCGCGCGCGGCGAAAAGCTGCTCGCGCTGATGCCCACCGTCATGGCCATGGAAAAGCGCCTGCGCCGCGCGACGCGCGACGGCGAGATCGCCCCGCTGCCGCAGGATCCGGACGCGATCGAAAGCTGGGCCACGGGCGCCGTGGCGGGCGGTTTCATCGAACAGGGCGAGCTCGGCGTACTATGCGAGTGGGCGCGCCACACCCGTGAAGCCGTGAAAGTCGATGACTTTCCGTCAGACTTCGGTATCCTCGAAGCATTGCAGAAGCGCGGCGCGGCGCTCAAGCGAAGCCTGACCGACACGCTCGTCTGATAGTCTCGCCCGACACCCGCGCCTGGCCCGATATCCGATCCCTATCGATGAAAGACCGCTATCTCGACTTCGTCAATTCCCCCTTCGGCACGAGCGTGGCACGCACGCTCGGTCTTCCGAAGCCCGAAATGTTGCGCCGCCACAGCGCGAATCAGCCGGAGTTCGGCGGCATGGTCCCATCGGCGCGGGACCGTCGCCCGTGCTGTTCGATGCGATCCTGGACGTGCTGTCGAGCATCGGCATGACCGGCGTCGCGCACGACAGCGCATCCGGCTGGCTGCCGGTCGCCGCGCGGCACGGCGCGATGAGCGGACGCTTCGAGGCGCGCTCGCGCGAGGCCGCGCCCGCCGACCGCGTGCACGCGCTGATCTTCGATGCGACCGGCATCGCCAAAAGCGGCGAACTGCACGCGGCCTACTCTTTTTTCACGATGCGATGCGCTCCGTCGCGGGCAGCGGTTGCATCGTCGTGTTCGGCCGCGCGCCCTCCACAAGCGTCAATCCGCGCACGGCAAGGAAGCGCGCAACGGCATTACCGCCAATCTCGTGCAGATCGACGCCATGCTGCGCTTCTTCCTATCGCTGCGTTCGGCATATGTCTCGGGGCAAGTGGTGCACATCGCCGCCGCCTCGGCAGGCGCGCCCGATAGCTGGAACAAGCCGCTCGCCGGCAAGCGCGCACTGGTGACGGGCGCGGCGCCCGGCATCGGCGCATCGATCTCGAAGGTGCTCGCGGAGCACGGCGCAATCGTCACCGGACTCGATATCGAAGCCGCCCGCAATGCTCTCGATCAAACCATGCTCTCCATCGAGGACCTGTCGCCGTCGGGCGGCGCGCAGGCAGTGCTGCTCGCGGATATCGCCGCGCCCGAGGCGCCCGCCGAGGTCGCAGCGGGCGGCATCGACATCGTCGGGCACAATGCGGGCATCACGCGCGACAAGACCATTGCGCGCATGATCAGCGAAATGTGGGACAGCGTCATCGACATCAATCTGATCGCGCAGGAACGCATCGACGGCACGCTGTGCGCGCAGCACGTGCGGCGCGCGGGCGTGCGCATCGTCGCGGTATCGTCGATCAGCGGCATCGCGGGCAATTGCGGCCAGACCAACTACGCGACCTCGAGACCGGCGTGATCGGACGCGTGCTCAGCATAGCGCCGGTGCTCGTGACGAGCGGCATCGCGATCAACGTGGTCGCGCCCGGTTTCATCGAAACGCACATGACCGCGCGCATGCCCTTTGGCGTGTGCGAGGCGGGCCGGCGTCTGAACGCGATGGGCCAGGGCGGCCTGCCAATCGATGTCGCCGAGACCGTCGCCGTCGCCGTGGCTGGCGAGTCCCGGCAGCGCGGGCATCACCGGCAACGTGGTGCGCGTGTGCGGGCAAAGCCTAATCGGAGCTTGACGACAATGCACGCACCCACGATGCAACGTGCCCGCACCGTCGTCATCGAAACGCTTTCGCCGCCAGCGCAACTCTATGGCCGCGCATTGCCGGGACTGTTCCGGCGCCAGCGCTCGGCTCAACGCGGAGCATATCGGCCGGTATGCGCGCGTGTGCGGCTTCATCCCCGAGCACGGCGTGCCGCTCACGTTTCCGCATGTGCTCGCGTTTCCGCTGCATCTGCTGATGCTCACCGATCCGTCGTTTCCGTGGTCAGTACTCGACGTCGTGCATCTCTCCAACAGCGTGCGCCTGCGCCGTCCGCTCGCGGCAGGGCAGCACTTGCGCATCGAAGTGGAATGCGGGCCGCTGGTGCCGCATCAGAAGGGGCAGGCGTTCACGCTGCATACGCGCATCTACCGGCGCGGCGAAGCGGTGTGGGACGACGACAGCGTGTATCTGAAGCGCGGCGTACGCAACGAAGCCGTGGTGACGTCAATCGAAACTTCGGATAACGCAACGACCACGTTGACGCGGGATGCGCGCTGGCAATTGCCCGCGCAACTCGGACGCGATTACGCAAAAGCATCGGGAAACTTCAACCCGATCCACCTTCATACGCTCAGCGCAAAGGCGTTCGGCTTTCAGCGCGCCATCGCCCACGGCATGTGGATGCTCGCGCACACGCTGTCGGCACTGCATCCGTCGAAGCCGCTCGCCTCGGGATCGGCGCACGGCTACTTCAAGCTGCCGCTCTATCTCCCCGGCGACGCGACCTTGTGGAGCGCCGCGCCCTCGCCCACCACGCGCGATTTCGAAGTACGCGATCTGTCCGGCGATCGACCGCATCTGCGCGGACAGTTCGAATGGGAGTTGCCATGAACGGCATTCGTCGCGTGGCGATCATCTGCAGCAATCGCATTCCGTTCGCGCGCTCGAACACGGCGTACGCGACGGCATCGAATCAGGACATGCTAAGCTTCACGCTGCAAGGGCTGATCGATCGCTACGACCTGCACGGCCTCACGCTCGGCGAAGTCGCGGCGGGCGCGGTCATCAAGCATTCGCGCAATTTAATCTGACGCGTGAGGCCGCGCTCTCCACCACGCTCGCCGCCAAAGAAACGCCCGCGTATGACGTGCAGCAAGCCTGCGGCACGGGTCCCGAAACCGCCATTCTGGTGGACAACAAGATCGCGCTCGGGCAAATCAAGGCGGGTATCGCGGGCGGTGTCGATACCGTGTCCGATGCGCCCATCGGCGTGAACGAGCGCATGCGCAAGATTCTGCTGAAGGCGAATTGCAGCCGATCGGCAGAATAACGTGTGGGCGCGCTCGCCAAACTGCGTCCCGGCATGTTTCTGAAGCCGATACTGCCGCGCAACGCCGAACCGCGCACGCGGCCTCTCGATGGGCGAGCATTGCGAACTGATGGCCAAGCGCTGGAAGATCTCGCGCGAGACGCAGGACGCGCTCGCACAGGAAACCCATCTCAAGCTCGCGGCGGCATTCGAACGCGGCTTCTTCAACGATCTGATGACGCCGTATCGCGGTCTCGCGCGCGACAACACGCGCGACAACACCTTACGCGCCGACATCTCGCTCGACCGGCGCACGCAACTCAAACCCCTCTTCGACCGCGATGTCGGCACGCTCACCGCGGGCAATTCGACGCCGCTCACGGACAGCGCATCGGCAGTGCTGCTGGCATCGGAAGATGGCATCGGAAGAATGGGCCGCCGCGCGCTGACTGCCGGTGCTCGCGTGGCTGGCGTATTCGGGGACGGCGGCGGTCGATTACATCGACAAGCGCGAAGGCTTGTTGATGGCGCCCCTCTATACCGTGCCCGCGATGCTCGCGCGCGACGGCCTCGCGCTGCAGGACTTCGACTTCTACGAGATCCACGAGGCCTTCGCCGCGCAGGTACTGTGCACGCTCGCCGCATGGCAAGACGAGGAATATTGCCGCGAGACGCTCGGACTCGCCGCACCGTTCGGCTCGATCGATCGTGCGCGTCTGAACGTGAACGGCTCGTCGCTCGCGAAAATACTCGCGCAGGCGCCCACGCGCGCGGGCGGCCGGCCTGCGCGCGGTCTCGTATCGATCTGCGCGGCGGGTCGACAAGGAGTGGTCGCGATACTGGAGCAAAACACGCATATAAGTCCCGGACGATAGGCGTTAAGCTGAAGCTGATCGGCCGCGACGGCGCAGCGACGGCGCAAACAAACATAAGGATAAGGCGCGTCGCATGACACGCGCCAGACACGCCATGAAGCTGGCACAGGCATCGCTATGGGCAAGCGCCCAGGCGCAGAGTATGCACGGCATCGACGGCATCTGGTACGCGTCCTACGCGCCCGGCGTCGCGCGTGAAATCGATCCTTCGCGTTACCGCTCGCTGGTGCATTTCTTCGACGAAAGCGTCGCGCGATATCGCCATCAGGTCGCGTTCGCGAGTCTCGGTTCGGAACTGACCTTCGATGCGCTCGATCAGAAAGCGCATGCATTCGCGTCGTATCTCCAGGAGATCGGCGTGCAGCACGGCGACCACGTCGCGCTGATGATGCCCAACACCCTCGCCTATCCCGTCCCCCTGTTCGGCGCGCTGATCGCGGGTGCGATCGTCCTCAACGTGAATCCGCTCCTCTATACGGTGCGCGAGCTCGCGCATCAATTGAAGGATTGCGGCGCGCAAACCATCGTCATGTTGGATCTGTTCGCGAAGACGCTCGAGGATGCATTGCCCGGCTCGCGCGTGAAGCATGTCGTCGTGACCAGTCTCGGCGATCTGCTCGCCGGCGGCTTCAACGTGAAAGGCCGCACACTCAACCTGTTCGTGCGCCATGTCAAGAAGCAGGTGCCGGGATTCGCGCTGCCCGAGGCGATGACGCTGCGTCAGGCAATTGCGCGCGGCGCGAAGCGCAAGCTCGAGACGATATGCATGGGTCACGGCGATATCGCCTTCATTCAATATACGGGCGGCACCATCAGCTGCCGAAAGGCGCGATGCTCACGCATCGCAACATCATCGCCAACCTGATGCAGGCGCTCGAATGGTCGCGCGTGCGGCTTGTCGATGGCGAGGAGATCGTCGTCACGCCGCTGCCGCTCTATCACATCTATTCGCTGACGATGAACGCGCTGGTTTTCCTCGGCATCGGCGCGTGCAATGTACTGATCTTCAATCCGCGCGATATCGACGCCGTGCTGCGCACGCTACGCGGCTTGCCGTTCACGGCGATCTCCGCGCTCAACACACTGTACGCGGCCTTGCTCGACAACGAGTCATTCCACGCGCGCGATTTCTCCACGCTCAAACTCGCGATGGCCGGCTGCATGGCCACGCAGCGCGCCGTCGCGGAGCGCTTCGAAGCCGTGACCGGCACCGCGATCCTCGAAGGTTACGGGCTCAGCGAATGCTCGCCGCTGGTCTGCGCGAGCCCGCTGCATGCGCAGCGCAACGAAAGCTTCGAAGGCAGCATCGGCCTGCCCGTGCCTTCGACGCTCGTGCGTCTGCGTCGCGAGGACGGTACGTGGGCAGGCATCGGCGAGGCGGGCGAACTCTGCGTGCAAGGCCCGCAAGTGATGAAAGGCTACTGGAATCGTCCGGCGGATACGGCGCTCGCGATCGACAGTCAGGGCTGGTTCGCGACCGGCGATATCGGCACGATGGACGCACGCGGTTTCATTCGCATCGTCGACCGCAAAAAAGACATGATGATCGTGTCAGGATTCAACGTGTATCCGACCGAGATCGAAGAGGTGCTGAGCGCGCATCCACAAGTGCGTGCGGCCGCCGCCGTCAGCGTGCCCGATGCGCTGACGGGTGAGCTCGTGAAGTCATACATCGTCCGGCGCGGTGGAAGAGTTGCTGGCATTCGCTCGTTTACACCTGCCGGGTTACAAGGTGCCAGCTTTCGTCGAGTTTCGCGACACGCTGCCGCTGACGTCCATCGGCAAGGTGATGCGGCGCGATTGCGTGACGCCGACGCCATCCACGATACTGACGGT
The DNA here is from genome assembly GCA_001184395.1 of Candidatus Paraburkholderia calva. Taxonomy (GTDB): domain Bacteria; phylum Pseudomonadota; class Gammaproteobacteria; order Burkholderiales; family Burkholderiaceae; genus Caballeronia; species Caballeronia calva. The sequence goes on along the minus strand of LFLF01000033.1, from coordinate 647 downwards.
CCTCACCGCGAGGACACCCAACCCTGACCAAAGAACCAGATGCCGCGTACCCAAATCAAGTGGACATCGCTTTGGCGGCTCATCAGTATCGCGCTGTGCCTGTGCATGATGATGCACGCCGCGCTCGATCTGCTCGCGGTGCCGCGTTATCTGCAAAACGGGCGGCGCGAGTACGCCTCGTACGAGTTCACCATGCGCCGTCGCGAACGCATCAAGGGCGTCTGGCCGAAGCACACCGATCACATGCTGGTGCGCTTCACGCACGACCCGCTGCGCATCTACTCTACGCCAAATGGCTGCCGGATGGCGCGCATGCCGACCAGGAAATCATCTACGACGACACTAAGGCAATGCTGATGCAACGCTGATTAAGTCCACCATATTATAGTGCTTGTCAGGTGTTATAGAGCGCACGTGCAAGGAGAAAGGCAAACGACGATGAAGCAGCAGACGCTGGCGATGGCCGCGGATCAAGGTGCGGGGTTCGAGACTTGCCGCAAGCGCACGCGACGCGACGAGTTGCTTGACACGATGAACACGATCGTTCCGTGGACCGAACTGTGTGCGGTAATCGAACCCTATTACCCGAAACACGGCAACGGTCGTCCGCCGATGGGTTGGGAGCGTATGCTGCGGATTCACTTCGT
>LFLF01000032.1 GCA_001184395.1 Candidatus Paraburkholderia calva | reverse complement strand
CTGTGGCTCGAGGGCGTCCCCTTCAAGGACGGCGAACCAGTGCAAGACGATCAACCGGTTCAGCAGAAACTCGCCGCTTGAAATCGACTGTCGCGATACTGCTCATACACCACTCTTGACGCTAGCTTCGCGCGACCCGTCATCTGCTGGAGCTGGGGTACTCACAGATCGGCTGCATTCACCGGCCCGGTGGCAACCGCCGTCAGCGACATACGGCTGCACGCCTTCATCCGCGCGATGGCCGAGCGCGGCGTCGAGATTGAGCCGAACGCGATCCAGCAAAGTGATTTCTCCGCGACGGGCGGTTACGCGGCCGCCTCGCAATTATTCGACAGCATGAAGCCGACCGCGATCTTTGCGTGCAACTACATGATGGGCATCGGCGCGCTGCGTGCGGCGGCCGAACGTCATATCAGCGTGCCGGCGGACTGCTCGATCATCGGTTTCGACGACGTTGAGCTCTCGCGCTACACCTACCCGGCGCTCTCGACCGTGGGACAATCGGTGCGCGCGCTGGGCGAAATGGCCGCGCAGACGCTGATCGACCGCATTACGGGCGGGCAAAATGAGCGGCAACACGCGCCGCCGCGCCTCGTGCTGCGCGAATCGACGTCGGTCGTGCCGGAGACGCATCTGACCGTGCGCTTACCGAGGGACTAACCAGTAAGTCAGAAAGGAATCGTGCATGGGCAACCAAGCGAGCAACGCTAATCCGACGGGCCGCGTCACCGTGGGGCAGTCTCAACATGGATCTGGTCGCGCGCGCCGCGTCTGCCCAAGCCGGGCGAAACGCTCGCGGGCCACGCGTTCGCGCAGGTGCCGGGTGGTAAGGGCGGCAATCAGGCCGTGGCGGCCGCGTGACTGGGCGCGTAGGGCGTGTTCGCGCTGCTCGACGGCGAGTCCGGCCGGCACATGGCCGCGCCGAAATCCAATGCCATCGACGCCACCGCAGCCGGCGGATACCTTCATCGGCGGCTTCGCGGCCGAACTGGCGCGCGGCGCGGCCGTCACCGATGCCATCGCGTTCGGCCAGCGCGCGACGGCCATCGCCGTCACGCGTGAGGGCGCACAGCCGTCCATTCCGCATCGCGCCGAAGTGATCAGGTAACCCGCTCAGGGTAAGTTCACACTATCGTTCACTGAAGTAAATTTCTCAAGTCGCCTCGCGCGCACGCCGATAACTATTCAGCGGATGACCGCACGTCCGCCGACGGTTATGGCGATGCGCATCGGCCCACAGTCGTCACCGGTTGCGGCACCAGTCTGTTCCCGCGCCCGCCACGCCTCGGTCGCGACTTTTCGCAGACGGCATCAGGGAAAAAATCAATGAAGAAGGCTTTGACCATCAAGGCGCGCCTGGGCATCACCATGGCGTTTCTGGGCGCGTTGCTCATCGTGCTGGCACGCGCAGGCTGTTCGGCATGAAGCCGCTCGAACGATGCTTTCCTCGACACCTATTCGGTGCAGATGCCCGGCGCGATCGCCCTCGGCAATGCCGAGATGTACGCGGCGCGCGATCGCCTCGTGTTCGACCGTGCCGCGCTGCTGGAAGCAACCGGCGAAGTCGCAGCGACCGTCGAACGCTCGCGTGCCGATGCCGCGCAGGTCAAGCGGCTCGAGTTGCAGCAACTCGTCGACCGGGGCATCGCGGCGCTCGGCGCAAACGACCGCGCAGGCATCATCGGCGCAGCCAAGGCAATGCAGGTCACCTACAACGAACTCGCGCAAACCAACGAAGCGCTGCGCAAGTCCATGACGGACGCGGCGCGCAAAGCCTACGAAGACGCGCAGGCGCGCTTCGTGTGGTTTAGAACGTTGAGCCTGACAGCCATATCGCGCTGGGCATGGCAGCGGCGGTGTTCGCGTGGAGCGCGCTGCGCCGCGCAATCGCCCGGCCGCTGGAAGACGCGATCGGCCATTTCGATGCGATCGCCTCGGGCGATCTGCGCCGTGACGTCGTCGTGACTTCGAACAATGAAATGGGCCAGTTGCTGAGCAGCCTGGCCCGCATGACGTGAGCCTGATGGAGACGGTCGGCACCATGCGCTCCGGCAGCGAGTCGATCGCCTCGGCTACCAAGCAGATCGCGGCGGGCAATACCAATCTGTCCTCCACACCGAGGAACAGGCGTCCGCGCTGCAGGAAACCCCACCAGCATGGAGCAACTGACCAGCACGGTGCGCCAAAACGCCGACAACGCGCGGCAGGCGAGTGCGCTGGCGGCAAACGCGTCGGACGTCGCGGGCAAAGGCAGCACCGTCGTGATGCAGGTCGTGGACACGATGGGCGAGATCAACCGCAGCTCATCGAAGATCGCCGACATCATCTCGATCATCGAAGGCATTGCGTTCCAGACCAACATTCTCGCGCTGAATGCGGCGGGCGAAGCAGCGCGTGCGGGTGAGGAAGGGCGCGGCTTCGCGGTCGTGCCGGGCGAAGTGCGCTCGCTCGCGCAGCGTTCGTCGGGGGCCGCCAAGGAAATCAAGGAACTGATCGACACCTCGGTCGCGCGCGTGCAGTCGGGCATGACGCTCGTGGACGAAGCCGGCCGCACCATGAACGAGGTCATCGTCGCGGTGCAGCGCGTGACGGACATCATGGGCAAGATCGCGCGGCATCGGAGGAACAGTCGAGCGGCATCGAGCAGGTGTCGCGCACAGTGTCGCAAATGGACGAAGTAACGCAGCAGAATGCCGCGCTGGTCAAGGAGGCGGGGCCGCCGCGCAATCGCTGGAAGATCAGGCAGGGAAGCTGCGCGAAGCGGTCGCGATCTTCAAGACTGCAGAAGGCGGGCCGCTTGCTTCCGCCAAGCCGGTTATCGCGCCGCGCATCACGTCGACTAGCGCCAGACCGCAGAGCGCGCCGCGTACGCAGCGGGCCAGGCCTGCGGCGTCGGCCGCGTTCACGGCATCGGCGGCTTCGGCGGCAAAGCCCGTCGCGGCCCCCGCGCCGAAGCCGGTCGCGACGGCCAACGCCGGCGGCGACTGGGAAACGTTCTAAGCGGCGTCGTCGCACGACGCCACGGGCGCGCACGGCATCGGCAAAACCCGCGCGCGACCAACACCGGTCCGGTAACCCGTACACTGATGCGCTGATGCATCACCGTTAGAACGAGGATATCGACATGACCGGATCGACACTTGCCCGCGAAGCTCGTGGAAGCTCGCCGCCAGCATCGACTGATCGACACGCTGGAGCCGGGCGACATCCCCGCCGATGCGCCTACGGCCTACGCTATTCAGTACGAAGCGCTGCGCGAGGCCGACGCGCGCAGCGGCGCCTGGAAAGTCGGCGCCCGCGCACCGGATGCGCTCGCAACGGGCGTACCCATCGACGCCGCACTCATGCATACGTCGCCGGTGCGGCTGGCGTTCGACGCCTTCTTTCGCGTGCTGGTGGAACTCGAGCTCGCGTTCCGCTTCTCTTACGCGCTGCCGCCGTGCAGCGATCTTTACACACGCGATGAAGTATTGGGGGCGATCGGCGGCATGGCGGTCGCGCTCGAAGTGGTCGATAGCCGCTTCGCGCAATGGCCCAATCTCGACCCGCTCGCGCAACTCGCCGACTCGCAGAACAACGGCGCGCTCGTGGTGAGCGGGATGGAGCCGTACGAGACGATCGCGCCCGGCTTCGACTTTCTCGCGCCGCGCCTCGAATTCACGGTGGACGGATTTTCCATCACGCCGGAAGCGCTTGGCAATCCGGCGGGCGATCCGCGCGAATTGCTCGTCTGGCTCGTCAATCACTGTTCGCGCATGGGGCTGACCGTCGAGCCGTTCTGGACCATCACGACGGGCTCTTATACGGGTGCGTATCGGGTCGAAGGACCCGCGATGGTGCATGGCATCGACCGTGTCGGCAAACTGGAACTCGTGCTTTCGTAACATCGCTCACGGCTTTGGCGATAAGCAAATGCGTTGTCGTGGGAAGCCATGATGAACACCATACGCTGAGCACGGTTATCGAAACCGACGCGGCGCCGTTGCATCCCATAGTCATGCACGAACGTAGTAGGGATGAATCTGAAATGAAGCGTGCGCGAAGTCCGTGTGAAGTGTGCGAATACTCACGAAGATGGCCGAAGCGAATTGTGGATAACTACCATGCGCGCGGAAAACCGAACATGCGGAATCGATGCCGGGTAACACGATACGAAGATTGGGATGAGGATTGTAGGTCACCAAAAATAATTCGTGTAGCTAGACTTCTTCTCACAACGGTTGTGCGTGAAAAAAAATTCGAAAGGGTTTAGGATGATTTCAAGCGATCTCGTTCGATAACGCGTATTGCGCACGACGAGGTTTTCTGACTTCGGCGAGGAGTAAACATGGATATCTATAGCAGTTTCGCGAACCGCTTCGAAAAAAACCGCGAGGAGGAATTCTCGCTCGAAGAGTATCTCGCGCTCTGCAAGGAAGATCCGACCACGTATTCGACCGCGGGCGAACGCATGTTGAAGGCCATCGGCGAACCGGAAATGGTCGATACGCGTCTCGATCCACGGTTGTCCCGCACGTTTGCGAACAAGGTCATCAAGGTGTATCCGGCCTTCCGTGAGTTTTACGGAATGGAGGAAGTGATCGAGAACGTGGTGTCGTACTTCCGGCACGCGGCGCAGGGTCTGGAAGAGAAGAAGCAGATCCTGTATCTGCTCGGTCCGGTGGGCGGCGGTAAGTCGTCGATTGCCGAGCGTCTCAAGCAACTTGTGGAACGTGTGCCGTTCTATGCGCTGAAGGGTTCGCCCGTCAACGAATCGCCGCTCGGTCTCTTCGATTATGACGAAGACGGCCCCGTGCTCGAAGAGCAATACGGTATTCCACGCCGCTATCTGAAGAACATCCTCTCGCCGTGGGCGGTCAAGCGCCTGCACGACTACAACGGTGACATCCGTAAGTTCCGCGTGGTGCGCCGCTATCCTTCCATCCTTCGTCAGATCGGTATCGCCAAGACGGAACCGGGCGACGAAAACAATCAGGACATCTCCTCGCTCGTCGGCAAGGTCGATATCCGCAAGCTCGAAACCTATTCGCAGGACGACGCGGACGCATACAGCTACTCCGGCGGGCTGTGCCTCGCCAATCAGGGCTTGCTCGAATTCGTCGAAATGTTCAAGGCGCCGATCAAGGTGCTGCACCCGTTGTTGACGGCAACGCAGGAAGGCAACTTCAAGGGCACGGAAGGCTTTGGCGCAATTCCGTTCGACGGCGTGATCCTCGCGCACTCGAACGAGTCGGAGTGGAAGGCATTCCGCAACAACAAGAACAACGAAGCACTGCTCGATCGTATCTTCGTGGTGAAGGTGCCGTACTGCCTGCGCTACAGCGAAGAGGTCAAGATCTACGAGAAGCTCTTGCGCAACTCGTCCCTGGCGGAAGTCATCTGCGCACCGGGCACGCTCAAGATGATGGCGCAGATGGCAGTGCTCACGCGTCTAGCCGAACCCGAGAACTCGAGCCTGTTCTCGAAGATGCAGGTCTACGACGGCGAAAACCTCAAAGACACGGACCCGAAAGCGAAGTCGTACCAGGAATATCGCGACTTTGCCGGTGTCGATGAAGGCATGAGCGGCGTGTCGACGCGCTTTGCGTTCAAGATCCTGTCGCGCGTATTCAACTTCGATTCGACCGAAGTCGCGGCCAATCCGGTGCACCTCATGTACGTGCTCGAACAGCAGATCGAGCGCGAGCAGTTCCCGCCGGAAACGGAGCAGAAGTATCTGTCCTTCATCAAGGACGTGCTGGCCTCGCGTTACGCGGAGTTCATCGGCAAGGAGATTCAGACCGCCTATCTCGAGTCGTATTCGGAATATGGACAAAACATCTTCGATCGTTATGTGACGTATGCGGACTTCTGGATTCAGGATCAGGAATTCTGCGATCACGACACCGGAGAGAGCTTCGACCGGGCGGCATTGAACGCCGAGCTGGAGAAGATCGAAAAGCCCGCGGGCATCAGCAACCCGAAGGATTTCCGCAACGAGATCGTGAACTTCGTATTGCGTGCGCGTGCCGCCAACGGCGGGAAGAATCCGGCATGGATCAGCTACGAAAAGCTGCGCGTGGTGATCGAGAAGAAGATGTTTTCCAACACCGAAGAACTCTTGCCGGTCATTTCGTTCAACGCGAAAGGTTCCGCTGAAGAACAGCGCAAACACGAGGACTTCGTCAATCGCATGGTCGCGAAGGGGTACACGCCCAAGCAGGTGCGTTTGCTGTGCGACTGGTATCTGCGAGTGCGTAAGTCGTCGTAATGTCGTTCGGAAAGTGGAAGCCGATATAAACTGTCCCCGTCGTCCGGTTGCCGCATTCGCAACCGGACGACACGGTGGGACACCTTGCGAGGCGCCGTCACGCCGCATGGGCGCCGAAGGCTCGCGCAGCGCTTCGCTTCCTCGCAATCAACGCGGGAGACTGGATGTGCTGCACCAAATCATCGACCGCCGATTAGCGGGCAAGAACAAGAGCATCGCCAATCGCGAGCGCTTTCTGCGCCGGGTGAAGAGCTACATTCGCCGTGCCATTTCCGACGCGGTGCGCGATCGAAGCATCAAGGATATTCAAAGCACCCAGAGCATAACCATCCCGAAGAAGGACATTTCGGAACCATCGTTCCGTCACGGGCCGAGCGGCAAGCGCGAGTATGTCTATCCGGGCAACGCGGACTACATTCGCGGCGACAAGATTCCGCGCCCGCCGGGCGGCGGCAGCAAGAGCGCCAGCAACGAGGGTGAAGGGCAGGACGATTTCGTCTTCGAACTTTCACGCGAAGAATTCATGCAGTATTTCTTCGACGATCTCGAACTGCCGCGCCTGGTCAAGACGCAACTGCTTGCCGTGCCTACCTGGAAAAACGTGCACGCGGGCTGGACGGCGGAAGGCACGCCGAACAATATCGACGTGGTGAGATCGCTGCGTTCGGCGTTCGGGCGGCGCATCGCGCTGGGTTTTCCGCTCGCCGCGCAACTGTGCGAGATGGAACGCCAGCTCGAGCAACTCAAGGAAGAGAAGGGCGACCCCGAAGATATTGCGCGGCTGGAGGCGGATATCGTCATCATGCAGGGGCGTATCACACGCATTCCCTTCATCGATCCGTTCGATATTCGCTACGTCAACCGCGTCAAGCAGCCCACGCCTTCCAGCAAGGCCGTCATGTTCTGCCTGCTGGACGTTTCCGGTTCGATGGACGAACAGCGCAAGGATCTTTCCAAGCGCTTCTTCATTCTTCTGTATCTGTTCCTGCAGCGGAACTACGAGAAGATCGAGGTCGTGTTCATCCGTCACCACACGCGCGCCGAGGAAGTGGACGAGGACACCTTCTTCCATTCAACCGAAAGCGGCGGCACGGTGGTGTCGAGCGCGCTCGAACTGATGAAGAAGATCATGGACGAGCGCTACTCGCCAACCAAGTGGAACATTTACGGCGCGCAGGCTTCGGACGGCGATAACTGGACTGACGACTCGCCGAAGTGCCGCAAGCTGCTGGAGAACGATATCCTGCCGAAGGTGCGGTATTTCGCGTATATACAAGTCGCGCCGGAAGAGCAGAATCTCTGGTTGGAGTATGCTCAACTCGCGTTGGGCGCGCCAGAACTGGCCATGAAGAAGGTGGATTTGGCAGCGGATATCTATCCGGTATTCAGGGAGCTATTCGAGAAACAGCTGGCAGCAGCCTGAGCATCAGACGCATAGATCGCACAGGGAGCACGGACGATCATGCTTCCGGAATCACATCGTAGCCTGGGCCCGAAGCGGTGGGGCAACGCAAGGCGTCCGCAGCAATGCATGGACGCACGAGGAGGACAGGATGAATGTAGCGGAAAAACGGCGGCCGCTGCCGTGCCCATCGGACTGGAGCGTCGAGCTGATCGAGGAATACGACGCGGAAATCTCCCGCGTCGCCAATCGGTACGGGCTCGACGTGTATCCCATCCAGCTCGAAATCATCAGCTCCGAGCAGATGATGGATGCTTACGCGTCCGTCGGCATGCCGGTGAATTATCGGCACTGGTCGTTCGGCAAGCACTTTCTCTCGACCGAGAAAGGCTATCGGCGCGGGCAAATGGGCCTCGCTTACGAAATCGTCATCAATTCCAATCCCTGCATCGCGTATCTCATGGAAGAGAACACTATGACGATGCAGGCACTCGTGATCGCCCATGCGGCGTACGGGCACAACTCGTTCTTCAAGGGCAATTATCTGTTCAAGCTGTGGACGGATGCGCACGCTATCATCGATTACCTCGTGTACGCGAAGAACTACATCGCGGAGTGCGAAGAGCGCTTCGGGCTAGATCGCGTCGAGGAACTGCTCGACTCGTGTCACGCGCTGATGAACTACGGCGTGGACCGGTACAAGCGTCCGCAGAAACTGTCGCTCGCGAAGGAAACCACCATGCGCCGCGAGCGCGAGGCGTATCTGCAATCGCAGGTCAACGAACTCTGGCGCACGCTGCCCAAGAGCAAGGAGACGACGGCCGAGGAAATCGAAACGCATTATCCGCCGGAGCCGCAGGAAAACCTGCTGTACTTCGCGGAAAAGAATGCGCCGTTGCTGGAGCCGTGGGAACGTGAGGTCATCCGCATCGTGCGCAAGATCGGCCAGTATTTTTATCCGCAGCGTCAGACGCAGGTGATGAACGAAGGCTGGGCCACATTCTGGCATTACACGCTGCTCAACACGCTCTATAACGAAGGCCGGCTCAAAGACGGCTTCATGATGGAGTTCCTGCACTCGCATTCGAACGCGGTGTATCAGCCGCCGGTGACGAAGCCGTATTACAGCGGCATCAATCCGTATGCGCTGGGCTTCTCCATGATGAGCGACATCCGCCGCATCTGCGAAAACCCGACGGACGAAGACCGCGAGTGGTTCCCGGAACTCGCGGGCAGCGACTGGCTGGAGTCCTTGCATTACGCCATGCGCAACTTCAAGGACGAGAGCTTTATCGCCCAGTATCTGTCGCCGCGTCTGATTCGCGAAATGCGCCTGTTCTCGATCCTGGACGACGACATGCGCGACACGCTAGAGGTGTCGGCCATTCACGACGGCAGCGGTTATCGCTACGTGCGGCAGGTGTTGTCGCGGCAGTACGACATTCACCATCGCGAGCCGAATATTCAGGTGTATTCGGTCAACACACGCGGCGACCGCACGTTCACGCTGCGGCACTTCATGACGGACAATCGTCATCTGTCGAATGACAGCGACGAAGTGCTCAAGCACATGGCGCGCTTGTGGCAGTTCGATGTGTATCTGGAAAGCGTCGATGAGAACGGCACGGTGAGAAAACGCTTCGAGTGCCGCTATAACGCGCCGACTACGTGCTGAACGTCGCACGCAGCAACGAAAACTGACTCCTCGCGAGCCGGTTTTTTATTGACGATCGGTGGGGCGCTCAATGCCGCTCAGACATTCTCGCTTTCTTCATCCTGCGTGAAGATATCCCAACTCGCCATGAACAGCGTCGCCACCAGCGGCCCGATCACGAAGCCGTTGATGCCGAACAGCGCCATGCCGCCCAGCGTCGAAATGAGCACGACCCAGTCGGGCATCTTCGTGTCCTTGCCGACGAGTAGCGGGCGCAGCAGGTTGTCCACCAGCCCGATCACCACGACGCAGAACACGACCAGAATCAGCCCCTTGCCGAGCACGCCGGTCATGAAGAAATAGATCGCGGCGGGTCCCCAGACGATCGCCGCGCCGACGGCCGGCAGCAGCGACAGGAACGCCATCAGCACGCCCCACAGCAGCGAACCGTTGATGCCGAGCATCCAGAAAATAAGGCCGCCGAGAAAGCCCTGCACGGCCGCCACCGCGATGTTGCCCTTGACCGTCGCGTGCACGACCGTGGTGAACTTGGCGATCAGATGCTGCTTCGGTTCGTTGTCGAGCGGAATCGCGCGGCGGATGCGCCGGGCAATCTCGCCGCCGTCGCGCAGCAGGAAGAACACAAGATAGAGCATCACGCCGAAGCTCACCAGGAACTGGAAGGTGTTCTGTCCGATGGACAGCGCCTGCGCGGCGGCGAACTGGCTGATCTGCGATGCACCTTCCATCAGCTTCTGCTGTACGCCGGAGATGTCGGTCATGCCGTAGCGGCCGAGCAGTTGCTGCACGGAATTCGGCAGCGCCTGCAGCATATGTTGGAAGAACGCGCCGAAATTCCATTGGCCGGATTTGATCTGCGCGTAGGCGAGGGCGATTTCCTGCACCAGCGTGACGGCGACGACGGCGAGCGGAATGATCACGATCAGGATCGCGACACCTAGCGTGGTCAGTGCGGCGAGATTGCGGCGTTTGCCGAAGCGCGCGGCGAGGTAACGCTGCATCGGCTGGAACAGGATTGCGAGAATCGCGCCCCAGAAGATTGCGCCGAAAAACGGCAGCAGCACCCATCCGAGCGCCACGGTCACGAGCAGCAGCAACAAGTGGAAGAATTTTTGGTGAACCAGGTCGTCGTCGTTCATAGGCATATGAGCATGAGAAGGCGGCACGAATTAGCACGTTGCGTGCCGCGCGTGATGATGGTTCGAGCGCTGCGTGCGAAAAGGGTTCAATGTCCAGCATGGAACAGACGCCGGCGTTGTCTAAAATCCCGCTTCCCTTCCTTGCGGATACTTCCGTCGCCCAGCGCGCTCCGGGCATTCGCACCAATGTTCGAAACAATGAATCCAGGCTCGTCTACGCATTCGCGGCCTTTGCCATTTGGGGCCTTTTTCTGATTTACTTCAAGGCCTTGCATTCGATCAGCGCAATCGAGATGCTCGCGCACCGCATGGCGTGGTCGATGGCATTCCTGCTCGTCGTGCTGACGGTGCTGCGCAAGTGGCAGTGGCTGCTGCCCACGCTGCGCGACCGCGCTGCCTGCTCGCACGTTTCGCCGCGAGCGCGGTGCTGTTGTCCACCAACTGGGGCATCTATATCTGGGCGGTGAACGCGGAACATATCGTCGAAGCGAGCCTTGGCTACTTCATCAATCCGCTGATCAACGTGCTGTTCGGCATGGCGTTTTTGCACGAGCTTTTGCGGCCGATGCAGTGGCTCGCGGTCATCGTGGCGGGCGTGGGCATCATCTGGCTGACTTGGGTGAACGGTACGCCGCCGTGGATCAGCCTTGCGCTCGCGCTGACCTTCGGCGGGTACGGTTTGCTGCGCAAGACCGCATCGCTCGGTGCGCTCGAAGGGCTGACGCTCGAAACCGTCATTCTGTGCCCGGTCGCGCTGCTGTATCTGTTCCTGACGAGTTCGGCGGCAGCGGATTTTCGCAGGCGGCGCGCGGCCTGAAATTGCTACTCGTGGCGGCAGGTCCGGTAACCGCGGTGCCGCTGCTGTTCGCGGCGGGCGCGCGGCGTATTCCGCTGTCGATGCTCGGGCTGATCCAGTACATCACGCTGACGCTGCAATTGCTGATCGGCGTGGTGATCTACGGCGAATACCTCGGGCACGATCAGCTGATCGGTTACGGCGCGATCTGGGCCGCGCGCGCGGTCTACTCGCTGGAAGGGTTCTATCGGGCGCGCGCGGCGCGCGTCTGAGCGGGCGCGCCGCGAGCAATTGTTTGGCGAAAATCAGCGCTAGTCAGTGCAGTGCGTCGCCGAAGCGGTATTCGGCGGTCGCTTCGTCGAGTTTCGCCTTGATTTCCGGATCGATCGGACGATCCACCGCGACAAGCGTTTTGTTCAGTTGATCCGGCCGGCTCGCCGATGATCGCCGAGGTCACCACCGGACTCGCCAGCATCCACGCGAGCGCGGTGCTCGCCAGCGACCGGCCCGTCGGCCCGACGATGCGGTTGATCTTCTCGATACTGTGAAATTCACGCTCGTACCAGTAGCGCTGCGTGTACAGTTCGCCCGCCTTGCCGACCGCGGACCGTAAAGCGGGACCCTCCGACGGCCCCGCGCCGTAGCCGTGCTTGCCGGTCAACAAGCCGCCGGCGAGCGGGTTGTAGGGAATCACCGCGAGACCTTCCTCGCCCGCGAGCGGCAGCAGTTCGCGCTCGATCTGGCGGAACAGCAGGTTGTAGCGCGGCTGCACCGACACGAAACGTGCCGGACGCAGCACATCGGCGCGGCCGAGCGCGTACCAGGCGGTACGCCAGAAAATTCGACACGCCGACATATCGCGCCTTGCCACTTTTCACGATGGCGTCGAGCGCTCGAGCATTTCGTCGAGCGGGGTCTCGCGGTCGTCGTTATGCAACTGATACAGATCGACGTAATCGGTGCCCAAACGCGTGAGCGATGCATCGATGGCATCGAGCAGATGCTTGCGCGACGCGCCGCCAGGCGAGCGGGCCCATCTCGTGGACCGCCTTGGTGGAGACGATATAACGATCGCGCCGGCCCTTGAGCCACCGGCCGACGATTTCCTCGGTGCGGCCGGCCAGATCGTGACTGCTGCCGAGCGGATAGACGTTCGCGGTGTCGATGAAGTTGACGCCCGCATTCACCGCCCGATCCATGATGCTGCGCGGCATGTCCTCTTCGGTCTGCAAACCGAAGGTCATCGTGCCGAGCGTGAGTCGCGAAACGGTGAGACCAGTGTTACCGAATTTGCGGTATTCCACGATTAGGCTCCTGAAAAGGAAAGAGTGAAGATCTGGACCGATAGCATAAGCCGATTGCGCTCCACGCGCTGTGACGGGTTTCACAGTTTCGTCATGCGGCGCGGCGGAGGCAGACGCGGGTTGCACGGCTCCGAATCGAGACGGCGGAAAACCACCGGCCGAAAGCAGTGTGAAGACGCCCATGCAGACGAAACTCAGCTTGAAGCCGAGCGGCGCCGAACCGAGTTGGCCTTCGAAGACCTGCACGAGCGATCCCCCGATCGACACGCCCAGGCCGATGGCGAGCATCTGCACCATCGAGAACAGACTGTTGCCGCTGCCCGCGTCCTTGCTCGACAAGCCCTTCAGCGTAACGCTGTTCAGTTGCAGGCGCCGTGAGGATCGCCAGCTCGCCGATCAGCGGGAAGGACGGCGAGAACGCCGCGAAGCCGACGATCGATGCGCCCACCAGCATGGTGTTGACCAGCAGGAAGGTCTCGTAGCCGTAGCGCTTGACGAATCGCGTGATCCAGCGCTTCGAGACGGTGACGGCGAGCGTGATGGGAATCATGACCAGACCGGAATGCAGCGGCATGTAGCCGAGTTAGAGCTGCATGAGAAGCGGCAGCAGGAACGGCACCGCGCTCGAACCGATCCGGCATAGCAGATTGCCGAGCTGCCCGACGCTGAAATTCGGCTCACGGAACAGCGCGAGCTGGAACAGCGGATTGCGCTTGCGCCGCGCGGGCGGAATATACGCAAACGCCGATGCCGCCGCGATCACGAACAGCAGCGCCGCCACCGTGCCGCGATGCGTCGAGACCGGGCAATCGAGCGCCAGCAAAAACGACACCATTCACAAAGACAGCAACCCACAGCCGACGAAATCGAATGGCGCGCGGCTGTCGAGCGGATCGTGGGGCAGGAAGCGCCGCACCGCGTAGAGACCCGCCGCGCCGATCGGCACGTTGCGATCGGCACGTTGATCAGGAAGATCCAGTGCCACGAGAACGATTCGACGAACCAGCCGCCGCGCGTCGGGCCGATCTGACCGGCGACCGAAATCATCGCGAGTGCGGAGACGTAGGCTTTGCCGGTCACGGTGCGCAGGGCGAGGTGGCCGATCGGCAGCAGCATCGAGCCGCCGATGCCGCAGCACGCGCGCCATCACCAGTTGATTGAGCGTATGCGCGCTCGAGCAGGCGAGCGAGCCGATCACGAACAGCGCAATCGACGCGAAGTACACGCGCCGCGTGCCGAAACGGTCCGCCAGCCACCCGGAAGCCGGCGTAAGGAGCGCCATGGTGAGCGTGTAGGCGACGACGATGGATTGCATCGCGAGCGGTGCGGCGAACAGATCGCGCGCGATGGAAGGCAGCGCCGTATTCACGATGGTCGTGTCGAGCGCCTGCATGAAAAAGCCCACGGCAACGATCCAGAGAAGCGCCGTGTGCGAGGACTGTCGTGTCATGTGGGGCGGGTTTCGGGTTGATGCGACGCGGCAGCCGGGACGTTTGAGCCCTCCCGCCGCGCATTATGTGAAATATTAGTGAACTAAACGCGGTGATCGGAAAGCCCGCTAGCCACATTGACTGCAATCGGTTTATCCGATGACAATGCCACATGTTCAATCCCATCTGGCTGAACACCTTCGTGACGGTGGCCACGTCGAACAGTTTCACCGAAGCCGGGCGCCAGCTCGGGCTGCGCCAGTCGAGCGTGTCGGAACATATCCGGCGCCTGGAGGAGAGTGTCGGGCGACGCCCGTTCGTGTGCGACACGCACTCGCTCGCGCTCACGGCGGACGGAGAAGCCATGCTGGTCCACGCGCGCGTGATCCTGGAAGCGATGGCGCACGCGCAATCCCAGTTTAGTTCGCCGCGGCCGCGTGCGGCTCAGTTCGTCCGACGATCTCGCGCTCGGGCTGCCGCCGAGCGTGCTGGCGGCTTGCCGCGACACGCATCCCGACGTGGAACTGGAAATCACCATGGCATGACCGGGCGGCTGTATCAGCTCATCGATGCGGGCGAACTCGATCTCGCGGTCGGCAGCGCCGTTTCGGTGACGCGCGCGGCACGCGCCTTTTCAGCGGTCGCCTGGAATGGCTTACGAAGGAAGGGCACCGTCGTCGATACGAGCCAGCCGCTGCCGCTCATTCTCGTCGCGGAGCCAAGCGTGACGCGCGCCGTGGTGCTCGATGCGCTCGCGACCCTGGCGCGAGCTGGCAAACCGTCTGCACGAGCAGCAGCCCGGGCTGCATCGCGGCGGCGCGCGGCGGACTGGGTCTGACCGTTCGGTCAGATTTTCTGGCGGGGCGCGTGCTCGCGCCGCCGGTCAATCGCGCAGAATTGCCGAAACTCCCGGAAGTGGAGTTCATTGCGTTCGGGGCGAGCATCTAAGCCGGCCCGCCGAAACGCTCCTGCAATTGCTCGAAACCAGCGATCTACGCGGCGAATGGGTCGGCGAGTGACGTTTCGGCTCGCCGAAAAGTAAGGCGAATGAAAGGGTGGGCACGCAATGTGCATCCCGCGATGAACATCCTGATTTCGCGTCGGCAGGTTGTGTCCTTCAACGTCCGGTCGCTCCGAATTCCTTAAGGCGAACGCTTCTTATATATGTGGGCGGCGTTTGAAGCAACCACTCCACATCGATCCGCGCGTCGTGTTCCGTTTTCGCCACTATTTATCCGCTCGTCCCTTCCGCCCGCGGCGCTCTTCGTCGCCGCGCTGCTGACGTGCGCGCACGCGCGGGCGGCCACGTATCTGACCAAGCACTGCGAGGATCTCGACGGCAAGTTCGTGCCCGCCTCGGTGATCGGGTTGCCGACGCGCGGCGCGACCCTGTTCAGCGCAGCGGTGATCAAGGCGACTACGCCCGGCAACCGCAACGGCGAATATTGCCGCATCACCGAGTATATCCGCGCATTGCAGGACAGCACGCCCGATATCCGCTTCGAAGTGAACCTGCCGACGCGCTGGAATGGCCGCGCGTTGAAATGGGCGGCGGCGGATATAACGGCACGATCGTTTCAGGCACCGAGCCGATGTCCTGCGCGCCCGATTCGACACCGCTCTCACGCGGTTACGCCACCTTCGGCTCCGACTCGGGGCACGCGGGCAACGCCGGCCGCGCGGATTTCGCGGTGAACGACGAGGCCATTGTCAACTTCGGCTTCGCGCATCTGAAGAAAACCCCGACGTGGCGCTCGCGCTCATCCAGATGGGCTACGGGCACAATCCCGAGAAAACCTATTTCGCGGGTGGCTCGACCGGCGAACGCGAAGGCTTCACGGTGATCGAGCGCTTCCCCAACGACTACCGACGGCGTGATCGCCAATGCGCCCGCCATCAACTTTTCCGGCGTGCGTCTGATCGTCGACCAACGGGTGCACGCGGCCGATCTGTCGTTATCCGAACTATCCGCGTTATATCGGCAAGGGCAGCGTCAATGTCGCGCAAGCTTCAAGTGCGTGGCGCCGTGACCGCTGTGGCACTCAAGACGTGATCTACACGATGTCGGCGACGCGCCAGCCAGCGCGCGATCGCACCGCCGGCGCTACGCGAGACGCGCCGATACGACGTGAGCGACACTTCCACGGCACGCGCGCTGTCCGATGAAATCCACACGCACTTACCGCGCGACATTGCCGGGTTTGAGCCAGTAGTCGTAGGGGTCGAGATGGCGCGTGAGCCATACCGGCGCATCCGCGACGCGCAACTCCGCATCGCGTGGCAGCGCCACGACACCGTTCGATACGCCTGTATCTCGACATACTCCGCGCGGACCGCTGACCAACGATACATCTTCGATCTCGCTTTCCATGGTTGTGAGCCGAAGACGGAAGGCCGGGCTTGGATCGAAACGAGCATCGAAACAAAAAGGACCCGTCTTGCGGCGCGGCCTTCGGAACCGTTCTGCTTGCCTGTCTCGTCGTTCGTCAATAGCACGCGCGTACTTCCGATGACCCGCCCAGGAGGGCGTTCATTCGGTTTTTAATCGCGGCGATGACGGAGAAGATGCCTGCAAGCAAGCAAGCAAGCAAGCAGGCAGGCAGGCAATGAGTATCGGGGCAGGGCTGGCGCGCTGTCAATATCGAGATAGCGATCCTCAACTTCTCACGCTCGCACAGATGAAAAAAGAGCACCCGGGCGGTGGGGTCCGCCGGGCGCTTCGATTACACGGGTCGCTTACGACGCTTGCATGAGCCCGCTGCTTACATACCCGTGTAACCCACCGGCATCGTCGAATTGGCCTTCGCGACGGAAGCGTTGCCGGATACCACGTAGATCGGCTGCTCGCGCAGACGCAGTGCGACCTGTCCGTGCTATACGGAATGTTCGACACGTTGCCCATTGCATCGACGACCTGGATCGTGCCGCTCGTGCCCGCCGCGTTCACCTGCAGGGTGTAGTTCGTGGTCAGATCGGTCGCGAAGCTGCCGTTGACTTCCAACCACCACGAGTTGTCGTGCGTCCACAGCGCGGTGATGACCTTGCCGTTGCCGATCTGCTGGAAGCTGTAGGCATAGACACCGGTCGGCGTGTTCTTCACCGGGCCGAGCGTGGTCGTGCCATCAAGGACGCGGGTCATCGTGGCGACTTCCATGGCGGCGGGCTTCGGCGAAATGTTCGTCGTACCGAACGCCGCTTGCGGATTGTCGAGATCGAAGAAGGTGCCGTAGCCGATTTTACCCGGGAAGTCCGGTCCGAAGAACACGTAGGTCTGGTCCGCGCCTTCGCCGAGCAGGATCCGGTGCGTGCGGGCCATGACCGCGTCGTGCGCGAACAGCACGTTCATGGTCGGATAGTTCGGGTTGTAGATCGTGCCAAGGTCGTAGCTGATGCCCGTCTCGGTGACGAACAGCTCATGTGTTCGGCTTGTATTCCTTCTGCATTTCCTGACGCAGCAGGCGCATCTCGTTCATCAGTGAATTCGCCACGTCGGCCGCGTTCGCGTCGGTCTGATGACGCTCCGGCGGATGCGACGGCGAAGTGTCCGTATCATAATAGCCGTGCGTGGCGACCGTGTCGATGTAGTTCGCGTAGCCGAGTTTGGCCAGGTTCTGCAGGCGGGTCGTCGTGAGCAGCTCGGTCGGGCCCATCACGACCGCGTTCGGGTCCTTTGCATGCGGACCGGCGTAGGCCGCCTTGTAGAGCGCGAGGAAATTCGCGTCCGTGTCCTTCCACAGTACGGTCGGCTCCCACGTCACCTGATAGTAGTTCTTCGACATGGTCGGGAAATACTTCGCGCGGATCGATTCCGTTTCCTGGCCTACGCGCGTCAGGTAGTTCTGGAAGTAGTTGAGATCCGCCGGCGCGTAAGCATAGTCCGGATTCAGACCGTGCGCGCTCGCCCAGCCGGGCATGCCGTCCAGACGGATCAGGCGCATCACCTTGCCCGACGTATAGAACGGGTCGAGGTTATTGGCGTTGGGATTGAAGGTGTTCGGGCCGTTCGGTTCCATCACCGCCATCTGACGGTCGTCGATGGTCGAGGTGATGGATGCCGAAGTTGGTCAGCATCGTTGCCCCAGTCGTTGAAGCCCTGCATGCCGAAACGATGCTGCTCCTGCTTGGTGTACTTGACGGCGGGGATCGTCGCGGACAGATCGGGAATCACGCCGAAGGTCGCGAAGCCGTTCGGACGCGTGCCGGAGGACTGCACCTGGCCGCCGGCGTTGGCGCGAGCGTCGCGCGCACGGCGAAAAAACCGGAAAGCGTCGAGGTACAGGTGATTGTGCTCGTGGTCGCCGCGGCGGGCACCGCGAAGCTACCGTTGGCGATCGGCTTGTCGAAGACGTTGTTGATGGTCCACTTGAGCGTATCGGCGGCGCCCGAACGCGTTGTGAAGGCCTCGCTGATCTTGCCTTTGATCGGATACATGCGGGAGCCGTCCGACCCCGGGGTATCAATCGCGATCTGGCCGTTACCGCCCGATGCCGAGGCGACCTGCGGCTGGCCGCACGACATGCGCAGCGCGGCGGTGGCTTTGCTGACGGCCTGCTTGGTGAAGTCGACGGCCATCGCGGCCGAATTGGTGCCGCTGCCCGAACCGGTGCTGCCGTTGGTGGCGGCATTGGTCGCGGAAGCGGGGGAATTGCCGTCACTGCCGCCGTCGCAACCGGCCAGGGCAAGAACGAGCGTCGAAAGGATAAAAGGATTCTTCTTCATGGCTATTCGCACATAGTGAACGGGCGTGACGAAGCACACCCGGGACGCCAATGGGCATCGGGGTTTCGGTTACGGCAGGCTGGAATCGGCGAGAGCGCCGCCTGACCAAGGCTCAGGCGTCGTGTCGGCAATGGTTGGCTGAGAAACAGCCAGAATTCGCAGACGCAAACGTTTGCTTCGCTAAATAAATCGCAGAAGTCGCAGCAGTGGAAACTACCTGGAGAACTACGAGACACCGACCCGGGGAAAGCTGCGAATTTCGAAGACGAACCGGTAAGACAGTCTATGCGGTTTCGCATATATCTGAAACAGATATAACTGTATGTAATATTGAGAAATAAGGTGTTACTACGTAAGAACTTCACTTATTTCATCATAAGAAACGTAGAAAGCACGTCAATATTGCCGTTCCTGGCGTTGCAGTTTAAGTTGAACGCCTAGAAAAATTTTAGGAAACTCTCATGTCCTACCTGCTACTCGTGGTCGAACCGGTCGAACAACGCGAATCGCGCATACAAGAAGAAGGCCGGGAGACTTACCTTCAAATGGGCGAGTTCGCCAATGATAAGGGCTCGCGGAGTGTTACAGGCGTGTGAATCGCTCACGTCACTGAAGGATGCAAAGCGCGTCTCGGGTACGAATGATGCGTTCCGCATCACCGATGACCCCTTCGCCGAGGCCAAAGAGATGAGCGGTGGTTTTTTCTTGCTCTCGTGTGAGAGCCGGAGGACACGGTCGTAATTGCCGCAGTGCCCCGCCGCGAAGTAGTGCACGATCGAATTTAGAAAGATCTGGCCCTGCTACTTTTGACCTGCTATTTTCCCTGTATCGGTAAATTCGCGATGCTTTGTTTACCGACCGTTCGTCGTTAAATTGTGGGTTCTACGCTGGAAACTGATGCGGCAGGTAATCGCTGCCGCGTTTTTGCTACGGGAGCCACATCATGTGCAAGCAGATTTTCGTGAATCTCCTGTTCGCAATCTCAAACGTCATGACTTTTTCAAAGCGCTCGGTCTGAATTTCGATCCGGCCTTTACCAACGACGACGCGGGCTTTCTGGTGATCGGCGAAAATATCTTCGCCATGCTATTGGTCGAAAAGTTTTTTCAAACCTCCACCGAAAAACCGCTCGTCGATACACACCGCGCGACCGAAGCGCTGGTTTGTCTGTCGTGCGAGAGCAGGGCGGAAATGGACAATTTCGTCGCGCGCGTGGTGCGGGACGTCGTGCTTGCCGAGGAACTGGCGCAGGATACGGTCGTCGCCGCGCTCGAGCACTGGAGCGCGGCCGGCGTGCCGGAAAAACCCGGAGCATGGCTCATGACGACGGCGAAAAACAAGGCGCTCGACCGGCTCCGGCAACACGCGCTGCACACCCGCAAGCACGAAGAACTCGGGCGCGACATGAACGCCCAGGAGTTGCACGTCACCCGGATTTCGTCGACGCGCTCGACGCAGCCCGCGAAGACGATATCGGCGATGATCTGCTGCGGTTGATCTTCACGGCTTGCCATCCGGTGCTGTCGCTCGATGCGTGCGCGGCGCTGACGTTGCAGCTCATCAGTGGGCTCACGACAGATGAAATCGCGCGGGCGTTTCTGGTGCTGGAGCCGACCATCGCGCAGCGCATCGTACGCGCCAAGCGCACGTTATCGGCCGCGCGCGTTCCGTTCGAAGCCCCGAAGGCCGGCGAGCGAGTGGCGCGGCTCGCATCGGTGCTCGAGGTCGTCTATCTGATTTTCAACGAAGGCTATTCGGCAACCGCCGGCGGCGACTGGATGCGTCCCGCGCTATGCGACGACGCGTTGCGTTTCGGCCGGATTCTGGCCGAGTTGATGCCGGACGAAAGCGAAGTTCACGGCCTGATCGGATTGATGGAGATCCAGGCGTCGCGGATGCGCGCGCGGGCCATATGCGCTGCAGGCGGCGCAGGCCGCGTGCCACGAGCGCGCACGGACTGCGGAAGAACCCGACTGGCCGTTGATCGTCGCGCTCTACGACGCGCTGATGCAGGTTGCGCCGACGCTGGTGGTCACGCTCAATCGCGCGGTCGCGGTGAGCATGGCGGACGGGCCGCTGGCGGCGCTCGATATCGCCGATGCACTGGCCGACGCGCCCGCGTTGAAAAAACTACCACGGGCCGCCTAGCGGGCGCGCGAATCTGCTGGCGAGGCTCGGGTAACGCGACGAGGCGCGCGGAGTTCGAGCGTGCGGCCGGGCTGACGAAGAATGCGCGAGAGCGAGAATTTTTGATGCGACGTGCGGCAGAGATGAGTTGACAGAGATGGGTTGAGACAGGTTGGCTGGGATGGTCGTTTGATTTGATAATTTACATAATAAAATTTAGCAACATTTAAATTGGTTATGGCTTTTTAGTAATGTCCGATCCCAAGTTCAAATGGCGTGTTCTGGCCATTTACAGATGCCGGGTTTTCAACTGGTGGCTAGTTGAAGCGCGCAGCTATCAGAACCGATCCCGGCCAGCAAACAGCGAATTCAGATAATTCGGCCACCCAAGCACGAATCCAACTCATCAAAACACCACCTGCCGGAAATTCCACAAATATCAACGGTCTGACTGCGGCCCTCGAATGCATGTTTTGCCATGCAGCCTCGAGGAGTCGATCATGGACAGGCATGGACTGATCACGGCAAGCATGCGCGAACTGGAGCGGATCAAGGTCATTGAGGCGGTCGTAGACGGGCGGTTGTGCTGTTTCAAGCGGCCGAGCGGCTGGACTTGTGCGTGCGTCAGATCAGTCGCCTGTGTCGACGCTACGAAGCGTGCGGTCCAGCGGATCTGGTATTGGGCAAGATCGATGGGTGTGAGGAGCATCGCTGGTTCGAGGCGCGCGCCGCAATGCACACTGCTGGTATACGTGGACGATGCGACCAGCCGGCTGATGCATCTGGCGAGCGGCACGCTGACAAGCAGCGTCACGCCTTCGGCGCCATCTTCGGGCACGAACTCGACGCCCTGCTCCACCGCTCGCACCCGATGCGCCGTGCGCGGTCGAAGCGCGGCGCGCACATGATATCGAGCGTCATGCGTCCATACACCATCCGCACGATTCGCATCACGCAATTGGGCACGTCGTCCGCATGTGCGGCGTTCGATGGCATCGGCATCAGGTCGAGTAACTCGCACCGCCGTCGCCCGTCATAAAGCGCGTCAGCAGCACGTTGGTCTCAGGGAGATACATCTGCTTGACGTTCGCGTGCGGCTCGCGCGGGGCAATTGCGAACGAACCGCCGCGCGCCTGATCGAGCAAGGCCGCGAAGAGCGTCGGCGAATCGATGTGCGGATAACACATTAAGTCGATTGGACCGCGCAGTGAGACGAGCGCCGCCGTTTTCATGTTGCCGATCATGCCGCGTGCATCAACGGGCAATGCTGCGGGTGGAACCTGTTGGGATACGTGACCCATGGCGATGCGCTCCGGAGGCAGGCGCGCTTCGCTTCAAGCCGATTCAAACCGCCTCAGTTCGAAGAAAGCGCGCGTCGCGTTGCAGTGGACATCGCCCACGAAGCAAGCACTATTCCTGTCGCTCATAAGGAAACGGCAAGCTAAAAGACAAATGCTCGACGCCCCGCTATATTATTTTGTTGCATGCCTGGGCGGTTTAGCGTGCTGCCGTCTGCGCATCCGGCCCGGAGGCCGCGCGCAGCGGGCCGCGCGCAGCGTTTCAACGTTGAAAGCGGGCGTGTTCGCGGCGTTTTGCGCAAGTGCCTCGTTGGTGGGCGTGGCGTTTTCGGCATGCGATCCCGACGTGCCCATGCCGGCGATTAGCATCACGGCGAACACGGCGACGCCGACCAGCGCGGCCACTACAGCGAACCCGACGACTTTTGCTTCATCTGAACTCCCGATCGGATACGATGAGCCGGGCTCGTGGCGCCCGGCACCTGTCCCGATGGTATCAGCGCATGTCGCGCGCGACCGTGTGACGCCGCGCATAGGCCGCATTGCCGCATAGAACGATTCGAAGGAGAAACTCATGCATGCCGTGCAGCATTCAACCTGATGCTCGTCGCGCTGGTCGCGATCATCGCGCTCGAAGTGCTCGCCAAGCGCCCGCATCTCCCGCCCGCCGTGGCGCTGCTGGTCGGCGGCGGCGCGATGTCCTTCGTGTCCGGATTGCCGCATTTCGAACTCGACCCGGAACTCGTGCTCGTCGTGTTTCTGCTGCCGCTCTTGATGTACGGCGCGTATTTCTTCGTGTGGAACAACTTCAAGCGCAACCTGAGCGGCATTCTGCTGCTCGCCATAGGCGCTGTCGCGTTCACCACGTTCGCGGTGGGCATCGCGGTGCACTACGCGGTGCCGGATCTGCCCTGGGCCGCGTGCTTCGCACTCAGCGCGGTCGTTTCGCCGCCGGATACGGTTGCCACCAAAGCCGTGCTTGAACGCGTCGCCTTGCCGCGCCGTCTGATGGTCCTGCCGAAGGCGAAAGCCTGCTCAAGGACGCCGCCGGGCTCGTGCTGTTCCGCTTCGCGGGGCCGCCGCATTGAGCGGCGTCTTCAGCGCAGCGGGCCGCTTCGTGCTGCTGGCCATGGGTGGCGTGGTGGTCGGCGTCGTCGCGGGGTTCATCGCGGTAAAGCTATTGAGGGCGCTCGAGGACGACTATCTCGTCATTACCACATCGATGCTGAGCGCATGGGTCAGCTATATCGCGGGGGAAATGCTCAGCGTGTCAAGCGTGATCGCGACGGTGACGTGCGGCATATTTATCGGCTGGCATCAGCATGAAGTCTTCACTGCCGCGCAACGCATGCGTGGCACCGCGTTCTGGCAGATCGTCGTGTTCGTGCTTATCGGCTTGTCGCTGCGCGGCATCGCGATGCGGCGCAGCGGCGTCGGCCATGCGTTCTCGCTGCTCGCGCCCGCCACGGGCATGGTGATCTTCGTGACGATCGCATCGCGCTTCGTCTGGGTGTACGGCGTCGAGGCGATCAAGGGCATCGTGTGGGTCACGAAGGGCCGCAAGATGGCAAGCGAAGACGGCGACTCGTGCACCCTCCCCCTGACTGGCGCGCGGCGACGGTGCTGAGCTGGGCGGGCATGCGCGGCGTGGTGACGCTCGCCGTCGCTCTCCTTACCGGACGGCATGCCCGGCCCCGATCTGATCGTGTTCGCGGCTTCGCGGTAATTCTCGTCACCTTGCTGCTGGGCAGGACGATGGGGCCGCTGAGCATGGATGGCGCTCGCGCGCGGACCGGCACGTTCGGTGCATCATTACCTGAGCGAGCCGCAGGCGTGGGCCCGTCTCGAAGCGGCGCAACTCGATGAGATCCAACCACTCGTGCACGATGCCGACGGGCACGGTGATCCATCCACGTCTGCTCGAACAGTACACATATCGAGCAACGTTATCGAAGCGCTTCGAAAATCTGGAGGACTTTCCGAACGAAGCCCGCCACGCGCACTACGCGATGTCGTGCTCGCCGCCATCGCGGCGGGCCGCGCGGAACTGCTGCGCATGCATCGTGGTGGCCTCATTCATGACAAACTGTTGCATTCCCTGGAGCGCGAGTTCGATCTGCAGGAGATCACCGCCCTTCATGCGCGCGGCTGAGTCACTCGGCACAGGCTCGCATGCCGCGCGCAATAGTAGACCGCGTTCGCCTTGACCGTGCCTCGGTTTCTCAGGTGGATGAACCAGTCACCGGACGCTGCGCCCCGTCGCGATGACGCTCGCGTGGCGCAGGGCGCGCGCACGATCAGGATCATGTGGCCGTCACCGCGCGCGCCACGGCCTCGATGCACCACGGTGCAGAGCGTGTCACCATCGCTCGAATAGGTAGCGTGTTCGCCGTGACGAATCCACACCCTCGAAGTGCCGTCGGGCGGCGCAATACACACGCCCCACCTGCGGCGCCGGCGCATTGGCCGGGAACCAGATTTCGACGAAGCTCGGGGTATCGTGGTCCTGCGGCACGCGCCAACGCAGCGGTGTTTCTCTGCGATGGTCACGGCGCCATGACAGCGTGACAGATGCCGGTTGCCCAAGGGCATCACGATCGAGCATGCGCCGGTATCCATCAGTTCGTCGAGTGCGCTTTCGATCAGCGAACTGCCATCGCGTGGTCCCGATAGCTGTCCATACGTCAATTGACCAGCGCGTGAGAACGCGTATCGCATGTGTCCTGCGTGCGCTTGACGATATAGCGGATCGCATCGAGCGCTTGTACGTCGAGCCGCAAACCAGCCGTGTCGCGCAAAGCGCCGCGCGCGTTGCCGAACTGCACGCCGATCAGCGGCAAGGGCGACTGATGCGGATGCTCGTCGTCGTGCGTTGGGTTACCTGTCTTTCGAGCCCCGCATAGTCCGCGATGCGATACACGCCCTCTTCCTCCAAAGCCCGCTCCATGCGCTGCGCACGTTCGAGGAGCGCGTCCATCTGCAGTTTGAGCAGTTCGCTACCGTAGCCGAGGCCTGCCGCCGTGTTCGCGCCATCGTCCTGATTCCAGAACGACTGAAAGCGCGTGCGCGTGCCGGAGGCATCCTCGAAGAACCGGCGGTACGCAAACGCGATGTCGTCATCGCATACGCCCACGATGACTTTGCCGATATCGTGGCGTCGCGGTGCTGGGGTAATGGCGACATGGTCGGGCCGCAAGAGCCGTCGTTTGTCGGTGACGAGAGGCGCCGCAAGCGTGAAGGGTTCAATCATGCCGGCCAGCTCCGCACCGATGTGCGCGAAAAAACGGCGCGTGACCTGGGCGGTGCAGAAGCGTGTGGCGGCAAGCGCAGCAGGCGGGTCGCGATACAACGCGGACATCCAGATCCCGTCTTGCCAACTACGGCTTTCGATCAGCCGGGCGAACGATTGCGCGGTCTGGCCGCCCTGTGCTCGATCGCGATGGGCATTCGTCCATCGATTGCGCCGCCGAATTCCCTGTAGTGCGTGGCCTCCGCCCACACCAGATACGGGTCGACAGCAGCATTGTATCGACGATGCCCGCTTCATGAATGGTCCAGAGCGCCTCATGGCGCACATCGGCGGGCGGGCTCATGCAAGCTCCCTCTCCCGGCGATGAACGGCACGCGTAAGAACGCGCCCGTCGCATGCGAAACATCGCGACGATGCACGACTGATACCTTTGCGGATGAGCCCATGCGGCCCAGCGAACGGGATACACATGCCGCCGATTGAAAAGCCTGGTTCATCGCATCCGTACTCGTTCGAAGGGAGCATGGACAGCATAAAGTCCGCATTCGCCCGCCTGAAGCGCCTGGTTCGTCATCGCTTCGCGTTGTCTAGCGATGACGAACGTTCATGCGCGGCGTACCTCTTTCAACTCGCAAGCTGTTTCACCGGCGGCTGCATGCGCTTGCGCGTTTCACGCTTCGCTCACGCCTGGCGCGCGAGCAGGTTCAACCCTTCGACGAAACCCGCGAAGCCCATCGCGGCATAGACGTAGCCATTTGGTACGTGCGTGCCGAAGCCTTCCGCGATCAGCGTCATCGCGATCACTAGCAGGAAGCTCAACGCGAGCGTCACGACCATCGGGTTGCGTTCGATGAAGCGCGACAGCGGTTACGCCGCGAACAGCATGGTGGCGATGGCGACGATGACGGCAATGAACATGATCGGCAGATGCTCGGTCATGCCAACCGCAGTGATGATGCTATCGACCGAGAAGACCAGATCGAGCAGCAGAATCTGACCGATCGCGGATGCTGCCTGAGCGTGCCCATGCCCGACGCGGCATGGTCATCGTCCGCGCCTTTGTTGACGTGATGGTACATCTCCTTGGTCGCCTTCCACACCAGGAAGAGATCGCCCGCGAGCAGAATCATGTCCCGCCACGAGAACGCATGCCCGAAGACTTCGAAGACCGGCTGCGTGAGCCGATCCACGCGACGGTGCCGAGCAGCGCGAGGCACATCACCAGCGCGAGCATGATGCCGATACGCTGCGCGCGCACGTTGCGCCACGGGCAGCTTATTGCTGATGATCGATATGAATACAAGATTGTCGATGCCGAGCACGACCTCCATCACGATGATGGGTAACGAGGGCGGCCCAGACTGCGGGATCGGCGGCAAGTGTAAGCAGATATTCTATGAGTGGGGTTCGGGACGTCTGGCGAGGCTTCGATCATCGCTAAAATCACGGTCCGGAAAAAACGAGCGATAATTGAACTAAAGGTTCGATTTTTTCGAACTCTCACAGTGGATCACCTGCTCGATCCATAGGACAGCGGCATGCTCAACTATCGTCATCTGCACTATTTCTGGGTGGTTGTGAAGGAAGGCGGCTTCGCACGCGCGGCCGAGCGTCTTGACATGGCCGTGCAGACCATCAGCGCGCAAGTGCGTGAGTTGGAGAAATCGCTCGGGCATCAATTGCTGAAGCCGGAAGGCCGGGGCGTGACCATGACCGAAGCCGGACAAGCCGCATTCGCGCGCGCCGAAGAAATTTTCCAAATCGGACAATATTGATACAGGACGAGGTGCGCGAGGCCGCGAGCGGCACGCTGGCGCGCCTCGCCGTGGGATTGTCCTGCGTTTGCTCTGTCACGAGGGCGAGACCGACGAACTGCTCGGTGAACTCGCGTTGCATCGGCTGGACCTCGTGCTGGCTAGCCAGCACGCGCCTCATAACCAGAATCTGCGGCTGTCGAGTGAGCGACTGATTGCGTCGCCGGTGGATTGGTATGGACCCGCGTCGCTGGTGCGCAAGAGCGCGGTCGACAACTTTCCGCGCAGTCTGGACGCGCTTCCGATGCTGTTGCCGACCGGGCATTCATCGCTGCGCGCGCGGTTGGACCGGTGGATCGAAACGCAGGGCCTGATGCCCCATATCGTTGGAGAATTCGAGGATAGCGCGCTGATGGCCGTATTCGGCGCGCAGGCTGGGCGTGTTTCCCCTCGCGGAGTTCGGCGCGAGCGATGCGCCGCTGTTGCACGGCCTGCGGTGGCTCGGCCGCTCGCCTGATGTCAAGGAGGAGGTGCACGCCATTGTGTCGAGGCGCAGATGGCATCATCCGTTGACGCAACAAGTGCTAGCGAGCGCGGGCTTGTCTTCCTGAAAGCGCCGCTCGATTTCGTCCATGCGCACGTACGGATTGTCGATCGCCTTGCCCTCGCCCAGTAGCGATTGCGCGACGTACTCGAGGCTGAAGGACGGAAAATTCCACGTCGCCGAGCGCAAGGCTTCGATAACGTCGATCACCAGCCGACCCGCCACCGAGACGAAGAAGTGATTGCGCTTCATGCTGTGCTCGTGCCATTCGACGACGGCACCGCCTCGTCCTATCGCGAGTGGCACGCCGTAGTCGTCGGCGTGCTTTTGCAGCACGTGCAGGTCGAACTGAATGACATTCCAGCCGATGATCGCGTCCGGATCATGGCGCGCCATCCAGGCATTGAATCGACGCAACATGTCGGCGCGGGTTTCGCAATACTCGAGCGAAAAATCGTGAGCCGCGGCCAGCGTCGCGTCGCCGTTGGGCGGCCCGAACATAAGCATATATACCTGCGTGCGCCCCAGCCTTCCAGCGCGTCGAATAAAGCTCGCCGCGAACGCTCGTTTCAATATCGAGCGAAACGAGTTTTAGCTTCGGCCGATAAGACGGCGCGGGTTTCAATTCGCTCGCGATGCCGGCTCCCGTCTGCGCGTGGCTTTCGCACGAGAAGGAAACGGGCGCGGTGATGAATCGCTCCATCAGATACCGTTCGTGCGGACGAATATCCGCTCCGAAGACATTCACGCCGGCTGTGCGCAGCGACTTTTCGAGCGCAAGCAGTGCGCAATATTGCGGGCAATAGACCCGAGCACCGGCTTGTGCCGGGAATCCTTCAGCGGCAATTCGCGCAACTCGGCGCCGCGCACACCGGCGACGAGCAATTCCGCTTTCGTGCGATCCTCGGCGCGGATAAAGGCAACCGGCGTTTGTAAGGCGATGCGGATTTTTCGGGGGCCGTCATCAGTGGCGAGCCAGAACTCGACCTCGACGCCGTCCGCCGTGTCGCACCAGTGCCGCGTCAGCAAAAACCCCTGTTGTATCCGAGACAAACCGATTCCTTCGATTTCCTTCGATCACGCGTGCAATCGAAGCATTTTACTGGCCGCGCCAAATTTACTGGCCGCGCCAAAAACAAAGGGCGCCTGTAACAGGCGTCCTCGGCGGAATCCGGTATTAAGATCAAAAAATTCAAAACGCGAAAAGGAAAGGCGGTAGCGGCGAGTCGTTCATCCACCATCCGGGCCGGACGTTCCAGACGTTCGGTCGGATGGTCCCCGGCGGACGAGCAGCGCCGCTACCGCTAAGCAGCCTGTGCGACCAGGCCTGGCCGTTGCGGCTGCAAAGTCGCAACGTTGGTGAGTGCCACTTCGTTCAGATCTTCCTGCTCGTCGGACACTTCGTTCTTGATGGATACAACCTTCAGCGCGGTTTCTTGAATGCCCTGTCGGGCGGCCGCCGCTTTTTTGGTCTTCCCCGCGCGTGACGGCGGCTGGCAGGCCCCGCACACTACGTTGTTCTGCAAATCGTGCTTGTGTGCGACGAACTTTCCAGTGCAGCGGCAGCAGGAGGTCATCTGCAGCATGCCGGCGTCGAAGAAGCGCACGAGCGTCCAGGCCCGCGTCAGATCGAGCACGGCTTCGGAGCCGCTGTGGCTGCAGTGCTCGAGATACAGGCGATATCCCTTGGTCAGCGCGTCGAGATGCAAGCAGCCGGCCTCGTTCTTCAGGAACGAATAGGTATTGTAGAAAAGCGATGCGTGGATGTTCGGCAGCCACGTCATGTACCAGTCCGCGGAGAACGGCAGCATGCCCTTGGGCGGCGACATGCCCTTCACTTCGCGATAGAGACGGATCATGCGGTCACGGGAGAGCGTGAGTTCGCTCTCGAGCACTTGCATGCGCGCGCCGAGTTCGATCAGCGCGATGGCGCGGAACACTTCCTGGGCGTCTTCGGTGAGGCTCTTTTTCAGCATGGCTCGCTCTCCGTCTCTCTGAGGGGATTTACGCGAACTGTTTAGCTGGCTGGCCAGCCAGCAGGATTGCGGCGTGCGTCGGCGCGATGTCCGCGTTCTTCGCGGGTTGCGTCAGGGCCGACAGCATCGAGTGATCGTTGAAGCGAAATGCGCAGAGTAGGTTGTCGGACAAAGCCAGCTTCACTATTTGCGCGAGCGTGAGCCCGGACAGCAGATCCGCGAGTTCCTTCGATAGACCGAGCCGGAACATGCCGATGGCGCGGTCCTCGCGCAGCAGACGCTGGGCGAGCATGATGTACGACAAGTTGATTTCCCGGATCGATTCAAGCGTTTCGCGACCATTCATGGTTGCAACTTCCAGTAAATCCCCGAATTTCTTGTCGGCTTATGCCGCTATCTTTTTTTTGCCTCACCGGGATCGTTGTCCTGGCATGCCATGCTTTAACGTTTGTATCAGCGAGTTACATCTTGTAACAGGTACTGTGAAACGGATTCTAAGAACAGTCTCAAACGATTGCAAGACCATCTCAATAATATTTTGTTGCAAACAACACTTGGTATAGGTAATTTTTACTATGCAGTAAAACTGGTAGAAACTGACGGGGTTTGGGCGGATAAAAGCTAACAGCGCTTAATGTGACAGGCAGATTTTTTGTAGGATTATTTGCCTGATGCCCCTAATAACGGGGTTGGCAGGAACGGTTGACGTCTTACCAATGCATTTTCGAGACGAGTCCGATAGGGTAAATATCGAAAAAATGCCGTACCATCAGTTTTACCGATGTGCGGCATTTAGTGTAATTTGTACTACTACTGAGCTACATCTGAACAATGAAAAAATATTTCGGCTTAAGTTAACGTTGAGGAATGCCTTTCCGCCATACGCCCCAATGTGTAACGATCTCTTTCACCAATGGATTGCCGGTCAGATACAAATTCTGAATCGCGGGCGCGAAACCGCCTTGCGCCGAATAGTTCAGAAGATTGTCCGATGCGGTCTTCCCTTCGTACGGACGATCGAAATCCAAACCTGCGCATAACACCGCGATCCGCGACAGATCCACCCGGCGCGTGCTCGCTGCGCGCTTAAGCGCCTCGTAGATCGCATTGTCTTCCTGCTGCGTCGTGCAATAAACGCCCTCCCGTCGGTCAGCAGCTTGGTCCAGTCGCGCGCCCGCTCGCCGTTGTACTTGCCCGACCACCAGGTATCGCCCGCCAGCGTGTCGCACTGGATCACGCTCGGCGGCTTGTTGGCCGGCGCATAGTTGAATTTGGCGCGCGCCACCTGGGCGTCCGCGAGCGTTGCATTGAGCGCAAAGACTTCAGTGCGATAGTCCAGCGGCGGTTTTTCGGTCGGCCCCTTCGTGTTGATGCCCGTGAAACCGCTCGGCCAGTCGGCGGGCTTCTCGCGTGCGTCGAGCTCCCACTGAATGCCGAAGTCCACCA
The DNA here is from genome assembly GCA_001184395.1 of Candidatus Paraburkholderia calva. Taxonomy (GTDB): domain Bacteria; phylum Pseudomonadota; class Gammaproteobacteria; order Burkholderiales; family Burkholderiaceae; genus Caballeronia; species Caballeronia calva. The sequence continues at coordinate 1,340 of LFLF01000032.1, read as the reverse complement.
TATACTTCGCCCATGCAGCCGACCCGAGCGTGCCCTGCGCCGGATCGATACCGGCGATGCCCGCAAACAAGGAAATACGTGCGGGAAATACGTGCGACGCAGATCGAAGCGGTCCGAGAACATAAGCGCCATCAGCGAGGCGGCGGCGTTGGTGTAACCCATGCCGGTCGTGAGCACGCAGACATCGTCGCGATTGCAATGCACTTCGGGATAGTCGGGCGAGAGGCCAGGCACCTTGATCGCGCGCCACGGACCGAGGTTGTCGAGCCAGACCTAACCTTCGGGGCCGAATATCGAGCGTCATGATCTTGAGAATGGCGATGCGCACCGCATCCGACAAGCCGAGCGGCTCGAAGCCGTTGGCGATGGCAATACCGATACCCGCCGTCACCACGATGTTGCGCAGCCGCCGGAACGTGTAGCCGGCGTACTCGTCGCGCATCTGCAGCAGGCGCAGTCCCTTCGCGTGCGGCGCGAGAAAGAAGCCGCTCATGATGTTGATCGCGCGGCAAATCAGATACACGTCGATGATTGCGCTCGCCACCCGCGATTCGGTCGTGCTGTTTTTCATGACGATCGACATCAGCACGGTCGCCATGCCGATGAACACGCCGAGCGGCACGAACTTCAGCAGGGATATACAGCAACGCATTGGGCAGGCGTTGCAGCAGTGTCCAGTGACGCGCGGCGGCCTGCTCGGCATGCACGGCGGCTTTTTCGTCGTGGACCAGACCAGGATCGTCCACTTCGGCATCGGCGATGCCGCGCGCCGCGCTCTTCGCGCGCGGCTTGCGCAGAAAACGCGAGCAAAGATACTCGAGCAGAAACGCCGGCGCCAGCGATACGAACACGGCCCAGAACACATGCTGGAAGATCGCGCGCGCTTCAGGCGTCGCGACGCGGTCGTGCCACCATTGCGTGACCGAGCGCCCGTTGAGCAATGCCGCGATCGACGCACGCAGATCGCGGCCGAACTTGACCATCCAGTTGTCCGCCTGACGCGACACCTGCGACGCGAGCCCGTTGGCCGTCAGCGATTTGGCCAGCACGCTGGATGCCTCCGATGCCGGCGCGCACTCGACGCGCCCGTGGCGGCCAACGCTGCTTGCGTGGTGCTCGTAGGCGCGGCGAGCGCGCGCAAGGTATCGGCAACCTGCGCACGTTTTTGCGGATTGTTGAGCACACCTAGGGCAACGCTGATTAAGTCCACCACTAGTGCTTGTCAGGTGTTATAGAGCGCACGTGCAAGGAAAAAGGCAAACGACGATGAAGCAGCAGACGCTGGCGATGGCCGCGGATCAAGGTGCGGGGTTCGAGACTTGCCGCAAACGCACGCGACG
>LFLF01000307.1 GCA_001184395.1 Candidatus Paraburkholderia calva | reverse complement strand
CTCCAAGGAAAAAAAAAAAGAACCCATCTAAAAAAATCAACAAAACTACCAAAATCAAAAGGCTGATAGAGAAACAAACTAAAGCCCACCCCTTACAAATTTGGTGCGGTGCGTTGCAGTGCCCTAGCGGCTAGCGGCGCTCGATTTCTTTGTTGATTTGTTCTTGTTCTTCATTCAACAGAGAAAAAAACCTTATTTTTGTGGGGCTTGCTTGGTGTGGGATTGGAGTTGGTGCGGTGCGGTGGGATTGGAGTTGTTCTTGTTCATGTCTGCAGCGTTTGCTTGTCTGGTGAGCGTGAGCCGTGAGTGGCGTGAATCGGTGGGTTCTGGGCTGCTGTCTGTGTAAGTGTGCTGTGGCTGTGCGGTAAATTTTTTTAAAAAAAAATTGAACATACTGCTGGGATAGGGAGTGGGATCGTACAGGAGCGTGGGATCGTACGATCCTGAACGATCCCACCGATCCTGTACGATTCCATCCCCGATTCTACTAGAAAACCGATTTTATACGATCCTGGAGCGATTTTGGTTATCAGGATCGTAGGATCGTACGATCCCACGATCCGGATCGCGATCCTGATAACCATGATTCGGATGCAAAAGAAAATGTCGTCGTTTTAACATGTTTGCTGCAAATTCCAAACTTAAGACACGTTTTCTTCTGTACAAGTTCTAAATGTCCGCTATTCAACATCAATAATACGTTTTTCTTTCTGTTATTTTTATTTTTAAACATTCTTTCTTAATTAATAATTGAAAAAATATTAGCATTTATTTTTCTAAATAACTTAGGTTCTTTCCTTTTAAATCCAGAAGCATATTAAATTACCAAAAAATATTATATTTAGTTTTTAAAAATTATTATTCTTACACTTTAAAGTTATAAAGACCATTATTAATAACGTAAAGTTTTCCTAGAGGGCATGCTATATAAATTTTTGAAAAATGGGTATAACTTTTTTAATTCACGAGCATACATTTATTTTAATGTCTTTATTATTTGTTTAAT
>LFLF01000306.1 GCA_001184395.1 Candidatus Paraburkholderia calva | reverse complement strand
GGTCAGGCCTTTTGCTTTTCCTTAGTTGCTCTGCACAGCTGTCCTCGGATTGCAATGTTCAGTAGCAGCTGGGTAGCCTTCTTCTGGTCAGATTTCTCAGTGCGTTGTATCCCCGGGTGCAGCTTTAGCTTTGGGCTTGTGCCAAGAGTCTCTTTTCTGGTTTGCACTTTCTTGATCCGGGGACTTTGTCTAGCCTTGCCCTGATCTGTGGAGATCCTCGGCTCGGGCTTTTGTCTTGACTCGTTAAGGCCTCTTCTCATTTGTTCTGTTATCCGAGTTGCGCGGGTCGATGTCTCCGGGCTGATCCTTGCTTGCTCTTTGCTTCTGTTCAGCTCTTCCTTGGCTTGCAATGCTCGGTAGCAACCGGTTTGCACTCCTTTGCTCGGTTTCTTTTCAGTGCTTTGTCTCCCCGGTAGCAGCCTTAGCTTTGGCTTTGTTCTGAGTCCTCAGACCGTAGAAGTCCTCGGTCAACCACTTAACTCTCCCTTAGTTGCTCTGCACAGCTGTCCCCGGGTCATGACTGTGATGCTGTACCCGGTTCTCTGCTCTGGCCTTGATTTTCTTCTTCCGACCCGTGGACATCCTCGGGCTTGAGTTGCATAGGTTGTTGACCGTTGGTCCACGCTTCTGTTCTCAGCCCGGGTTGTTCCTTTTTGGTCGCGCCTTGGTCGCGCAGTGCTGGCCGACGTCCGAGGTACTCTTCCGACTTGTAATGCTGCTAGAATCCTCGGTACCCGGGTAGCTGTGTTGCTCATAGACTTGTTGTTTGCGCCCCTTTTTGCCTGTACAGCCCTCCTCGCTGCTCGGTTGCTGAAGTATGACTTGTGCTGGTCCGATTCCTGAGTTCTCAACACGGGTTATTTGTTCGCACCACGGGTTGCTCCCCTTTGGTCGCTCATTGGTCGCGCAGTGCCGGTTCTCAACCGAGGTGTGCTTCTAATAATTCCTCGCACCCCGGAAGTCCTCGGTGCTCAGCTTCCTTGTATTGTTCGGCCACTGTACTGCAT
>LFLF01000305.1 GCA_001184395.1 Candidatus Paraburkholderia calva | reverse complement strand
GAATGTTTGCTTGCTTGCGCCTCCTGGACATGCTGGTGACCCGACTGATTCGACCCCCGAGCAGAGCTCGCAAGACAGGTTTAAGTAAACAAATTGGTGTGAACCAAATTGGTGTGAACCCTATCAAAGTGCGATTCACCAAACCACTACACACGCGAAAGCCTCTGTCCGTTTAGCAAGACCCTCACACGCCAGGATGATCAAACCTTGCTCTTGTCCATGTCAAACCCCACAACCGAACAGATTCTTAACTCCAGAAGGAAATTAAAAATTGATCTGATATATGAGACCCTTACGGCACACTCAAACAACAAGATGAACAATTCTTGTTGCCCAGCTTAAAGATGAATCTCCACGAGACTCGGTTTGTTCTCGCAAGAACACAAAGCAAAAGCTCTCAAATTTGATGAATTCTGGACCTCCTTCATTGACGGCATATGTTTCCCTTAAATAGGGTACAAAAATAAAGATAAAACCCTAATTAAAAGCCTACATAATTAACAAATAAAAGACAATAAAAGAAAATTTGAAAAACTGGAAATTGGCCGCTCACGCTGCGGCGTGACTAGGCAGAAAGTCGCTTCTGGAGCGAGTTGGACTGCACGCCGCGGCGTGGATGACTTTGCGCCGCGGCGTCACTTGACAGAATGCTCAGAAACGCTGCAATCTTCAGTCTTCTCATTCCCTTGACTCAGGATCTTGACCCACCAAGTTCCTTGACCCATACTACTACTAAGTAAACATAAAATCAAAAATAAAAACACCTCCATCCAGAATATTACTAGAATTGCATGAACTTTCATCCATGACATTAAGCTCGCGAATACCCCAGACAAGGAAGTCCTTGCGCATTCAGGATTGCATCATTCCCTCATTCCTCGAAAAGATTCGTCCTCGAATTTTAAGTAATGTTCTTGGAAGAAAGTCAACATATCGAGAACGTCGACGTGGGAATAGTTCAAAACAACACTTGGTAGATATATCTTCAACAAATTTGAACCAAGTATTG
>LFLF01000304.1 GCA_001184395.1 Candidatus Paraburkholderia calva | reverse complement strand
TTAATACTTTCTATTATGTTAACTTCATCTTAATTAAGCCTAAACTTAATTTCTGACTTAAAACATTATTAATTCCTTAGAAAATCCGGGATGCTACATTCACCCCTCCTTTTAGAAATTTCGTCCTCGAAATTCATTCCTAATTCTAAATAAGGGTGTACTAGTTTCCTCATATACTTTTCCAGTTAAAACCTAGCTAATCTCTGTCGTAAAATCTTTCACGCTCTTACTGCGTTATCCTAGGACCATTCCTTTTAAGAAAATGAGTACTTCTTGCCTTACATTCCATCTTCCTTTCGAGTAGGTCTAGTAATCTAACTAGATATCCTTAAACAATTACTTCCTATCTTTTCTTCTACATTTTACACTTAAAGTATAAAGGGTCTCCTAAAACTTGTTTCCCCAATTTAATCTCTCTATCTCCAAATTCCTTGTTTAACTTAAAAATAGAATTTTATGACCAATGTAAAGTCGAAATATGTGAAAAGAAAATAGAATTGAATTCAAAAACATGCTTATAAATTTTAGAATGAATTTAGAAAAATATGAATATAAATATTTCCTCAAAGAAAGTAATAGTCCGAATTATTTTGAAAACATTGGCTAAAATTGAGAAGTTTGAAAGACAGGTGGCCAGCCCATCAAAACAAATCCCTCAATTCACCTGCCAACATCAAAGACTACAGGCAGTCTTTTAAAAGTTCATTTTAAAATTCGAACCAATAAAATTTAACTTTATTGTTTGACAATTTACGGACAAAATAATATTTATTTATATTTTTAAAAATTTAGTTTTCAAGGTTGATAACTTCATGAGTAGAACTAGGGTCAACTAATATCCTTAATACTGGTTCGGTTATAAGGAGCATACCTTGCACTTATGCTAGCTTCCTTATCCACTTCTACTACCTTCAAGGCATAAACACTTACTGGTGTTCTGGCCTTTTAGCTATCATGGTTGCTCCACTTGAACCTGTGGTTATACGTGGACAATCTTGAATTTGATGTTCTGTACCACCAC
>LFLF01000303.1 GCA_001184395.1 Candidatus Paraburkholderia calva | reverse complement strand
TCCCGGGCCTGCCCGTGGCAATAAGAAGGGCCTTTCGAACAAAATCAACGCAAGGAGCTCTTTGGTCTTCTTTAGTTTTTTTATATTGTTGGCACTTTCGAGTCCTTATTGGCACTTTCGAGTCCTTATATGATATGTTATTTATCGCAATGAATTTTTCTGATAAAAATCAAAGTTGTACATATTTATTACATATTAAAATACTAGATAGAAAGAAATAGTTCTTCCTTTTTGTTTAATCTAACATAGTAATTAGTAATTCTCTTTTTTTTTGAATTAGGAGAGATGGCTGAGTGGACTAAAGCGTCGGATTGCTAATCCGTTGTACGATTTATTCGTACCGAGGGTTCGAATCCCTCTCTTTCCGTTTTCATTGATGACTTGATTTTTTTTTTCAAATTTTGCAAATTCTTTGTTCTTAGTTAACCATAAAATAAAAATCCTAAGAAAATATAAAAAAAGCTACTTTTTATTCTTCACGCCCGGGATTACGCGCAGGATCATTAGATAGGAATCCAAAGATGAAGAGAGAGACAAAAAATATCACTACTGTGTAAACAAAGAGTTTGAGAGTAAGCATTGCACAATCTCCAAGATAATTTTTTTTTTGAAAAAAGAGAATAGATCCTCCAATTTCTACCTCATACGCTATTTAGATACCACGAAACGAGGTTCTTTCTAGAAATCGAAAAGAATTTACAAAATTCATTCTTTAAAGCTTATTTGATCTTAACAATTGTTAGAATTTTTTTTTCGAATAAATCCTAAATTTTTTAGGAGATTAGATTAGTAAATTAAAGATCTCATCGAAAACTTACAGCAGCTTGCCAAACAAAAGCTAAGAGAAAAAAGAAGACAGGTATGACTGGCATAATATCTACAATTGGATTCAAAAAAGCATAGGCCTCGGGCAATTTTCCGAAGAAAAAACTATGTGAATAAAGGGTAGAATTAAGACAGATACAAATCAAACTAAAGATATGAAGCATAACATATATTTTATTCTTGAAGATAATTGTATTTTGATTGAGTTATTGAT
>LFLF01000302.1 GCA_001184395.1 Candidatus Paraburkholderia calva | reverse complement strand
GCTTGATTCTTAGGTGAAAAGGTGGAGAAATTCAATGGAGACATCCGGAGGAGGTTTCAAACGGAAGTCGTCATAAATCACGATGAGCGTCCTAGCTTCCAGGATTTGTTGTTCACTTTACGATGATCGGATTGGAGTGATTCCAGTTGCAATAGATTTTTTGGAATCAAGAGGAACAACTTCTGTGAAGAAACCGAAGCCCAAAACTGCCCCGAAAGACCTCAAATTGATGGCGACAAGTTCTACCGGTAGTTGGCACGCGCAATAAGGACCAGTTGAGCTTCCAACAGCAATAACTCTCTATAAACAACTCCAAATTAGATGATTCAAGATGCTATGGAAAGCTTAAAGGAGGAGCTACAACTTCCGTGAAGAACTCGAAGCCAAATTCTGCCCCGAAAGATATCAAATCAAAGCCTCAAGTGAAGAAACGAGACGAAAAGTGACCCTAAGCAGCAGCTGGCCTATTGTGGCGACAATCAGGCCAAAATAAGCCTGATTGTCACGATAATGGCCCTCATTGTCGCGAAAATGAGGGCCATTGTCGTGACAATCAGGCCATTTTTGGCTTGATTGTCGCGACAATGCTTCAATTGCTGCCTAGGGTCACTTTTTGTGTATTTTCTTCACTTCTGGCTTCAATTTGAGGTCCTTCGGGGCGTTTTTGGGCTTCGATTTCTTCACGGAAGTTGTTCATCTTGCTCTCATGGATCTACTGCAACTATAATCATTCCAATCCGAGCATCGTGTAGCGCGCAAAAAGTCTCGAAAGCTAGGTCGCTTCTCGTAGTTCGTACCGACTTCTGTTCGAATCCACCTCCGGGTGTCTCCAATGAAAATTTTCACCTTTTTCACCTACAAATCAAGCCAAATATGATGAAGATTAGACATTTAAGCTCATTTGTGTCTATTATGCCCTAGGAAGATGAAACCAGTCAAGTAGAAGGCATAATAGGCATATTTTCACCCTATTTGCTAACTTATGCTATAAAAGAAAATACAAATAACCTAAAATTTTAGAAAATAACGCATTAAACTTAGGT
>LFLF01000031.1 GCA_001184395.1 Candidatus Paraburkholderia calva | reverse complement strand
TTATGGTGGATGGTTTTGTTGTTCGCTGGTTTCCGACTTCGACAATCAGATTCTCAGCTGAAACCACCACCGCCTTCAATTTCCCGCCTCAACTACCCCCATATACACCACTTCCAACTTTAGCTCGAAGGGAAAGCCGGGCGCACGATTAACCAGCGGGTCTCCCAGCTCTCTGTCCTGTTCGGTGAAGCCATGACCACTGGGGCTATGACAGGCTCGTGAAGCCCCGTATCACCCACGCCAGGGTTGCTGAGGGCCGCCAGCGTCGCTTCTCTGTGGAAGAGGAGCTAAAAAGGCTATTGAGCTCCTGGAGAACGGCCCTCTAGAGGTCCATAAGCACGTGACTGACCTCGTGAAGGTCCTCGCAGAACCGGCATGCGGCTCAATGAGAGGCTCACGATGACTCGCCCTCATTACGACCTGGAAGCTCGCCAGATCATCCATGCCGTCGCCGCCGTGATGATGCCCACGTACAGGAAAGTCGCGTGGAACGCGGGCAGGGAGTTGGTCTCCGTCACGCGCGGCAGGATGCCGGTGAAGGTCGCGAGGATTGCGCCGGCGACGGTCACGCCGAGGCTCATTGACAGCATCTGCACGAGCGAAAACAGGTTATTGCTGCTGCTTGCGCCGCCGGTGCCAAGGTCCTTGAGCGTGAGCGTGTTCATCGCGGTGAACTGCATCGAGTTGACGGCGCCGAACAGCGCCAGTTGCACGAGCCGCAACCACAGCGGCTGATGCGCGCTCATCAGGCCGAAGCTCGCCATCATCAGGCCGACGAACACGGTGTTGACGACCAGCACGCGCCGGTAGCCGTGCTTTTCGATGAGGTTCGTCACGAGCCGTTTCGACGCCATGCCGGCCGCATCATCAAACCGGCCTGAAACGCCGTGTAGCCGAGGTTCACCTGCAGCAGCGGGATCAGATACGGCATTGCGCCGTTGCCGATCCGCGCGAACAGGTTGCCGAGCAGCCCCACGCTGAAAGTGTGGATCTTGAAGAGTTCGAGCGAGAAGATCGCTGCGCGGCGCGCGTCGCGTGCAAGCTGTATGCGACGAAGCAGCCGAAGCTCTGCGCCAGCAGCACGGTCACGACCGCGTGTTGGCCGAGGTCGGCGAGGTCGTCGAGCGAGATCGTCAGGGCGACCATGCCGATGGCGAGCAGCAGGTAGCCTGCGAGATCGAAGGGCGGGGTGGCCGGATTGCGGCTGTCGGGCATGTACTGATTGGTCGCAATACAGCCGACGATGCCCACCGGCACGTTGATCAGAAAAATCCAGTGCCACGAGGCGATCTGCACGAGCCAGCCGCCTAGCGTCGGGCCGATGAGCGGGCCGATCAGCCCCGGAATCGCGACGAAGGCGGGCGCCGACAGATACCGCTCGACGGGAAACACGCGCAGCACGGCGAGCCGGCCGACCGGCAGCAGCATCGCGCCGCCGCGCCCTGCACGACGCGAAACGCGACCAGCGCCGTCAGCGATTGCGCGGTGGTGCATAGCAGCGAGCCGATGGTGAAGATCAGGATCGCGGAGAGGAACACGCGGTGCGTGCCGAGCTTGTCGGGGAGCCAGCCGGAGACGGGGATCATCATCGCCATCGTCAGCGAGTAGGTGATCACCACGCCCTGCATGCGCAACGGCGCTTCGCCAAGGCTGCGGGCCATCGCGGGCAGTGCGGTGTTGACGATGGTCGAGTCCAGCGTCTGCATGAAGAAGCCGGTCACGACGATCCACAGCATGATCGTCAGAGAGCGGTCGGACGGTGTTCCTGCTGCGGTATCGGTCATGGAGTTTTAAGGGAGGGGCGCTTATTTGCGGAGTTCGGCGACGGAGTCGTAATAGTCGTTGCGGCAGTAGGTATCGGTCAGTTCGATCGCGCGTTGATCCGCCGTGTAACTGACGCGCGTGATGAGCAGCAGCGCGCCGTGCGGCGCGATGCCCATTTGTTCCGCGATCTCCTCGCTCGCGTTCACCGCGCGAAAGTGCTGCAATGTGCGCACGATCGACAGGCCGCGCGTATCGAGATAGCTGTACAGCGAATCGCCGATTGCTTGCGGATCGGGAATGCAGGAGGCCGGAAAAATCGAGTTCTCGACGGCCGTCACGATATCGTCGGCGAGACGCAGGCGCTTCAGACGCGTGATGGTAGCGGCAGAGAGGCCGAGCTGGATGACTTCGTCGCGATTGGCCGGCTCGATGGCGCGGAAGAGCCAGCGCGACGACAGCTTGAAGCCGCGCCGGCGCAGCATTTTGCTGAAACTCGACAGCCGCGAAAGCGGGTCTTCATAATGCGGCGTGATGAAACTGCCCGCGCCTTGCTCGCGCCGGATCAGACCTTGTTCGACGAGCAGTGCGATGGCCTTCCGCGACGTGATGCGCGAGACGCCGAGGGCGTCGGAAAGTACGCGTTCGTACAGCAGCGCTTCGCCGAGATTCCAGCGGTTGTCGTGAATGGCATTGGCGAGCTTGCGGGCGAGCTGAAGATAGAGCGGAGTTGTCGCTTTCCGGGTCCGGGCGCAAGTCGCGCCAGCGATCTTCCGAGGTCGAGTTCATAAAGCGGACGCAAATGGGCCAGGCAGGGATTTTAAGACAAACCGTGCAAACGAAGCGCGTGCCGCTGCGTAAATCCCTGGGCCTTAACACAATCGATTGGCCCGGTCAGATGTGAACTGTGGTTCACGTCGTGCGACTTTCGATGGGCAACCCGGGCGATACGAAGTCGGCCGGCGCGCCGATTGTGGTGCTTCGGATCGGTCACGGACCCGGCTATCGCATCTACTACGTGCAGCGTGGCGACGTACTAGTGATACTGCTCTGCGGAGGCGACAAGTCGACACAGGCTCGAGATATCCGGTCTGCTCACGCAATGCTCGCTCACCTCGAATTGGAGTGAATAAAGATGGCGACGAAAATGAAAACGAGCACTTGGGATTCAGTGGATTACTTGAAAACTGAAGATGACATTGCCGAGTATTTCGAAGCGTGCCTGATTGAAGGTGGCGGTGATCCTGCGTTTGTCGCCCACGCTTTGGGCGTGATCGCGCGGGCGCGGGGAATGGCGCAAGTCGCGCGCGACGCCGGCATCAGCCGCGAAGGTCTGTACAAGGCGCTGTCGGAAGATGGCAACCCTAGCTTCGGAACCGTTCTCAAAGTTGTGAAAGCGTTAGGTTTGCAGCTTCATGCGTCGAAACTCAGCGCTTGAATCCGCGTATCGGTAGGGCGGGGAATTACGCCGTAGCCGGCCCACCCACGCCGCGTCCCGCACGCATATAAAGCGCGACCGACAGCGCCACGGCGGCCGCCGCCGTGAGCGCTGCGAACAAAAACACCGAGCTGTACCCGAACTCGCCCGCCACGTATCCCGCGAGCGGTCCCGTCAGACCGAGCGACAAATCCAGAAAGACCGAATACGCCGACAACGCGGCGCCACGGCTCGCCGGCGGCACGAGGCCAACCGCCTCGACACCCAGTGCCGGAAACACGAGCGCGAAGCCCGTCAGTGCGCGCCGATCAGCGCGAAATGCGGATCGGTGGCGAGCCACAGAAACAGCAGGCCCAGGCATTCGCACGAGAACGACGCGATCGCCACGCGGAATCCGCCGAAGGTCTTGATCGTGTTGGCGAACGGTAGGTGCGCGCCGATGAAGGTCGTGCCGAACACGGTCAGCGACAGTGCCGCATTCGGCCAGTTATGCGCCGCGTAGAAGAGCGTGATGAACGTCGCGATCGAGCCGAAGCCCGCCGAACCGAGCGCCAGCCCGACGCCATGCGGCAACACGCGGAAGAACACACTGCGATACAACATGCGCTCGCCATGCACGATCGGCACATTGTCCATGCGCGTCGCGAGCCAGTAACCCAAGCCGCCGAGCGCGATCACGATCAGCCCGAGCGAGGCGAAGCCGATGGAATGATCGATTGCCACGCCGAGCGGCGCGCCGATCGCCAGCGCGCCGTACGTCGCGATGCCATTCCACGAAATCACCTTTGCGTTGTTCGTCACGCCGACGCGTCCGATGCTCCACGTGATCGATCCGCCGCCCCAGCTTTCGCCGAAGCCGAGCACCAGACGCGCGATCACCAGCAGCACGAGGCTCACGACATGCCACTGTGCCACGAGTGCCGACATCAGCAGCACGCCGCTGACCGCGCACGCCGCGAGACCGTACAGCACCGTCTTCTTCGGTCCGAGCGTGTCGGCAGTGTGTCCGGCGAGCGGCCGGGACATCAGCGTCGCGAAATACTGGACGCTGATCGCCACGCCCGCCATCACCGAGCCGTAGCGAAGCCCGGCAGCACCGCCAGCGGAATGCCGATGGTTAGTAGCATAGGAAGGTGTACAGCACGACCGGCAGGATGCGAAGCGTGACGGCGAAGTCGCCTTTCGGCGCGGCGGCAGAGCGGGACTCGGTGGACATAGGGAAGTTGCGGGCTTGAATTCGGTGCTAAGGTATGGTTTTCATATATGTTGTGGCGTAACGTCGCGTCCGTTTTGTAACCGGATGGTTGACAAATTGCCGTCCGAACGGTCGTTGGGTTTCGCGCGGAGCCTTGCTGGGCAAGGCTCCGGCGACATATCGGGGCAGGAGTATGTCCTACATGCAATGCCGCCTATGGATTACGGATTTTGGCGGTGATAGCTTTTGAACTATCGACGCGACAGGACTATTCTGAATTCGGTGCTTTTCAGCCGAGAGGAAGGAAAACCGATCCAGCCCCAAGTCGCGCAATGCCACCGGCTGCGCATCCCGCGCAACCAGCAGAAAGCATCGAAGAGCCCGGGACAGATCCATGAATCAGCCGGTCCATTACGCCGTCCTCATATAGATCACGAATTCAGTGGCCGCAGAGCTGACCGAAAGCCGCGCTATTCATACGAATAGCGACTAGAAAGCGACTAGAATCGTCACACGAATGCAACCGCCTGACATCCATGACGACTAGGCTTCTGCGCCATTTTCGAATCGCGTTGTGCGTTTTTCTCGCGTTGCCCTTCATCGCGTTGCTGACGAGCGCGCCTGCACAGACGCAGATCTGTCGGCGACCATCGCATCGATGGCCATCACCACGCGGGATCGTTGCGTTACTTCGTGCGCGGCGCAAAGGTCAGCGTCTGGCCATCCTCGAGCGTCAGTTCCAGCGACGGCGGCGGGTTCATCTGCACGCCGCTCCTGGCGACATGCGCGAGCGCGTCGAGATACGGCTGCTCGAGCGCGCCCGCGCTCGTCGTGCAGGCCATGCGCGTGACGGCGAGTGGGCCAAAGCTGATCTTGCCGTCCTTCAGGTCGTACGTACCGTTGAAGCGGTTGCAGCCTGCGAAGCCGCTGACGCGGCGCCGTCCGCTTTCGGTCGACAGATCGAGCGTGAGCGGCTGGGCGCCCTGATCCGCACCCGGCACGGTGCGCGGCTGGCCGCTCGCGTCGGTCCAGCGTGTGAGTTGCCATTGCGTGTCGTCGAGCAATTGCGTGGTGGCGGGATTGTACGGATCGGTGGGCGGCGCGGCGGAATCGGGATGCTTGGGCAGCGTACAGGCGGAAACGAGGGTGGTCGCGGCGAGCGCCGCCATGCAGGACAGGAAGCGCGACGATGAGCGCGATGAATGCAGAAGGAATTGCGTGAGCATCGAGAGTTCTGAAGCAGTTCTGAAGCGGGCGAAACCGTAAGCGTATCGCACTCATTCTATTATTTGTCCAGCGATATTTGTCCAGCGATGAGATGCAACAGACGATAAAGCCCGATGCGCGGGGCCGGGTTCGCACCGACTCGGCAAGGGGAATTCGAAGCGTGTGCTGCGTGTCAGTGAAATGAGCGCCCGCCAGGATCGCGTGGGCGCGCCAACGCGTTTCTTGCGTTTTGCCTATCCCAAACGGACGAAGTGTGTGAGCCTGCGCTGCGTGTTAACATCGCGCTCAATTTGCTGGACCCGTGCTGGTCCTACCGCTTTTCCCTGTCGATTCGAACGATTTCCGGAGTACGCATGCAGACCGATCAACCCCGCAAGGACACCGCGAACCCGACGCTGCGCATCGGCACGCCAGGCTCGGCGCACGCCACGCGCGTCATGTTGCTGGGCGCGGGCAAACTGGGCAAGGAAGTGATCATCGCGTTGCAGCGGCTGGGCGTCGAGGTGATCTGATCGCGGTGGACCGGTATCCGGTCGCGCCGGGGCATCAGGTCGCGTATCGCGCGCACGTTCGACATGACCGATGACAACGCATTGCGCGCGCTCGTCGAGAAAGAGCGGCCGCATCTGATCGTGCCCGAGATCGAGGCGATTGCGACAGACGCGCTTGCGGCCATCGCGGCGGCCGGAGTCGCGACGGTCATCCCGACTGCGCGTGCCACCCAGCTTACGATGAACCGCGAGGGCATCCGCCGGCTCGCAGCCGAGGAACTCGGTCTGCCCACGTCGCCGTATGCGTTTGCGCAATCACTCGACGAGATGAAGGCGGCGATCGTGAAGATCGGTTTTCTGTGCGTCGTGAAACCGGTGATGTCGTCGTCGGGCAAGGGCCAGTCGTTGCTCAAGAGTGAGGACGACGTCGAACCCGCGTGGAATTACGCGATGGCGGGCGGCCATGTGAACCACGGACGCGTGATCGTCGAGGGCTTCATCGACTTCGACTACGAGATTACGCAACTCACAGTGCGTGTGGCCGATCCGCAAACTGGCGAGACCGAGACGTACTTCTGTGAGCCGATCGGCTATGTACAGGTCGTGGGCGATTACGTCGAGTCCTGGAACCTCAGGCGATGACGCCCGCCGCGCTAGCGAAGTCGCGCGAGGTTGCGGCCAAGGTCGTGCCCGCGCTCGGCGGACGCGGCCTGTTCGGCGTGGAATTGTTCGTGCGTGGCGACGATGTGTGGTTCTCCGAGGTCAGCCCGCGTTCGCACGACACGGGCCTCGTCACGCTCGCGACGCAGCGCTTCTCCGAGTTCGAACTGCATGCGCGTGCCGGGCGCATCGGCGGTGATCTACGGCAGGCTGGATGAGGCAGGTATCGCGTTCGAAGGCGTCACCGAGGCGCTCGCCGTGCCGGGTGCGGATTTGCGCCTGTTCGGCAAGCCCGAGAGCTTCGCGAAGCGGCGCATGGGCGTCGCGGTGGCGACGGGTGCGGACATCGACGAGGTGCGTGGACGCGCGAAGCTGGCGGCATCGAAAGTGCGGTTGGTGTCGACGAAATAGAGGTGTCGACGAACGGGCCATCTGGCCATCACAGGCGGTGGCGGGAGACGACCATGAGACTGAAAGCACTTGCCGCGCTCGTCGCGGTCCGCGTGAGTCTGTCGGGTTGCGGCCTCGCCGCCGCGCCGCGCCGGATCGCGTCAGCGGAACTGAAGATCGTGCCGGTCGTCGGTCACGCGGCCGCCACGCCGATTGACGCCTGCGCGGACATCATCGATCCTTGACCGGTCGCGCATGGCCGCAATCATTCAACGAAGCTCGAGCATCATGAAGAAACGAATTTTTGCCTTGGCGGCGATGTGTTGCGTGGCGCAGGCGGTCGCGATGCCACTCACCGTGCCGCAGATCCAGACCGCATCGGCCCAGACCACGCGCTACGACTGCAAGGACGGCAAGAGCGTGTCAGTGCAGTACACCAATACGCGCAATCGCCAGAGTTTCGCGGCACTGACCGTCGACGGACGCAAGCTGTTGTTCGTCAACGTGATCGCGGGTTCGGGCGCGAAGTATGTCGCCGACCAGTATCATGTGGTGGACCAAGGGCCCGCAAGCCAATCTTTACGACGAAATGGCCGCGAAGGACTCGCCGCCGCTGCTCGCCGACTGTCAGGCGCGCAGGAAATAGCGGCATCGGGCAGCATCGTGGCGGTATGCGCGCCCAGGCCCGCGCCGTGCTGCAGAAATGACGCCCGAGGCCCGGCCGGAGCCACCCGGCGCACGGTGCTACAATATGCGGCTTTCCGGCACTAAAAACCGTCGTCCGAGGTCGGTTTTCTCGGTGCGAAGCGGCCCCGAACGCATCGCCGCGCTTTGAAAACGTCATCAAAGCCGTGTTCCATCGGGGCGCGGCGGGCATTATCCGGCGCGTAAGGCCTGGTCGGCGATGCCCGCGCAACGGCAGCCATGCCTCGCGCCACGCGCACTGCGTCGCGGAACATTCCGCGTCACCGAAACACTCATGCGTCACCGATCGATCGCGAACGAAATATCGACCGATTCGAGACGCGCGCCGCATCGAGCGGACTTTTAGCGAAAGCCAACATAGTCACCATGTCAGATTCCGTCGCCACGAACACGTCCACTGCGACCCCGGCTGCGCCCACGTTCGACCAGTTCGGGTTGGCTGCCGATATCCTGACGGCGGTCAGCGAGTCCGGCTACACCACGCCGACGCCCATTCAGGCGCAGGCCATTCCCGTGTTGCTAGCAGGCCGCGACGTGATGGGCGCCGCGCAGACCGGCACCGGCAAGACGGCTAGTTTCTCTCTGCCGATCATCCAGCGCCTGCTGCCGTCGGCGAATACCAGTGCGTCGCCCGCGCGTCACCCGGTGCGCGCGCTCATGCTCACGCCCACGCGTGAACTCGCCGATCAGGTCGCCGCCAACGTGCAGACCTATTCAAAGCACACGCCGCTGCGCAGCACGGTCGTGTTCGGCGGCGTCGACATGAACCTGCAGTCCGACGCGCTGCGCCGTGGCGTGGAAATCCTGATCGCCACGCCGGGCCGCCTGCTCGATCACGTCCAGCAGAAGACCGTCAATCTCGGCCAGGTGCAGATGCTCGTGCTCGACGAAGCCGACCGCATGCTGGACATGGGCTTCCTGCCGGACCTCCAGCGCATCCTGAACCTGCTACCGAAGGAGCGTCAGACGCTGTTGTTCTCGGCGACATTCTCCGCCGAAATCAAGAAGCTCGCCTCGACCTATCTGCGCAATCCGCAGACCATCGAAGTCGCTCGTAGCAATTCGACCAACGCCAACGTGCGCCAGATCGTCTACGAGGTGCACGAGAGCGATAAATCGGGCGCCGTCGCGCAGCTCATTCGCGAGCGCGAGTTGAAGCAGGTCATCGTGTTCTGCAACAGCAAGATCGGCGCAAGCCGGCTGGCGCGCGTGCTGGAGAAAGACGGCATCGTCGCCACGGCGATTCACGGCGACCGTTCGCAGAGCGAGCGCATGCAGGCGCTCGACGCCTTCAAGCGCGGCGAGATCGAAGCGCTGGTCGCGACCGATGTCGCGGCGCGCGGTCTCGATATCGCGGAACTGCCGGCGGTAATCAACTTCGATCTGCCGTTCAACGCCGAAGACTACGTGCACCGCATCGGCCGCACGGGGCGCGCGGGCGCATCGGGCGATGCGCTGTCGCTGTGCAGCGCCAACGAGCGCAAGCAACTCGCCGATATCGAAAAGCTGATCAAGCGCCCGCTGGACGTGCAGCCGCTGGAAGTGACCACGCCCGCGCGCCGGGAAGGTTCGTCGTCGCGTCGCTACGAGCGGCCGGGCCGAGGCGAGCGCGGCGAGCATCGCCATGCGTCGTCGCGGGAAGAGCCGGGTGCGCGCCGCCGCAACGGCGGCTCGTACGATCGTCCGCGTAAGCAGCCGGTCGACGAATTTTTCTACAAGCCTTATGAGCCATCACCCTCGGCGATGAAGCGCGAGGAGCGGCAGCCGGAACCCGAGCGCAAGAGCGTGCCGAAGCAACCGCTCGCGGCCTTGCTCGGCGGCCTGGGTATGCCGCGCCGCAATTCCTAAACGGCGTCGTGCATCGAAAAAATGGCAACCCGTGTGGTTGCCATTTTTTATTGCCCGATGCGTCTGGCCCACTGCGCGGTGGCTTCGGCGTAAAAGGAGTCGAGCCATTCCGTTTCCGCCGTTTCGATCCCAGATGCCGCGCGGCGCGCACGAGCGCATCGAGCGGCGCATGGCGGTCCAGCGCTGCCGCGCCGGTTTGTTTGCTGAGCTTTTCTCCATCGCGATTGTTCACGACGGGCACATGCAGATACGACGGCGGCGGCGCGCCGAGACACTGCTGCAAGTAGATCTGCCGCGCGGTCGAATCGAGCAAATCGGCGCCGCCCACGACGTGCGTGATGCCGGCGTCCACATCGTCGACGACCACCGCCAGTTGATAGGCCCACAATCCGTCCGCGCGTTTCAGTGCGAAATCGCCGACTTCGTTGGCGAGATCCTGCGTCTGTCACCCTTGCCAGCGATCGGTGAACGTCACACGCGCCGCGTCGCCATCGGGCACGCGCAAGCGCCATGCGCGCGCGGGTTTGCCGTTGAGGCCATTGCGGCAGGTGCCAGGATAAGCCAGCGTTGCGTGGCGCGCGTGCGACTGAGTCTGAATCGGCGATTTCGTGCCGCGTGCAACTGCACGGATACACCAAGCCTTCTGCTTGCAGGCGATCGAACGCGCGCTGATAGGCGTCGCCGCGCGTGCTCAGCCACACCGGTGGCTCGTCTGAATGCATGCCGAAATGCGCGAGTGTGGCGAGGATTTCATCGGCGGCGTCGGGGACGGTGCGCGGTTCGTCCACATCTTCGATGCGTACGATCCAGCTTCCGCCGTGCGCACGTGCATCCAGAAAACTCGCGAGCGCGCTGACGAGCGAACCCGCGTACAGCGGGCCGGTGGGGGAGGGCGCGAAGCGGCTGCGATAGGTCATCGGCGAGGCTTAGCCACCCGGCCGGCTTTGGCGTCCGGGTGGCACGCGGGGCAGGTTTCGCCCGGCTTGTAGAACGGCGACTCCTGATCTGCGACGCTGACCATCGCGCGACACCCGAAGCACTGCGCGGTCGTGGTCGGCTGAAGATTCGGGTCGAGCGCCGTGCGGTAGTCGAATACGAAGCACTCGCCGTTGTAATGTGCGCCGCCCACTTCCTCGAAGTATTTGAGAATGCCGCCCTCGAGTTGATAGACGTGGTCGATGCCCACTTCCTTCATGTGAATCGCGGCCTTCTCGCAGCGAATGCCGCCCGTGCAGAACGACACGACCGTCTTGCCTTTCAGATCGGCGCGATTGCGCTCGATCACTTCCGGAAACTCGCTGAATTTCGTGATGCGGTAGTCGAGCGCGTTCTCGAAGGTGCCGACATCAACCTCGAATGCATTGTGCGTGTCGAGCATGACGACCGGATGTCCTTCGTCGTCGTGGCCGCGGTCGAGCTAGCCTTTGAGCGTGGATGCATCGACGAAGGGCGCGCGGCCGAGTTCCGGCTTGATGACGGGCTTTTTCATCGTGATGATTTCGCGCTTGAGCTTGACCAGCATGCGGCGGAACGGCTGCTTCGCGGACAAGCTTTCCTTGAACTGCAGATCGGCGAAACGGCCACCGAACAGCGCGTCGGTGCGCACGTAGTCGATGAACTCGCGCACTTGCGGCACCGGCCCCGCGACGAGCAGGTTGATGCCCTCCGGCGCCAGCAGGATCGTGCCCTTGAGTCCAGCGCGTTACAGCGCTCGGTGACGAGCGGCCGCCAGGCGGCGCCGTCTTCGACGGTGACGAATTTGTAGGCTGAGAGGTTCAGAATGCTCATGTTCGACGGATGCTGCATGCAGCGATTACGGGTAAAAATGCGGACGTAGAATGTCCCGTGAAACCCGTATTATCCCGCAAACGGCTTGCGTCTTCGCCCGTTTCGCGAGCGCGTCTCGTGAGTCCTTTGCGCGCGCGCAATGTCGGCCTTCGCACGCGCAATTTCAAACGCTTTCAAAGCCTTATCCGTTCGGCCGACGCGCTGTTTCAGGGCGCGATTCGGACCGATTCCGCCACGGGCCGCATGTACAATACCGCCATGTCAGATCCCCGCTTCGTTCATCTCCGCGTCCACTCCGAATTTTCGATCGCCGACGGCATCGTGCGGCTGGACGACGTCGTCGACGCGGCCGCGAAAGACGGTCAGGGCGCACTCGCGCTGACCGATCTCGGCAACGTTTTCGGTCTCGTGCGCTTCTATAAGGAGGCGCGCGGCAAGGGCGTCAAGCCGATCGTCGGCTGCGACGTGTGGATAACCAACCCGTCCAACCGCGACAAGCCTTCACGTCTGCTCTTGCTGGTGCGCGACAAGCAGGGTTATCTCAATTTGTGCGAATTGCTGAGCCGCGCGTGGTTGACGAACCAGTATCGCGGCCGCGCCGAAGTCATGGTCGAATGGCTCGAGGCTGGGCTCGCCGGCGGCTTGCTCGTGCTTTCCGGCGCGCAAGGCGGCGATATCGGCATGGCGCTCGCGGCGGGTAACGCGGCCAGCGCGCAACCCCATGCCGAGCGCTGGGCCAAGCTGTTCCCGAACGCGTTCTATATCGAACTGCAACGCGCGGGCCAGCCGGGCGAACAGACGTACGTGCAGGAAGCCGTGAAGCTTGCCGCCAAGCTCAAGCTGCCGGTGGTCGCCACGCATCCGCTGCAATTCATGATGCCGGACGACTTTACCGCGCACGAAGCGCGCGTGTGCATTTCGGAAGGCGATATCCTCGCGAATCCGCGCCGGCAGAAGCGTTTCAGTCAGGACCAGTTCTTCCGCACGCAGGACGAGATGTGCGCGCTGTTCGCGGACATTCCGTCGGCGTTGACGAACACCGTCGAGATCGCCAAGCGCTGCAATCTCACGCTCGAACTCGGCAAGCCCAAGCTGCCGCTCTTTCCCACGCCCGATGGTCTGTCGCTCGCCGACTATCTCGTGCAGTTGTCGAAGGAAAGGCTCGAAATCCGTCTGCAGCAGCTTTATCCGAACGAAGCCGAACGCGATGCGCAGCGCGAGACTTACTACGCGCGCCTCGAATTCGAGTGCGGCACCATCATCAAGATGGGTTTTCCGGGCTACTTCCTGATCGTCGCCGACTTCATCACGTGGGCGAAGAACAATGGCGTGCCGGTCGGTCCCGGCCGCGGTTCGGGCGCGGGCTCGCTGGTCGCGTATGCGCTCGGCATTACCGATCTCGATCCGCTGCGCTACAACCTGCTGTTCGAGCGCTTCCTGAACCCGGAACGCGTGTCGATGCCCGACTTCGACATCGACTTCTGCCAGGAAGGGCGCGACCGTGTCATTCAGTACGTGAAGGGAAAGTACGGCGCGGATGCCGTCTCACAGATCGCCACCTTCGGCACGATGGCGGCAAAGGCTGCGGTGCGCGACATCGGCCGCGTGCTCGATCTCGGCTATATGTTCACGGACGGCGTTGCCAAACTGATTCCGTTCAAGCCGGGCACGCACGTGACTATCGCGGATGCGATGAAGGAAGAGCCGACGCTTCAGGAACGCTTCGACTCCGAAGACGAAGTGCATCAGCTTCTGGAACTCGCACAGCGCTTGGAAGGGCTCACGCGAAACGTCGGCATGCACGCGGGCGGCGTGCTGATCGCGCCGGGCAAGCTCACGGATTTTTGCCCGCTCTATACGCAGGGCGAGGACGGCGGTGTCGTCAGCCAGTACGACAAGGACGACGTGGAAGCCGTCGGCCTCGTCAAGTTCGACTTCTTGGGCCTGACCACGCTCACGATTCTCGACTGGGCCGAGCGCTATATCCGCCGTTTCGACGAATCGAAGAAAGATTGGAATCTCGCGCAGGTGCCGCTGGACGATCCCGCGTCGTTCACGATCCTCAAGAAAGCGAACACCATCGCCGTGTTCCAGCTCGAATCCCGCGGCATGCAGGGCATGCTGAAGGACGCGCAGCCGGACCGCTTCGAGGACATCATCGCGCTGGTGGCGCTGTATCGACCTGGCCCGATGGACCTGATCCCTTCGTTCTGCGCGCGCAAGCACGGGCGCGAGATTACCGAGTATCCGGATCCGCGCGTCGAACCCGTCCTGAAAGAGACCTACGGCATCATGGTCTATCAGGAGCAGGTGATGCAGATGGCGCAGATCATCGGCGGCTACTCGCTCGGCGGCGCGGACTTGCTGCGTCGCGCGATGGGCAAGAAGAAGCCGGAGGAGATGGCCAAGCATCGCGAGATTTTCGCGGAAGGCGCGGCGAAGAACGGTCTTACGCGCGAGAAGTCCGACGAAATTTTCGACTTGATGGAGAAATTCGCGGGCTACGGCTTCAACAAGTCGCATGCGGCGGCGTATGCGCTGCTCGCGTACTACACGGCGTGGCTAAAGGCGCATCATCCGGTGGAATTCATGGCGGCCAATATGTCGCTCGCCATGGACGACACCGACAAGGTCAAGATTCTCTTCGAAGACTGCGCGACCAACGGCATAAAAGTGCTGCCACCGGATATCAATCAGTCGGCGTATCGCTTCGAGCCGGTCGCCGAGGCGGACGGTCCGCGGTCTAGGACCATTCGTTATGGTTTGGGTGCGGTGAAAGGCAGCGGGCAGAACGCCATCGAAGAAATTCTGCGTGCGCGCGAAGACGGCAAGTTCACCGATATCTTCGATTTCTGCGAGCGCATCGACCGGCGTGTCGTGAATCGCCGCACGGTGGAAGCGCTGATCCGCGCGGGCGCGCTCGACACGCTTCATGCGAATCGCGCGCAACTGCTGGCATCGGTGCTGCTCGCGATGGAAGCTGCCGACCAGGCCGCCGCCAATGCCATGCAGGCCGGTCTTTTCGACATGGACGCCGCGCCGCTCGCCAAACACGAACTCGTCGATGAACCCGAGTGGTCGGACAAGCGCCGGCTGCAGGAGGAAAAGACCGCGCTCGGCTTCTACCTGTCGGGCCATCTGTTCGATGCATACAAAGGCGAAGTGCGCCGCTTCGTGCGCCAGAAAATCGGCGAACTGAAGGAAGGGCGCGACAAGCTCGTCGCGGGCGTCATTTCGGCCATGCGCACGCAGATGACCCAGCGCGGCAAGATGCTGATCATCAATCTCGACGATGGCAGCGGCCAGTGCGAAATCACCGTGTTCAACGAACAGTTCGAAGCGAACAAGGCGCTGTTTAAGCAAGACGAACTGCTCGTCGTGCAGGGCATGGCGCGCAACGACGCATTCACGGGTGGCATCCGCTTCACCGTCGATACCGCAATGGACCTCGAACGCGCGCGCAGCCGTTACGCGCAATCGGTCAAGGTCGAGATGAACGGCAATGCCGATGCTTTGCGTCTGCGTCGCGTGCTCGAAGCGCATGCGGCGGGCGAACCGGCGCAGCCGCCCGTGGCGCCCGCGCCGCGTGACAACGGCAACGGCCGTTCCCGCCAGCCGGCCGCGCCAATTCCGAACGGCCTGAATGTGAGCATCGTGTATCGCAGCGAGCATGCCGAAGGCGAAGTGCGCCTCGGTGACGCATGGCGGGTCAAGCCCACCGACGAACTCATCATCGCCTTGCGCGGCGAGTTCGCGGGCAGCGCGATCGAAATCGTCTACTGATGCGCATCGGCATCTCGGCGAACGCGCTGAAGTTTTCCGGCGGCCTCGAACGTTACGCGATGGATCTGGTGCGCGGTTTCGCGCACGCCGGATTCGACGGCCGTCAGAAGCCTGCGTTCTTCGCGCGCAAGATCGACCGTGCCTTGCCGGAGAGCCGGCTGGTGGAGGCGCATCGCATCAAGGTGTCGTTTCTGCCGGGCAAGCTGCGCGATGCGTATTTCTCTTGGATGCTCAAGCGCGCGCGCAAAAAGGCCAAGGTCGATGTGCTAATCGGCTGCAATCGCGTGGAAGGCTCGGAAATCGCCATTTGCGGCGGCACGCATATCGGTTTTTTGCGCGCGACTGGGCGATGCAAGAAGCGCTCCGACACGCGGCAGATCGCGCTGGAACGACGCCAGTACGCGCAGGCCGAAGTGATCGTCGCGCATTCGGACATGATGCGCGACGAGTTGCGCGCGCTGTACGGCATCGACGAGGGCAAGATTTGCGTGCTGTATCCGCCGGTCGGCGCCACGCGTTTTTTGCCCGTCGACGATGCGCAACGCGTGCGGCTGCGCGAGCAATTCGGCTTCGGGCTGGATGAAACCGTGCTGCTGTTTCCGTCGAGTAGCCACGAGCGCAAAGGCTTGCCGCTCATCGAGAAAGCGCTCGCGGGCATGGACGTCGTGATCGCGGTGGTGGGACGCGCGCCGGAGCGTCGAGCGCCGAATGTGCGTTACATCGGGTATGCGAAAAATATCGAGGACGCCTATCGCGCGGCGGATTTCACGATTCTCGCGTCGAGCTACGAGCCGTTCGGGCTGGTGGGCATCGAATCGGTGATGTGCGGCACGCCTGTGATCTTTCCGGCCAGCATCGGCTGCGGCGACGCCATTGCCGACGACGCCAAACACATCTTCCGATCCGGCGATGCCGCCGATCTGCACCGCGTCGTCGAAGCAGCTATGCGAGCGCCGCGTGACCGCGTATCGGGCGACGCGGTCCGCTACGATGCGCGGATCGATGCCCATGCCGGCGCGCTGATCGAACTGGCGCGCGAGATCGTGGGCAAGCGCTGATCAGCGCGCTTTGTTCATGTGCGCGAGCTTTAGGAGGCGGTAATACACCGTCTGCGCATTGAACAGTGCGATCACGAATCCTGTCTTGCCGTCCAGAAAGCCGCGCCGCAACACATACGTTCTGACGAACGCCCACGCGCCGCACGACAGCGCGATGCTGAAGCTCGCTCGCTTGCCCGCCGCGTGGCGCTGCCGCGCGCCTGCGGTCGAGTAGGCGTCGAGTTTACGCAGCACGGCTTCGAAGTCTTCGTAGGAGTAGTGCATCAGCTTGCCGGCGAGACGCGCGACGGGTTTGTCCGTCGAAAGCACGAGGCGTTCGTGCACGAGGTCGTCGGAGAAGTGCGCCGTGCCGCGCTTGAACAGGCGCGGAATCCAGTCCGGATACCAGCCGCTGTGTCTGACCCACGTGCCGCAAAAGCTCGACAGGCGATCGACTGCGTAGACATCGCCTTGCGGCGCGGCAATGGCCGCGCGGATCGATGCCGCGAGTTCGGGCGACACGATCTCGTCCGCGTCGATGGACAACACCCAGTTGGTGGATAGCGTATCGAGCGCGCGGTTCTTCTGCGGGCCGAAGCCCGGCCAGTCGTGCGTCTCGATCACGCGCGCGTGATGCGCCTGCGCGATGCTCGTCGTGGCATCCGTGCTGCCGCCGTCCACGACGACGATTTCATCGGCAAAGGCGACCGACGCCAGGCATTGCGCGAGTCGGGCTTGCGCGTTGTAGGTAATGAGGGCGATGCCGAGCGTGGGGGCGTTCATGTGTCCTTGATCCGGCGCGCATGGCCGAGGGTCGCGTCGCGGGCGATGTTAGCCGCTCGCGTGCCGATTAAAAAGCCGCGTCAGCCGCGCAGATGCCACTTCACGAAGAAGAACGGCGCGAGCAGCCACGGGCATGTCGCGTAGACGAACATGCGCATCCGAAAGCCTAGGCTCACATCCTTCCTGCCGGCGATGCCGGCGAGCAGCGCGAATTTGCGGCCGATGGGCGCGTCACCGAACACGGCCCTCACGTACTGCTCGCGGGCGGATTTTTCCGCCAGCAACGCGCGCATCTGGCGGCCGACGCCCACCTTGTCGGCATCGCGTTCCAGTTGATGCGTTTCTCCCGCGCCATTGACGTTCGCCAGCTTGATCCGCGCGACATAGTCCTCCGGCGTGCGCCACTTGCGCTTGCTCGACAAGCCACCGCGCCGGTACAGCACGAGCGGTTCGTGCAGCGTATGCGCGCCGTGGCTCATGATCGCGCGGAACGCCATGATCTGATCCTCGCCGTAGATGCCCGGCGCGATCGGGCCGAACGCGTTGAACAGGCGTCGCGCCCACGCATGCGACGCGCCGACCAGG
This sequence comes from Candidatus Paraburkholderia calva, assembly GCA_001184395.1. Classification (GTDB taxonomy): domain Bacteria; phylum Pseudomonadota; class Gammaproteobacteria; order Burkholderiales; family Burkholderiaceae; genus Caballeronia; species Caballeronia calva. The sequence continues at coordinate 15,081 of LFLF01000031.1, read as the reverse complement.
TGCGGGCGATCGTTCGACCACGCGTCGAAACTGCGGTAGCCATCAAGATCGGTCACGCGCAGCACGCTGTGGGCGTTGCCATCGGCGTCGAGGTCTTGCAGATCGGTCGCGATCAGGTCGTAGCGCCGGCTACTGTCGAGCCATACGCGCATCACGCGTTCGACGCGCTCCGGTTTCGAAATATCGTCGCCCGCCGCGATGAACAGCATCTCGCCCGACGCGCGCGCCGCGAGCGTACTCAGATGCGCGCTGATGCCGAGATTCTTCTCGTTGCGATACAGATGCACCGTATGCGGCCCGCGATAGTCGCGCACGCAGCGTTCGGCCGCGGCGAACGTGCCGTCCGACGATGCATCGTCCGATATGAGGATTTCCAGCGGCAACCAGGTCTGCGACAGCGCCCCCCGAATCGCGTCGGCAACGGTTTTTTCCTGATTGAACGTGATGAGCAGGAAGCTCGCGAGCGGCACGATCTGAGTGTTTTCCGATGTTGCTGACATTTCTATGGGAAGCCTTGCGTACGGTTGGCGGGCCTTGTCGCAGTTGGGTTCGCGCTACAAAAGCGAGGAGTGTGCCAAGCGTCAATAGCTATAATAGCGCGGGTTTTGGGGATACGCGTCGGACCCGCCGGCCGTGCCCGTGTTAAGCTCATCGATTTGGAAAAAACGCTGCGTTATCTCATCGCCAGCATGGTTCTGCTGGCGCCCGCGAGCACACTCGTCGTAAGGGGTGGAACCGGTTACTGCTTCTTCGTGTTGCTCGCCATCGCGTTGTTCGCCGGATTCAGCAAATCGTTCCGGCTCAAACCGGGTTTGCTCGTCACCGGGTATCTGCTCTATACCGTGGCCATGCTGTGCTTCATGGTCTATCTGCCGCTTCAGCAATCGCTCAAGGGCTACTGGTTGCCGCGTGAATTCGACAGCCTGTCGCGCTTCGCGCTCGCGCTGCCTATCTTCCTGCTGCTCGTCAATGTGCCGATCCGGTTTCTCAAGGTACTCGGCTGGGGCTGCGCGCTCGGCGCCATCGGTGCGGGCGTGTGGGCCGTGGACAGCACGATCAACATGACGGTCACCGAGCTGAACCGGCTGGGCAACGACTTCACGAACCCGATTCCCTACGGCAACACGGCGCTGCTGCTCGGCTTCCTTTCAGTGATGACGATCCGCTGGGATACCTATCCGAACGCGCTCACGCACCGTCTCGGCATCGCGCTGAAAGTGCTGGGTCTGGTGGCGGGCATTTACGCATCGTACCTGTCGGGCACGCGCGGCGGCTGGCTCGCGATCCCGCTGTTTTTCGTGCTGTACCTGCTCAACTTCGGCTGGATCAGGCGCGTGCGTCATGTGCTGACGGCGCTCGTCGTGGTAGTGTTGGTGATGGCGCTGCTGCTCGCCTCGCCCATGGGTCGCGAGCGCGTGGAGGCAACGCACAACGACATCGTGCGGCTGTCGCACGACGGCGGCGCGCCGGACAGTTCCATCGGCGCGCGGCTGCAATTGTGGCGCGCATCGATCCGTCTGTTTGAGGAACATCCGCTGATGGGCGTGGGCAAGGGTCATCTCGAGCCGCAACTGCGCATTCTCGCCAACGAAGGCGAAGTATCGCCGCTGGTGGTCAATCAGCGCGCGCATAGTGAGTTCTTTTCGACCATCGCCGAATTGGGTTCGACGGGCGTCGTGTGCCTGCTGCTGCTCTATATCGGCCCGATGGTGTATTTCGTGCGTTACCGCAAATCGCCGCATCGCGACGTGTCGACCGCGGCGCACTGCGGAATCGCGGTGTCGGTGTCGGTTATCATCTTCGGTTTGAGCATCGACGTGCTCACGGTGGTGATGAGCACCGCGCTCATCGCGCTGCTGTGGGCCGTGTTGCTCGCAATCATCATGCATGACGCCCGCATTCCGCAGGGCAAGCCGAGCCGCGGGCCGATCAGCTGAACAATCGGGCCGGGACCAGCATTGAGCATCTTGTCCGGCCGGCAACGATATGAATTCGCACCGCGCACCGACGTCGGGCGAGCGTGGAGATATCCTCTTGAATAAACCAGCAACCTTGCGCAAGCCCATCGGCGGCACCGATGCGTCGTCGCCGGCAGCCGTCATGAAGCGGCTGTGGCCGTACATCCGGCCGCTGCTGGGCATGGTGTTCCTCGGGATCGCGACGATGGGCATCGTCGCCGCGACCGAGGCCGGCATCCCGATGCTGCTCAAACCGCTGCTCGATCACGGCTTCGGCGCGAAGGGCAGCGATCATGCCAAATGGCTCGTGCCGCTCGCGGTTGTCGGCCTCGCGCTGGTGCGCGGCGCGGCGCAGTACGCATCGGGTTATTTCTTGTCGTATGTGTCGAACAAGATCCTGCTGCAACTGCGCCTCGAGATGTTCGAGCGCATGATCCACACCAGCGTGGGCTTCTTTCAGCGCGAGACGGCGAGCACGGTCATCAACGCGATCGCCTTTGAGGTCAACCAGATTCTCGGTGTGTTGCAGAGCGTGGTCGTCACCCTCGTGCGCGATTCGCTGACTGTCGTGTTTCTGCTTGGCTATCTGTTCATCCTCAACTGGCGGCTGACGCTGATCGTAGCGATCATTCTGCCCGCCATCGGCTGGCTGGTGAGCAAGATCAACCGGCGCCTGCGGCGGCTCAATCGCGAGCATCAGGCGCTGACGAACGAACTGTCGTATGTGGTCGAGGAGACGGTCGGCGGCTATAAGGTCGTCAAGGTGCACAACGGCGAGCCGTACGAGATCAGCCGTTTCACGGAAATGAGCCACCGCCTGCGCGGCTACGCGATGCGCATGCAGGTGTCCGGCGGTCTTGCGCAACCGCTCACGCAGTTTCTGGCGTCAATTGCGCTTGCCATCGTGCTCACTATCGCGGTCGTACAGTCGGCCAAAGATCAGACCACGGTTGGCGGTTTCGTTGCCTTCGTCACGTCGATGCTGCTGGTCATCTCGCCGCTCAAGCATCTGATCGACATCAATCAGCCGATGCAGCGAGGCATGACGGCGGCGGAACTGATCTTCGGCCTGATCGATGAGCCCGCCGAGCCCAAGGGCGGCGGCCGCCGCCTGGAAGGCGCGCGGGGCGAGGTCGAATTCCGTGACGTGAGCTTCGCGTATTCGGCGGATCGCCCCACCCTCGATCAGGTCTCGTTCAAGGTGGCGCCGGGCGAGCTGGTCGCGCTGGCGGGACCGTCTGGCAGTGGCAAGACGACGCTCGTGAATTTGCTGCCGCGTTTCTTCGATCCGCGCGGCGGGCAGGTGCTGGTCGATGGCGTGCCGATTACAGAATACGATCTGCACGACCTGCGCGGCCAGATGGCAATGGTGAGTCAGGACGTCGTGCTGTTCGACGACTCGATCGCCGCGAACGTCGCGTATGGACAGACGGGACAGACGCCGGATCGCGAGCGCGTGATGTCGGTGCTGACGGCGGCCAATCTCGCGGATGTCGTGAACGGCTTGCCCAAGGGGATCGATACGCTGATCGGCGGCAACGGCATGCGTTTGTCGGGCGGTCAGCGTCAGCGTCTGGCGATCGCCCGCGCGATCTACAAGGACGCGCCGGTCCTGATCCTCGACGAAGCGACCTCGGCGCTGGATTCCGAGTCGGAGCGCCACGTCCAGGCGGCACTCGAAACGCTGATGAAGGGACGCACGACGCTCGTCATCGCGCACCGGCTATCGACGATCGAACGCGCGGACCGGATTTTGGTGATGGAAGCGGGGAAGATCGCGGAGCAGGGGAGCCACACGGAGTTGTTGTGCAAGGGCGGGTTGTACGCGCATCTGCATCGGATTCAGTATCAGCAGCAGGCGGCTTGAGGTCGTTGCGGCGACGGGGGAAGAGGCCGTCGCTTGCGTCAACTCGATCGACCGGCGGCCGATTCACCCACATAACAATCCAACCCGGCCGGAAAGTCCGCGCTGACCGCTTCGCCGATCTCACGCGCTTCGGACCCGTGCCGTGTGGACCTCGACCGCGTAGACGACGTGGCACAGGTCGCCGTTCAAACGCTGGATGCAATAGTCGACGCGTACCACCGTCTCGCCGATTCGTGTTTCGTCTACGAAGCGCCGTTCGTCCGCGACCTCGACGAGCAAACTGCGGATGATTTCGTCGTCCGGCAGTTCCATCGCGAACCACGTTCCGGCGCTGAAGTCGCCTTCCATACAAATCGACCGTACGCCTTCGTTCCAGCGTTTCCAGTTGGCGGGGGCGGCCCACGCGCGCCAAATCGCTCACGCGGTGCACGGTGCAGGCAATGTCCCGATGATAGGAGCGGCTCCAGGACCCGGCGTCGTTCATGATACAAGTCCCCTACATCAGCACGATGTCATACTGTTCCTGACTCAGATTACTCTCTACCTGCAACGAAACCGGCTTGCCGATGAAATCCATCAGCATCGCTAAATGTTGCGACTCTTCCTCGAGAAACAGATCGATCACCTGTTGCGACGCCACTACGCGAAATTCGCGCGGGTTGAACTGCCGCGACTCGCGCATGATTTCGCGCAGCACGTCATAGCAGACGGTGCGCGGCGTCTTGACCTGTCCCTTGCCCTGACACGTGGGGCACGGTTCGCACAGCACATGCGCGAGCGACTCCCGCGTGCGCTTGCGAGTCATTTCAACGAGCCCGAGTTGTGAGAAGCCGTTTACCGTGACGCGCGTGCGATCGCGCGACAGCACCTTCTTCAACTCGCCCAGCACCTGATCCCGATGCTCGACATTCTCCATGTCGATGAAATCGATGATGATGATCCCACCCAGATTGCGCAGCCGCAATTGGCGCGCGATGGTATGTGCCGCTTCGAGATTGGTATTGAAGATGGTGTCGTCGAAATTGCGCGCGCCTACGTAACCGCCCGTGTTCACGTCGATGGTGGTCATCGCCTCGGTCTGGTCGATCATCAGATAGCCGCCAGATTTGAGATCGACGCGACGCGACAATGCCCGCAAGATCTCCGCTTCGATGTTGTACAGATCGAAGAGCGGCCGCTCGCCGGTGTAGTGATGCAGGCGCGCCGCCACCGCCGGCGTGAACTCCGCCGCGAAGTCGGCCAGCATTTGATACATCTCGTGCGAATCGACCTGGATGCGCGTGGTCTCGTCGTTCACGAAGTCGCGCAGTACGCGTTGCGCGAGGTTCAGATCTTGATACAGCAGCGTGGTCGGCGGCACGCGCTGCGCCTGGGCGACGATGGTCGCCCAGGTCTTGCGCAGATAGGCGACGTCGGCCGCGAGTTCTTCGCTCGACGCGTCTTCGGCGATGGTCCGCACGATGTAGCCGCCTTTCTCGTCGGCGGGTAACACGGCGGTCAGGCGCGCGCGCACGGCTTCGCGTTCGGCTTCGCTCTCGATCTTCTGCGAGATGCCGATATGCGGTTCCTGTGGCAAATAAACCAGCGGGCGCCCGGCGATGCTCACCTGTGTCGACAGCCGCGCGCCCTTGGTGCCGATCGGATCCTTCACGACCTGCACCATCAGCGACTGGCCTTCGAAGACGATCTTCTCGATCGGCGTATGCGGTTGCGACCCATGCGTCTCGCCCGCAATGCGCGGATGCCAGATGTCGGCCACATGCAGGAACGCGGCGCGCTCCAGACCGATATCGATGAACGCGGACTGCATGCCTGGCAGCACGCGCACGACCTTGCCGAGATACACGTTGCCGACGCGTCCGCGCGACAGCGTGCGTTCGACATGAAGCTCCTGAACGGCGCCTTGCTGAACCAGTGCGACGCGGGATTCCTGCGGTGTGACGTTGATCAGGATTTCTTCGCTCATGGCCTGTTTTTAGAACTGGACGCGCGCCACGCGCAAGAGTGCTGTCGTTTCGAATAGGGGCAGACCCATGATACCCGAATAGGACCCGTCGATTCGCTCGATGAACTCCGCCGCGGCCGTAGCGCCGCCTTGCCGAGCGGCTCGCCAGTGGCGGCTTATCGTTGCAGCGCAGCACGGTTAGCCGCCGCGAAGCGCACCGTCGAGCGCGACAGCACGGGCTCGAGCAACGTGCCTTCGGCATCGACGACGGCAATCGCGGTCAGCAGCTCATGTTCGCGTCCGACGAGGTATTCGAGCATCGAGACGGCGTCGTCCTCATGTTGAGGCTTGCCGAAGATCAGGCCGTCGATGGTCACGGTCGTATCGGCGGTCAGGATCGGCGCGGCCATCAGGCCCGCTTTGAGCAGGCGTGCGCGCGCGGCGTGCGCTTTCAGCGCGCAGACGCGTATGACATAGGCTTCGGCGTCTTCATCGGGGCGGGGCAGCAGCGGCTCATAGCGCACGCCGATCTGGCGCGGCAACTCCTGACGGCGGGGACTTTGCGAGGCGAGATAAACGAAGGGATAGGGTGGCATCGTAGAGTGGATCTCGAAGTGCGCGCGTGCGGCAGGGACGGCGCGAAATCCAGCTACCGGGTATGCCTCACACGCGATGATAGGGATGATTCTGCGTGATGCTCCACGCGCGGTAAAGCTGTTCGGCGAGCCGCACGCGCACCATGCTGTGCGGCAAGGTCAGGCATCGAGATGCGCAGCATAAGGTCCGTGCGCGCCTTCACGGCGGGGTCGAGCCCGTCCACGCCGCCGATCACGAACGCCACGTCGCGTCCGTCCTGCTGCCAGCCCGGCAGCGCCTGCGCGAGTTGCATCGTGGTCCAGTCGCGGCCGCGTTCGTCCAGTGCGATCACGCGGGCGTTTTTCGGCAGGGCGGCTTCGATGCGCTGCTTCTCGGCGGCCATCACGCTTTCGGCGTTACGGCCGGAGGAGCGCTGCTCCGGTTTGATTTCATTGAGTTCGATGCGCAGCTCGGGCGGCATGCGCTTCGCGTACTCTTCGAAGCCATTCGCGATCCAGTCGGGCATCTTGTGGCCGACGGCGAGGATGACGAGCTTCAAGGTCTGGCGTTGGTTTTGCGGGCGGTCTTGCGTGCCGGGTGCTTGACGGCTGGTTTTGCGTCTTCGTCGTCCTCGTTTTCGTCAGCCGAGACGCGCGCGCCGCCGAACATGCTCGGCGTCTGCAGCTTCACGCGCACGGGCTTGTCGCCCCAGACTTCTTCGAGGTTATAGTATTGGCGCAGCGCCGGTTGCAGGATGTGCACGACCGCGTCGCCGCAATCGACCAGTACCCATTCGCCGATCTCTTCGCCTTCCGTGCTGACGATATTGCCACCCGCTTCCTTGACTTTCTCGCGCACGCTGTTGGCGAGCGCCTTGGTCTGCCGGTTTGACGTGCCACTTGCCACGACCACGCGGTCGAATAGCGACGTCAGGTGGGTCGTGTTGAATATCTTGATGTCTTGCGCTTTGACGTCTTCCAGACCGTCGATGATCGCGAGTTGCAGCTTTTGAATTTCCATAGTTACGGTGTCTTTACCGTGTCCGGTACAGGTGATGTTGAACAATATAGTCCCATACGGCCGATGGGACCTGCGCGCGCGCGTCCGTCGCACCGCTCATGGTTCGCGCCTCGTCGCGGATCGCGGTCGCCGAGATGTCCATCAGCAGCCGCTCGTCGATCAGCATATGGCCGTGCGTGCTTGCGCGCAATGTCGCGGCCGGGGCGCGGCGCGCCGCGAGTTCTGCCGCGACCGGTGCCGGCAGCGTCGCCACGTCGAAGCCCGCGCGCGTTTCCACGCAGACGTGCGCATGGTCGAACAATTCCTTCCACCGATGCCACGAATTCAACTTCACGAGCTGATCCGCACCCATCAGCAACGAGATCGATGCCTCCGCGCCTTCGCGTTCGCGCCAGCGGGCGAGCGTATCGACGGTATAGGTGTCGCCCTGGCGATCGATTTCGTCGGTGGCGACGCTCACGCGCACGCCGTCCAGATCGAGCGATTCGGCCGCCGCGCGCATCATCGCCAGACGATGCGCGGGCGCGGAGACCCCCGCTTTTTGCCACGGCTGGCCTGCCGGCAGCAGCACCAGTTCGGTCAACTGCAGGAGTTCGGTGAAGCGTCGCGCGAGCGCGAGGTGGCCGTTGTGGATCGGGTCGAAGGTGCCACCGAGCAGGCCGATGCGTTTGTCACACGGGGCCGGGTCCGCCGTGGACGCCGGAATCGGGTTCACAGCCATTCGCGTCGCACCAGAAAATCGGAGTACAGGCGCGCCTCAGGCGTGTTCGGCTCGGGTTTCCAGTCGTAGCGCCAGTTCGCCGACGGCGGCATCGACATGAGGATGGATTCGGTGCGCCCGCCGCTTTGCAGACCGAAATGCGTGCCGCGGTCCCACACCAGATTGAACTCGACGTAGCGTCCGTGCCGGTACGCCTGGAATTCGCGTTCGCGCTCCGTGTACGGCGTGTCGCGGCGCTTTTCGATGATCGGCAAGTACGCCTCGAGAAACGCGTCGCCGACGCTTTTCACCATCGCGAACGAGCGCTCGAAGCGCGGCTCCGAGAAATCGTCGAAGAAAATGCCGCCGATGCCGCGCTGCTCGTTGCGATGCTTCAAATAAAAGTACTCGTCGCACCGCGTCTTGAAGCGCGGATACAACGCCGCGCCGAACGGTTCGAGCACATCGCGGCAGGTCTGATGAAAGTGCCGCGCGTCGTCCTCGTAACCGTAGATCGGCGTGAGATCCATGCCGCCGCCGAACCAGAAGATCGGTGCTTCGCCTTCCTTGATGGCGGTCAGCATGCGCACGTTCATATGCACGGTGGGGCAGTGCGGATTGCGTGGATGCATCACGAGTGAGACGCCCATCGCCTCGAAGCCGTGCCCCGCCAGTTGCGGCCGCGCCGCGCTCGCGGACGGCGGCAGCGCGTCGCCCTGCACATCCGAAAAGCCGATGCCGCCGCGCTCGAAGAAAGCGCCGTCCTCCAGCATGCGCGTGACGCCGCCGCCGCGCAGATGCTCGCCGGGCTCGCGCGCCCAGGCGTCGGTGGTGAAAGCGGCGCCGTCGAAGCTGCCGAGCGCATCGGCGATGCGCGTCTGCAGGCCCGTCAGATAGGCACGGACGGCTGCGATGTCGTGGGTTGCGTCGTCGTGTTGGCGTGCGTTCGGTTTACTCATCGATTGCTGCGGTGCGCCATGAGCGCGTGAAAATCCATCATTCTCAAAAGACGCTGCTGGACACGGCGGTCCGGCAGCGCTATGATGCAGCCCGACCTGCGGTCTGCTTAGCCGTAGCGCTCCGACTGCTTGCGGTTCACGGCCCGGTAGCCGATGTCGCGGCGATACTGCATGCCGTCGAACGAGATCTGATTCAACGTATCGTAGACTACGGACTGCGCGCCGCGCACCGAATCCGCCAGTCCGACCACGCACAGCACGCGGCCGCCGGAGGTGGTCAGCTTGTCGTCCGCGAGTGTAGTCCCGGCGTGGAACGTGACAGAATGCTCGGTTTCCGCAGGGATGCCGTTGATGCGGTCGCCACGGCGCGGCGTCTCGGGATAATTGTGCGCGGCCAGCACCACGCCCAGGGCCGTGCGGCGGTCCCAGTCGAGTTCCGCGCCGTCCAGCTTGCCGTCGATTGCCATTTCCACGACCTTCGAGAAATCGCCCTTCAGGCGCACCATGATCGGCTGCGTTTCCGGGTCGCCCATGCGGCAGTTGAATTCAAGCGTTTTCGGGTTGCCGTTGGCGTCGATCATCAGGCCCGCATACAGAAAGCCGGTGTAGCGAATGCCTTCGTTCTCCATGCCGCGCACCGTCGGCAGGATGATTTCGCGCATCACGCGGGCGTGCAGTTGCGGCGTGACGATCGGCGCGGGTGAATACGCGCCCATGCCGCCGGTGTTCGGACCCTTGTCGCCATCGAGCAGGCGCTTGTGATCCTGGCTCGATGCGAGCGGCAGCACGTTCTTGCCGTCCACCATCACGATGAAACTGGCTTCCTCGCCCATGAGGAATTCCTCGATCACGACGCGCCCGCCCGCATCGCCCAGCTTGTTGTCGGAAAGTATGGAATCGACGGCGGCGTGCGCTTCTTCCAGCGACGTGGCGACCACCACGCCCTTGCCGGCGGCCAGCCCGTCCGCCTTGATGACGATCGGCGCGCCCTTGGCGTCGACGTAGACATGCGCCGCAGCGATGTCGGTGAAGGTTTCGTACTCGGCCGTCGGGATCGCGTGACGCTTCATGAACGCCTTGGCGAAGTCCTTCGAGCTTTCGAGTTGCGCGGCTCCCTTCGTCGGCCCGAAAACTTTCAGCCCGCGCGAGCGGAACAGATTGACGATGCCCGCCGCGAGCGGCGCTTCCGGCCCCACGACCGTCAGCGCAACATGCTCGCGCTCGACGAAATCCGCCAGCGCCGCCGGATCGGTGATGTCGAGATTGCGCAGGCGTTCGTCCTGCGCTGTGCCGCCGTTGCCTGGCGCGACGTAGACGATCTGCACGCGCGGCGATTGCGCGAGCTTCCAGGCCAGCGCGTGTTCGCGGCCGCCGGAACCGACGACGAGTAACTTCATGTGAATCCCCGAATTGATCAAATGCGGCTGAAATAAAGACGATGGCGGCGCACGCGACACGGCGCGATGGACAGCGCTGCGCGCTGCGCGTGGCGCGCGCCGTCATGACCGGTGGAAGGCGGCTCGCGCTGACTGCTGCTGCGTCACGCGCCTTCGGGCGGTCCTGGCATTGCTTGCTTCGGCGCGAAGTCCGCCCTCGATTTGAAGCGAAAGGCGTTCCTGCGGCGCGCATGCCCAAGTGTGCGCACCGCGCGGGAGGGCGCTTATTCCTCGTCGATGACGGCGTTGGTGTAGACTTGCTGCACGTCGTCGAGGTTTTCGAGCGCGTCGAGCAGCTTCTGCATCTTCACGGCGTCGTCGCCGGCGAATTCGACTTCGGTCTGCGGCTTCATCCTCACTTCGGCGAGTTCGGCCTTGAAGCCCGCGGCTTCGAGCGCGTCTTTCACCTTCTGAAAGTCGTTCGGCGGCGAGATCACTTCGATACTGCCGTCTTCGTTGGTCACGAGGTCGTCGGCGCCAGCTTCGAGCGCGGCGTCCATCAGCTTGTCTTCCGGCGTGCCGGGCGCGAACAGGAATTGACCGACATGATCGAACATGAACGACACCGAGCCGTCCGTGTCCATGTTGCCGCCGAACTTCGAGAAAGCATGCCGTACTTCCGCGACCGTGCGGGTGCGGTTGTCGGTCATGGTGTCGACGATGATCGCCGCGCCGCTGATGCCGTAGCCTTCGTAACGGATTTCTTCGTAGTTCGTGCCGTCCACGCCGCCGCCGCGCTGGATCGCGCGGTTGATGTTGTCTTTGGGCATATTGGCGTCGTACGCCTTGTCGACGGCCAGGCGCAGGCGCGGATTCGTGTCGATTTCGCCGCCGCCCAGCCGGGCCGCGACCTGAATTTCCTTGATCAGGCGCGTCCAGACCTTGCCCTTCTTCGCGTCGGCCGCGGCTTTCTTATGCTTGATGTTGGCCCATTTCGAATGACCCGCCATTACCTTTCTCCGTCGTGCGCAACGCCTGGGCGGCGCTAGGCGGCGCTAAAGTGCTGTGATTCGTGCCGTGCAGCTTCGATGAAGCCGAAAATCCGTTTGTTTCTGTGCGAGTGCCCGGTGTGTGCTCGATCGCACCGCCGCCGGCGGCCCGGCTCGAGCGACTTTTCGCTGCGGCGCCCGACCGATTAGGAACAGACCGAAATTTTATCATGTCGGCGCATCCGGGCATGGGCCTGCCCGTGCCGTGTCATCCGGACAAAACACCGCAAACCGTCCGAATCGGATGGAAAATGTGCAGGAATCGCCCAAAACGGCCGCACGGTGGCAGGGTCACGTTCAGCAAAACAATCGAAACGATCCAAACCGGTTGATACAGGCGCGCGTCAGTTCTTCGTGCCGAACAGGCGGTCGTCCGCATCGCCCAGGCCGGAGACGATATACGCGTGATCGTTCAGATGCGAATCCAGCGAGGCCACATACAGCTTCACGTCCGGGTGCGCGTCCTGAAACACCTTCACGCCTTCGGGCGCCGCCACCAGCGAGACGAACACGATGTTTTCGCCCCGCATGTTGCGGCACTTCATCACGTCGACGGCGTGCACGGCGAAGTAACCGGTCGCGACCATCGGATCATACAGGATGAACACGCGCTCCTCCAGGTCCGGCGGGAGACGCACGAGATATTCCACCGGCCGGTGATCCTCCGTCCGATACACGCCGATATGCCCAACCCGCGCCGAAGGAATCAGGTCGCGCAGGCCATCCGATATGCCGATGCCTGCGCGTAGCACCGGCACGATCGCGAGCTTTTTGCCGGCGATCCGGCGCGTCGATCTCGACGAGCGGCGTTTCCACGCGCTTGGTCGTGAGCGGCAGGTTGCGCGTGATCTCGTAGCCCATCAACAACGTGATTTCGCGCAGCAATTCGCGGAACGTGCGCGTGGACGTGTCCTTGTCGCGCATATGCGTGAGCTTGTGCTTGATCAGCGGATGATCGGTGATGAACAGATTGGGAAGCGGCTATCTTGTTTCATGGGTCTCGCGCGATGCGCGTCCTGCTCGGAGGATGGGCGCCGTGTCCGTTCGCGCGATGGCGTGCAACGCGTGACGCATCGCGCCGGAGCGGACAGTGGCGACAGCAGTGGCGACAGTTTACCGAAAAGGTCCACGCCTTTTAGGAATATTCGTGGGAGCTTTCGCGCGAAGCGGCCTCCGACCTTGCCGCCCCGATTCTTCTAGAATGTGCGAGAGGCGTCTCGACGCTCGAATACGACGAACGGCATTGCAAACGAGACGGGAGGAATGACGATGGACATGGGAATCGCGGGGCGCACGGCGCTCGTCTGCGCGGCGAGCAAGGGGCTCGGACGCGGTTGCGCCGAGGCGCTCGCCGCCGAAGGCGTGAATCTGGTGATCACCGCGCGCACGTCGGAAACGCTCGAAGCGACGGCCGCGCATATCCGCGCCACTTACGGCATGACCGTGACGACCGTCGCGGGCGACATCACCACGCCAGCCGGCCACGTCGCCGCGTTCGCCGCCTGTCCGCAGCCGGACATCCTCGTGAACAACGCGGGCGGGCCGCCGCCGGGCGACTTCCGCACCTTCACGCACGAAATGTGGATCAAGGCGCTCGAAGGCAACATGCTCACGCCGATCGAACTGATGAAGGCGACCATCGACGGCATGATCGAGCGCGGTTTCGGGCGCATCGTGAATATCACGAGTTCGTCGGTGAAGGCGCCCATCGACATGCTCGGTCTTTCCAACGGCGCGCGGTCGGGGCTGACCGGTTTTGTCGCCGGCGTGGCGCGCAAGGTCGCGGCGACCGGCGTGACCATCAACAATATTTTGCCGGGCATCTTCGACACCGACCGCATCGCCGTGACCATGGAGGCGCAGGCGAAGGCGCAGAACATTTCCATCGACGAAGTGCGCGAACGCCGCGCGCAGAGTCTGCCGGCCGGGCGCTTCGGCAACGCGGAGGAATTCGGCAAGGCCTGCGCGTTCCTCTGCAGCGTGCATGCGGGCTACATCACCGGTCAGAACCTGCTGATCGATGGCGGCGCATATCCCGGCACGTATTGAGCGAGGCCGACATGAGCACACGCGTCGCGCTGATCGCGCACGACATGAAGAAGGACGACATTGTCAGACTCGCGGGCGAGTTCGCAAATACGCTCGCGCAATGCGAACTCGTCGCCACCGGCACGACCGGCTCGCGGCGGCGCACGGGCTGACGGTCGAACGCAAGCTGTCCGGCCCGCACGGCGGCGATTTGCAGATCGGCGCGGAACTGGCGGAAGGGCGCGTCAACATCGTGATCTTTCTGCGCGACCCGATGACGCCGCAGCCGCACGAGCCGGACATCAACGCGCTCGTGCGCGCCTGCGACGTGCACAACGTGCCGTGCGCGACCAACATCGCGATGGCGCGCATGATTCTCGACGATCTTCGTCTGCGCTTTGCGCGGGCGTCCTGATACACGCACACAAGGAGATGAACGAGCGATGACCAAGGCAATCCGTTTCGACGAGGCAGGCGGCCCGGAAGTAATGAAGTGGGTCGACGTGGACGTGGACGAGTCTGGCAAGGGCGAAGTCCGGGTGAAGCATCATGCGGTGGGACTGAATTTCATCGACGTGTATTTCCGCACTGGTCTGTATCCGATGCCGCTGCCCGGCGGCCTCGGCATGGAAGCGGCAGGCGAGGTGACGGCGGTAGGCGAAGGCTTCACCCAGTTCAAGCCGGGCGCGTATGCGCAGGAGCGCGTGATGTCGGCAGATTACGTCGTCAAGCTGCCCGATTCGATCGGCTATGACGACGCCGCGTCGATCATGCTGCAGGGTCTGACCGCGCAGTATCTGCTGTGCCGCACGTATCGCGTGAAGGCAGGCGACACCGTGCTGATCCACGCGGCAGCGGGCGGCGTCGGCATGCTGGCGTGCCAGTGGGTGAAGGCGCTCGGCGCGACCGTGATCGGCACCGTCGGTTCGGACGAGAAAGCGGAGCGCGCGAAAGCGCACGGCTGCGATTACCCGATCGTCTATACGCGCGAGAACTTCACGCAGCGCGTGCGCGAGATCACCAACGGCGCAGGCGTGCCTGTGGTCTACGATTCAATCGGCAAGGACACGTACGTCGCCTCGCTCGATTGCCTCGCGCCGCTCGGCCTGTTCGTGAACTTCGGCAATTCGTCGGGCTCGTTGCCGCCGATCGATTCGTCCGAGTTCGCCGGTCGCGGCTTGCTGTACTTCACGCGGCCCACGCTGTTCAGCTACATCGCCAAGCGCGCCGATCTCGATACGATGGCGGTGGAACTGTTCGACGTCGTGGCCTCGGGCAAGGTGAAGACGAACTTGCGTCAGCGCTACGCATTGTCCGACGCCGCAAAGGCGCATGAGGATCTAGGAGGCTGTTGAAATAGTTTTTTTGAATGTGCGCCTACTCATTCGAAAGAGCCAACGCGACGTTCAGACCCAACTAATTTAACGCCGGACTTCGTTGATTCAGGTGCTGCTAATGTCGCATTCTTTTCGACGTTCGCTCTCATGCCGCCCGAGCGGCCAGCGTTCCCATGCGCGTCAGGTTGTAAGCTGCCTGGATCAGCAGAAAGAATTGGTCGACGCGCTTCAGTCCTCGATACATCGCCTGCCGAATCCTCCCGACT
>LFLF01000301.1 GCA_001184395.1 Candidatus Paraburkholderia calva | reverse complement strand
TTCTTAGCTTGGAGACTTTCATATTCTTCTTGACGTGGGTATTCCTCGGATTGTGCTTTAAGCATCCTGATCCTCGGTCCAGTGGTTCTTCTTGCTTGTTCTTCCGACCGGGTTGCGAAGGTTGATTGGCAACTCCTCCCTACTCGAGTCGTAGTTTGGATTGCCAAGTTGTGTATTGCAAAGCTCGCAACCTCGGGTCAATTTTGAATCGCCTTTTGCTGCTGAATCTGAGCTGGTCTTTGCTTGCCTTGTTCTTCTGTTCTGTTCTTCCTGTATCCTCGGGCTTTTGGGCTAGGCATCCGGGTCACAAGTTGTGTTGTTTCTTTGCAACCCAGACTCTTGATGTGTTCTTATTTATCCTCGGCTCATACCCTCGGCTTACTGCTTTGTATATTTCCTGAACAGAAAACATATTTTTGCTGAGAGTATTGCTGTTCATTAACCATTTGGCAATATTTGTGCAATATTCAATTCAGCCATTTCAAATCATCATTTCATGCATTTAGAATAAAAATCTTGTTTTAAGCTCAAAGTCCTTTCAAAGTAGCATTAATCACATTTAAAATCACCATCACTTAAGGACTTCTAATGCATAAAATAGATGCATGCAAAGCATTCATCAGCAGACAGAAGAGTTATACTGACAATCGAAGAAGGGATTTAGAATACGAAGTTGGGGACAAGGTGTTCCTAAAAATGCAACCAAGGAAGGGACTGGTAAGATCTGGAAAAGGAGGGAAATTAAGTCCGAGATACGTGGGACCCTTTGATATTTTGGAAAGAAAAGGACAAGTGGCATATAGATTCAAGTTACTAGCAAGACTGGCTAGGATGCACGATGTATTTCACGTGTCCAGACTCAAGAAATATCAGCCAGATCCAAGTCACGTGGTTCAAGTAGCAGACATTGTGCTTCAAGAGGATTTAACTATGGTAGAACATCCAGTACGGATTCTGGATAAGAAAGTGAAGATTTTAAGAACAAAAGAGGTTCCATTGGTGAAGGTTCTGTGGAAATGTCATGATATAGAGGAAGCCACATGGGAGAC
>LFLF01000300.1 GCA_001184395.1 Candidatus Paraburkholderia calva | reverse complement strand
GTCTATTATTACTTAATATTCATATTTCATAGGGCGAAGGCATAGTCTTTTTTTTTTTTGTCTCAAAAAACCCATTGGCGCCAAGCGTGAGGGAATGCTAAACGTTTGGTAATTTCTCCTCCGACCAGGAGAAAGGATCCCATTGAGGCGGCTAACCCCATGCATATTGGGTGGACATCTGGGTGCACAAATTGCATAGTATCATAAAGAGCTACTCCGGGTATTACCCAGCCCCCGGGAGAATTTATAAACAAATACAGATCTTTGGTATCATCTTCGGCACTTAGATATATCATAAGACCAATAAGTTGATTTGAGATCGCGCTATCAATTGCGAGGCCTAAAAAAAATAATCTTTCGTGATAAAGTCGGTTGATTAGGGCCCAAGTGTATCCCTTAGAAACCGTACATGCACCTTTTGATGCATACGGTTCAAAAAAGTGGCGAAAAAAAAAGAATCAATGTATAGATTCCAGCCCTCTTTCTTTTCTCATAACCTAACAGGTTCTTTCTGTCTTCTAACGAAAGGGTTTTTTTTTCTTCAATAGATACGAGTTTTTATTTAATTTTAATATAAATATAATTACTATTAATATAATTTAATATAATTAAAGTAATATAATTTAATATAATTAAAGTATAAGTCACGAAACTCATCGAATTAACTTCTCATTGATATATTGTTTCATCGAGATTCAACCAAATCTCGATAGTATTTTCTTGTTACTAATTGGGTCTCTTTCATCTTCTTAGGTTTATGTTCTACTCTGGGTAAAGATTTGCCCGAGTTTTTTTTGTACATATAGGACAAAAGTCTCCATTACCATTTCTTTTTATATGACTTTCTACACCCTTATTAATATTAAATTAATATTGATGTATGGCATACCTTCTTACCAAATAGTTATTAACACTAACCCGCTTTACAAAGAAGCAAATAGGAATTAGTTATTCTAAAACTAGGAATCATAGATATATTACCAATCAATTGGTTTTTTCTAAACAGAGCCTGGATACTTCATTTTTTAGTCCAACCAAGTCAACCATAAAT
>LFLF01000299.1 GCA_001184395.1 Candidatus Paraburkholderia calva | reverse complement strand
TAATCCACCACTATTAAGCTTTGTTAATTCTTAATCCGGCAAATTAATTAACCCTATCTCTAGGTGAAAATTAACTTGTTCTTGCAATTAGTTTTCCAAATTCAAAGAGAATCTCACGATTACCCAAAGAATTCTAAGAAACATTCAACATTGATCAGATGAATAAATGCACAATTAATAATAATTGCAAAGAAGACTACAAATTTAGTATCAATAAACCAACAATTAAATCAAGCCAACATAGTCAAGAAATCCCTAGTAAATTTAGCCTAGAAACATATTTAAAATAAGAAAAATAAAATAAATAAAACTAAAATAAATCTAAAACTAATTAATTAAAAAGAAGAGAAAAGAAAATAAGCCATAAAAATTATTATACTAATGTACAAAAAGTATGAAACTAATGTACAGGGAATTACCTCTCTAAAGCTATGAGACTAGGGGGTATTTATAGGTAAAGGATTGAGAGACTAGGGATAAATAGGCAATGTGGGATACAAGTTTCGTAGGTTCAAAGAAAATAAAAAGTTAAGCAAATTTGCGTGGGTCCCGCTGAAGAAACAAAGCAGCCGCTGCATGTCTTTTCTTCACGGCGCGCGCGTGACGGACACGCGAGTGCCTTTCTCTCACAGCACGGCCCGCGCATGGCGCGGGTCCTTCCTTTTTGTTTCAGGCACGTGTAACACACGCGCCTGACTGGAACGTTCCATCAGCTTTCCACGCGCGTGCAGCGTTTGTCCAGATCCCTTCAATCTTCACTTTTCTTTTTCTTTTTTTATTTGATTTTTCTTTCTCTTTTTATTCTCTTCATTCTTCTCCAATCTTCTTCCTTGATCTCTATAAATTGAATTTTTCTTGATCTCCAAAATTCTTCAATCAACATAATTGATGATTATCTTCAATTTAAGACCCATTTTGCCTATTTTTCCTACAATCAAACATTAAATCAAATAAAGGCAAATATTCCAAATAATTCACTAAAAATAAAATTAAATTAGGATAATTAATATATAAAATATGAAAAATTATGGTCTTATCACTTTGGTACAAATA
>LFLF01000297.1 GCA_001184395.1 Candidatus Paraburkholderia calva | reverse complement strand
AGTCCATTTATTCAAACAAATAAAAATTGCAATAAGGAGAAGGGAAATGTGAGACTAAACTCAAAGAAAATTAAAATGACTAAAACTTGAAAAATTGTCTAGAATAACAATGCACCTTATTAACCAACTTTAAAAACTATCTAAGACTCTTAGACTCACTCAAAAACACTAAAAACAAACAACACAAAGAAAAATGTAAGCAACAAATCACGAAATCACTATTTATAAGAATAGTAACTGTAAAATTTCCAAAAATAGAAAAATGATAAAAATGAAAATCCACAAAAGAAAATGAAAAACTGTACCAACCCAAGTTAAATGAAGTCTCTATCGTTCTGCTTACAAACTGCTTACAAAATGAAATATGAAACTTCATACACCTTAAAATTCATAGGACGAAAAGAGATTGTTTGAGTTCTTTATACTCATTTATACTCATAAGGCCTAGCATTGATTAGACTAACTATTTACCTTATCAATATCTCAAATCCAGGATAAAGTCTATTTGACACCTATACAGGCACTCCCGAACCCTTTGTCAGGCTATTGTTCCCTTAAAATTTGGGTTAAGACATCAATATCACCATTTTTTTATTTCATTGTATGATGGGTTACCTTGAAAAACATTGGCGCACGTGTAAACGAGATGCTCTACCAACTGAGCTATAGCCCTTATCTTATTATCTTATTAATCTTATTATCTTATTAAATCTTATTATATCTTAATATCTTATTGATTATTGAATTGATTATTGATTGCCATTTCCTGTGAACATATTTGATACATATTTTATCATGGAACTAATTTCTTGTCAAGATGAATATTCCATGATCCAACATCATAAATCTTTTGCTTTTGGGGAGGTATTGCTTAGATTAGTGTTGCTTTTAAGGCATATTATATTTATAATCAAGCAACGGGATGGGTTCTATTTTGTTCTCTTTGGGACGAGAAATGACCTACTTAACTCAGTGGTTAGAGTATTGCTTTCATACGGCGAGAGTCATTGGTTCAAATCCAATAGTAGGTAGAACTTATTAGATACTGAGTATCTAAT
>LFLF01000296.1 GCA_001184395.1 Candidatus Paraburkholderia calva | reverse complement strand
ATTTCTCTCAGTCTTATGAAAAAGACACTCGATTCCATTCCATAAATTTTTTGAAAAAAAAATCAAAATATATACGCTTGTTGAGAGTGAAACTTGGAAATAGAACAATTCCTTCGGTCGCATATCCTTGATTAATGCAACCTCATATGCTATGTTTCCATTGTATTGTGGATTCTAGTATTCAGCGAAAGGTTACACTTAGGAGGTTCTGCTTGTATTATCGGTCAATACGACTCAACTAGTACTAATTAGGCAGCATAGGGGAAGAAGCACTACATTTAGGAATCAACAACACGAAAACTTTGTTAGAAATTACTCTTACTCCTTGCTTATGAGGCTCGGGACTAAAAGAATGGTTGGGATAACAAACACCCATCTCGTTTGTACTTTGGATATCCGTATAACTGTCGAAGGGTGTTGAAGTGACTAATTCCTGGAAAGTAGAAAGCGTTGAAAACAAAGAAATTGTTGGAGGTATCCTTTCCTTTCTATCTAGTCCGAATAGGCTTGGTGTTAAGAAAAGATCTCTTGCAGGAAGGTTGGCTAGAGATTTTTTGTAAAAACACTAGCCCCGGCCAGTTCATAATGAGAATATTTTGTTTGATTCCATCTATTATTCTCCTTATGCACATAGGGTGGAGCTGTATGAGATGCAAATCTCACGTACGGTTCTGAAACGGAGGGTTTTTAAAATTGAACGACGACCGTAACGGATGTCAGCTCAATCCGAAGGAAATTATGCGGAAGCTTTACAGAATTATTATGAAGCTATGCGACTAGAAATTGATCCCTATGATCGAAGTTATATACTCTATAATATAGGCCTTATCCACACAAGTAATGGAGAACATACGAAAGCTTTGGAATATTATTTTCGAGCACTAGAACGAAACCCATTCTTACCACAAGCTTTTAATAATATGGCTGTGATCTGTCATTACGTGCGGCTATCTCCACTATAGAAAAAAAAAAAAGAAAAACTCGACTAGTAACGACTACAAAAAGCTAGGCTTTCTACATATGCATCGTCTAAAACAATGATTTGTATTAGCTGTAGTAAAG
>LFLF01000294.1 GCA_001184395.1 Candidatus Paraburkholderia calva | reverse complement strand
AAATTGGGCTCAGGCTGAGTTGAATAGGCAAGGGGTTCAAACTTTACCCCAAGCCGTTGCCGCTGCTGATAAGTTGGTGAACTTCAAGACGTCGTCCAATGCAGCGGGTGACAAAAAGAAATTCAAGAAGGACAAAGGGAAAGAGGGCAAAGACAAATCCAAGAAGGCTTACAAGAAGAAGCCTAGTGCTGAGGGTGGCAAGTCTGCTGCAGGCGATGACAAGCAACAAGCAGCGAAGAAGTGGACTGGTTGCTTTAAGTGCGATGGACCTCACTAGGCTAGAGATTGTTCTCACAAGGAGAAGGTGAATGCGATGATCGCTGGGATGGCTGAGGATGAGGAGTCTCCTTCCCGAGTAAACCTTTTGCAATTGTTAAATGCTATCACTTCTGTGAAAACCCCAGTTTTACAAAATGCATTGATTTATGTTGATGCTGTGATTAATGGCATTTCTTCTAGTGTGATGTTGGATACAGGTGCAACACACACTTTCATGATCGAAATGGAAGCACGTCGGTTGAAGCTGAAATTAGAGCCTCACAACAGCAAGATCAAAACCGTGAATGCGGCGCCTGAAGCCATTTTGGGCCATTGTAATATGGCGATTACGATGGATGGCTGGACGGGATCTTGCAATGTGATGGTTGTTCGAAAGCTAGACAACTTTGACATCATTCTGGGAAAGGAATTCATGTTTCTGAACAAGGCCTTCCCGATACCGCACTTGGATGGCTTGATGATTGCTGATGAGAGCAACCCCGTCTTTGTACGGTGTAGTGCGGTGAAGCCTATGTTCCTTGGCAATGAGAAAGGCAAAGGCATTTTGTCGGCTATTCAGGTGGAGAATGGGTTGAAGCATGGTGATCCCACTTACCTTGCGGTGATGGTGGAGATAAAGCCTGATATGTTTCAAGATGTCCCAGGCGTTATTGCTGATTTACTTGATGAGTTTGTTGATATAATGCCTGCTGAGTTGCCAAAGAAGTTGCCGCCGAGACGCGCAGTGGACCATCCGATTGATTTGGTCCCAGGAGCTAAACCCCCTGCTCAAGCTCCTTATCGAATGTCGCCAGCAGAGCTGTCTGAGTT
>LFLF01000293.1 GCA_001184395.1 Candidatus Paraburkholderia calva | reverse complement strand
GGATAACATGGTGAGGGGTTATAACTATGTTAAGTTCCATTGTGAATGAACCTACTAAATATCTAAAATTTCACCAACCTTATCACAAGCCAACATTACAATCCGTTAAAGACCTAATGATTGCATATGTGTTTGTGGTCCTAAACTGAGTTTTTATTGAATGGCATGAACATGACAAAAAAAATTGCTTCTAAATCTGAGGCTATTTCCTAACATGCTACTTGTATCTTTCTTTCGTGTCCTTCCTTGTTCCATTTCTTCTTTTCTTGTCTTTGCTTGAGAACAAGCAAAGTTCCAAGTTTGGGGGAGTTTTTTGGCCATATTTATGCCATATTATTCTTGGAGTTTTGAGTGTCTTTAGTGGGCTATTTCTGTTCTTTTGTGTCCATTTGTGCACCTTTGTGCCATTTAAGGGCTATAGGCTAGTTAATTATTTTTATTTTATTTTTATGGGCTATTTTAATCATTAACTGGGTCATTATTTTTAGGATGTTTAATCACATTTTTAATAATTATTTTGAGCCCAATACATGGAGGAAAGGAAAAGAACCCGAAGTGAACCCGTAGCTATTTTCTGCACTGCCACCTTTCACGGTTTTGGCTATATCTCAGCCTCCAGACCTCGAATTGATGCTATTCTAGTTTCTACTGATAGCTAAGAGGCAGGGATACAACTTTGTAGTTTTGGATTTTGAAAATTCTAGATGGAAAGTGGATTGGATTTCAGTACAAGTTAGCTGTTGTGCACGGGCATAAAGTGGGTTACGGGAATTCATTTATTTTGCATACTAAGGGCTTGTTTGAGGGACCTATGGTGCAATTGAAGGAAAATTCTAACCCTAGGCTATACACACAGCAGCAACGTGATTTTGGAGGAGGATAGACAGGACAAGACACACCATCCACGATAGAAGGGAGAAGAAGAGAAGAGCTGCCGCCACTTTTCACCTTCACATCTTCACTCATCGCCATCATCGGCTTATTTTTCTTTCTTTTTCTTATTCTTGTAGCCATGAATTCGCTTTGGGTTTATGATTTTCTTGCTTATTTCATGAGTAACTAAACCCTTCCCTAGACATGAGGGAAAGGGCTGGATGATTG
>LFLF01000030.1 GCA_001184395.1 Candidatus Paraburkholderia calva | reverse complement strand
AGCGGGTGATTGGCCGGAACCAAGTTATCCAGCGTGGTCATCATGAACATCAATTCGGTGTAGCCGTCTGCTCTGCGCATCGTTTCGGTCTCAGTGTCGTTCGATTCCTTGATTCAACGTTTGCCCCGCCCAGTTTGCCACTCCCAATCAGATGATCCGCGTAAGATGACCCGCGTAGAGGGTATTTCAACAGCCTGCTAGAACTTGTAGCGTCCCAGAAGAACGCGATGTCGCCGTCGTTCAGGCCGGGAATGCGCGGAATGATGGTGCCCATCAGCAATGCACGACGTCGCTGCGCGCGGTAATGCCGATGAAATACCCGCCGCCCGCCTGCAAGCCGCTGAGCACGGGCTTCGTGTACCACTGGCGCGCGTAGCCGCCGATCGGCTCGAAGTTGTGATGCGAGTTCGAGAAAGCGAACACGAACAGGATGTCTTCATTGCCGTCCGCGTCCGTCCAGTGCTTGCCTGCCCCGCCGCCGTACGACCACGGATTCAACTCGCTGCGATTGTCGAAGCCATCGATGTGCCAGCCGTAGCCGGTCAGATACAGGTCCCAGGTGCCGTCGTGCGCGACGCGCATCACGCATTCGCACGCCGACGACATCCAGTCACACTTGTAGTCGCACTGGCCGCCGCCGGCGTTGGCGGCCTCCGGCGACGCCGCGAAAGCTGCGAGCGGCACGCACGCCAATGAAACGATAACTGCCTTAATCAGTATTATTTCATCGTGATCGGACTGCGGAACCTTGCCGTTGTGGCGATGGCCTGAGTCTTACTTCACACGCACATACTTCACGACGGAGACACGAACTTGAAATCGACCGGCGAGCCGATCGACAACTGTTTTGGGTCCGACGCGAGATCGCCCGTCTGCGGATCGCGGCGGAAGAAATACGCGCTGTCACTGTCCTGATTGCCGACGATGAGCCAGCGCCCGCTCGGGTCCATCGCGAATTCGCGCGGCGTCTTGCCGAGCGTCGAATAACGCTTCACGAGTTTCAGATGGCCGTTGGACGAATCGACGGAGAACTGCACCAGTTGATTGACGTCGCCGCGATTGGTCGCATAAAGGAAGCGTCCGTCAGGCGAAAGATGGATCGCGCCGCCGCCGATCTTGCCTTTGAAGCCGGGCGCAGTCATCGGCAGCGTTTGCACCTGGGTCAGCTTGCCGTCGTGATAATCGAACACGGTGACCGCCGCGTTCAACTCCGTGGTCAGGTAGGCGTGCTTGCCGGTGGCGTCGAACACGAGGTGTCGCGGACCCGAGCCCGCCTTGATCGGCGTATAGCGCGATTCCGTCGGACTGAACAGGCCGCGCTTGCTGTCGGACGGATCGGGAGTATAGCGGTAGGAAAACACCTTGTCCACGCCGAGATCCTGCGTGAACAGATACTTGCCGTCCGGCGAGAACACGGTCGAATGGACATGCGAATTGTCCTGCCGCCCCTTCACCGGGCCGCCGCCTTCGTGATGCACCGTCAGCACAGATGCGCCGACATGGCCATCGTCCGCGAGCGGGAATACCGCGAAACTGCCGCCGGGATTCGCCGCGACCGAATAATTCGCCGTGAGGAGATACTTGCCGTCCGGCGAGATCGACAGATAGCACGGGTCGTTGCCGTCCGACGACACACGGTTGATGAGGCACAACTGCCCGCTCGCGCGATCGAAGCGAAACGCGCTGATGCCACCGCGCTGCGAGGCCGGGCCGTTGTCGCCGGGCCATTCGTTCACGGCGTACACGTAATTGCGGTCACGGCTCACGACGAGATACGACGGATTCACCGTTTGCGCCGACGCGATGCGCGTAAGTTCGCCGCTACCGGTATCGAAACGATAGACGTAGATGCCCTCGCTCTTGCCGCCGCCTGTGTAAGTGCCGATCAGCAAGTCGTAGACAAGTCCGCCCGAGGATGACACGACCGGTCCGCCGCTCGCGCCGGTCGACGGCGCGCTGGCCGGTGTCTGTGCGAACGCTTGCCCGGCGGCAAGCACGAGCGTCAATGCGCAAGCTTTCGACCATAGCCCGCGCAGGCGACGCGTGGAGTGGCATGACCTGAGCTGGCGCGTTGCTTGCCCGGCACCGACGGCGATGTCGTCGTGCGCGGGGAACAGGGTGATGAGCACGAATGCATGAAATCTCCTCATTGTCTTTTTGCAGCTTGTTATTCAAGGGGCAACGTGCGTGGGCGCCGGCGTTGCAGGCCCTTCGAACGTGCTGACTGAGCAAGTTCTGCTCCCAGCGTCGGGCGTCGGGCCACTGTCATCGCAAACGGATCATCACCGAAGCAATACACCGATGCGCGCCGGCGCACCACCGGCCCGTCCGAAGTTTCGAAGCCATCACACCAACAAGAAAGAAGCTGCTGCGATGACCATCCACGTAAGCCTGGGCCCGCTCGTCTCGCTGATCGCGGGCATTCTCATACTCGTGATGCCGCAATTGCTGAACATCATCGTGGCGATCTATCTGATCGTCATCGGCTTGATCGGTCTGTTCGGCATGGGCGGCATGCACTTCTGACGAAACGTAAGCCTGGCCGCACCGGGAACACGCACGCCTGTTTTGTGACGCAGATTCGCGCCGGCGGTTCCATGCTGGCGCGCGTGGTCGCGCCTGCGCGATGTGCGGCGCTTTAAGGAATGAGGCATCGAAAAAAGCCTGGCGGCGGGACAGATCAGCCGTCGGCGAGTTGCGTGAGACGCATGCGCCCTTGCAGCGACAGCGCGCCGACCGAGAAACCGCTCGCGCCGAAGGTGTACTTGCTGAAACAGCCGCGTTCGGTGAGAAACACCGCGGCGTTGACCATCGCGTTGCGCGACAGGCCGAGCCGTGTGTGATCGAGCGCGAGGAGCGAGTCGGCCTCACTCATGCGACTCGCAGCGGACAGGATGGCGATGCAGTCGGCTCTCGACGGGTGAAGCATGGTTCTGTTCCTCGAAACGTGACGTTGAAGACGAACTGAAACGGCTAATTGCCCGAATCCTGAGCGACCGCGCTTCTTTCTTGCATTCACATTACACGAAGCTTGATTCTAAACATCAGTCGAAAAATCCGGGCAATGGTGAAAGCCGGCGTAGCCCGTCCGGGAACGCCGTCGCGCTAGCGCTTCTCCGCCAAAGAGGTGCGGCATCGCGCCGCAGCCGCGCGCGGAAATTGGCGCGCATCGGCCGCGTTTGCTGCTCGCTCCGAACGATTGCGGCAAAATGCGAAATGCGGCCAGAAGGAAGCATGACGCGCCTCATGCACGAGGCGCACGCCATGCGGCATCGAACGGCTCGGAAGCCGCGAGATTTTCGTGCAACCCGCGGCGCATCTGCGCTCGATCGCTTGATGCTCGATTGCGCCGCCAGCAGCAGGAAGACATTTGCTTATGCCAGGCACCGATTGAAGATTACGCAATGGTCGGCGACGGCCACACCGCAGCCCTGATTTGACGCAACGGTTCCGTCGACTGGCTTTGTTGGCCGCGCTTCGACTCCGCGGCGTGCTTCGCCGCATTGCTCGGCACGCCTGAATACGGCCGATGGCTGCTCGCACCCGAAATAGCCGACAGCGAATCGCCCATCATCCGCCGCCGCTATCGCGGCGACACGCTGATCCTCGAGACCGATTTCGATACACCTTAGGGTGCGGTCACCGTGATCGATTTCATGCCGTCGCGCAACGGTCATTCTGAACTGGTGCGTATCGTGATCGGCAAACGCAGCACGGCGCGCATAAAGATAGATGGAACTGGTGCTGCGCTTCGACTACGGCGCGGCGACGCCGTGGGTCAGCCGTCTGCCGGACGACAGCGGCATCCGCGCGATCGTCGGACCCGATCTCGCCGTCTTGCGCACGCCGGTCGACCTGGTCGGCAAGAACACGCGCACGACCGCCTGCTTCGATGTGAGCGAAGGCGAGCGCGTGCGGTTCTCACTGTGCTATTCGCCCTCGCATCTCCGTCTGCCGCCTGCACACGATCCGCATACGCAATTGGCGCGCGCCGAAAACCTCTGGCGCGAATGGTCCGGCCAGAGCGAACTGAAAGGCCGCTACGCGCTTGCCGTCCGCCGCTCGCTCATCACGGCTCAAGGCGCTCGCCTACGAGCCGACCGGTGCCATCGTCGTGGTACCGACCACTTCGCTGCCCGAACAACTGGGCGGCACGCGCAACTGGGACTATCGCTACTGCTGGCTGCACGACGCCACCATCACCCTCCTCGCCATGATGCGCGGCGGCTATTACGACGAAGCGCGCGCCTGGTGGGCCTGGCTGGGCCGCGTGATGGCGGGCTCGCCCACGCAGATCCAGATCATGTACGGCATCGCGGGCGAACGGCGCTTGCCCGAGTACGAGATTACATGGCTGCCGGGGTACGAGGGCGCGGCACCGGTGCACATCGGCAACGGCACGGTGCAGCAGTTGCAACTCGACGTCTATGGCGAAGTGATGAACGCGCTGCATCTCGCACGCGTCGCGGCCTGCAAAGCGATGAAACAGCATGGTCGATGCAGTGCGCCATGTTGCAACACCTTGACACCATCTGGCAGCAGCCCGACGAAGGCATCTGGGAGACGCGCGGCGGTCAGCAGCATTTCACGTTTTCGAAGGTCATGGCGTAGGTCGCCTACGACCGCGCGATCAAATCGGCCGAGACGTTCGATCTGCCCGGCCCGATCGATCACTGGCGCGAGATGCGCGCCCGCGTGCGTGCCGAGGTGCTGAAGAAGAGCTGGAATCCGGAGCTCAACTCCTTCGTGCAGGCCTACGGCAGCGACGTGCTCGACACGAGCCTGCTCCTGATCGCGCTGCTCGGCTTTTTGCCGTCGAATGATCCGCGTGTGACCGGAACCGTACATGCGATCGAGACCACTTTGACGCACGATGGTCTGGTCAAGCGCACACGACTCAGGTCGACGACAGCCTGCCGCCGGGAGAAGGCACGTTTTTGGCTTGTAGTTTCTGGCTGGTGGATAACCTGGCGCTGCAAGGCCGGCTCGACGAAGCGCACGACATGTTCGAGCGTCTGATCGGCCTGGCGAACAACGTTGGCCTGCTGGCGGAGGAATACGAGACAGTCGCCAAACGGATGGTCGGCAATTTCCCGCAGGCGTTCACGCACGTCGCTCTGGTGCATACGGGCTTGAACCTGATGCGGGTCGAGGAAGAGATGGCCAAGGCAACCGGACAGCCGTCCGGCGACGGCAGCCAAGACCCAGCGGCACAAACACGCTCGGACGCGGTCATGGACGCCGCCTCCGGACGACAGTGAAGTGTCGATTTAAGTGTTTATGCAGTTGGCAGTTTCATCGTCAGACGCTAACATTGGTGCAACGCACAAAATACGTTGATGTGTTGTTGCGTTACAGAAAACCGGTAAATTAAACAGTGTTGTTGAATGTTCTGCCGGTTATGCGGAAAATATTGCGGGTTCGACTCAGGTTTGCTGCTCAACGGCCGTTAAGTGTCGAATGACATCTGCAATTCGCCGAAGCAAACCGGCCTCATCCGCCACGCAAGACCGCATGTCGTTGCAGTAAAGAAGCATTGCATCAAGACTGCCTCGTGACGCGGCAACAGCCGCCGGGACTCGGGGATCGTGGAAAGCCGTCGGGACATTTGCCGGGCATATGTCCGGGCTCGACGGGAAAACCGGTTCCAACCGGAGCTACTGGGGCAACCATGCTCTATCAAATTCACGAATTCCAGCGGGCCATGCTGTCTCCCCTCACAGCCTGGGCCCAGGCCGCTTCCAAATCCTTTGTGAACCCGGCCAGTCCGCTTGCCTGTGTGCCTGGTTCCAATCGTCTCGCCGCCGCGTACGAATTGCTCTACCGGCTCGGCAAGAACTACGAGAAGCCCGAATTCGAGCTTCATCAGATCGTCAAGGATGGTCACAACATTCCGATCGTCGAACAGACGGTCGTCGAAAAACCGTTCTGCTGCCTGCTGCGCTTCAAGCGCTTCGCCAACGACAGCGCGACCGTCACAAAGCTGAAGAACGAGCCGATCGTGCTGGTCTGCGCGCCTTTGTCGGGCCACCACTCGACCCTGCTCCGCGACACCGTGAAGATGCTATTGCAGGATCACAAGGTGTACATCACCGACTGGCTCGACGCACGCATGGTGCCGATCGAGAACGGCCCGTTCCATCAGGACGATTACGTCGAGTACATCCAGGAGTTACCCGTCATATCGGCGCGAAGGATCTGCACGTGATCTCGGTATGTCAGCCTACCGTGCCGGTGCTGGCGGCCATTTCGCTGATGGCGAGCCGCGGGAGGACACGCCCCGCACCATGACCATGATGGGCGGCCCGATCGACGCGCGCCGCAGCCCAACCTCGGTCAACTCGCTCGTCAACGAGCACTCGTTCGAGTGGTTCGAGAACAACGTCATCTACACGGTGCCGGCAAATTACCCGGGCATGGGGCACAAGGTGTATCCGGGCTTCCTGCAACACGCGGGATTCGTCGCGATGAATCCCGAACACCACCTGACGGCCCATTGGGATTTCTATCAAAACTTGCTGCGCGGTGACGATGAAGACGCCGAACAGCATCGCCGCTTCTACGATGAATACAACGCCGTGCTCGACATGGCGGCGGAGTACTACCTCGAAACAATCCGCATCGTGTTCCAGGAGTTTCGGCTGGCCGAAGTCACGTGGGAAGTGAACGGCGAGATGGTGCGTCCGCAGGACATCAAGAGAACGGCGCTCTTCACCATCGAGGGCGAACTGGACGATATCTCCGACAACGGCCAGACACGCGCCGCGCACGATTTGTGCACCTGCATCGCGGCCAAGCACAAACGCCATTTCACGGTGGAAAAAGCCGGCCACTACGGCATTTTCTCCGGCCACCGCTGGCGCGCGATGGTGTATCCGCAGTTGCGCGAGTTCATCCTCAAGCACGACAAGACGCCGAAGACAGAAGCCGTTCCCGCCTGAGCGCATCGGCAACGGACGTCGAAGATGAATTGATTCAGGCTGCTTGTAGCGGCTCATCGCGGCAAGCACGCGAGATCGGTTCAAAACCGATTCCATAGCCTCAAACAAAAACGTCGCACCTTGAAAAAGGCGCGACGTTTTTTCTTCAGACCCGCCGCCTGTCAGCGGCGCTTCAGATAGGACAGCAGCAGTTCCGTGTTCATGCGAATCATCTGTTCGCGCTGCTGCGGCTCGCTGAAATCGAGACCGAGCGTGGCGTTCAGCGTGAAACGATTCGACACGATGTAATACCCGAGCGCCGTCGCCGCGATATAGAACTTCAATGGATCGACATCCTGACGGAATAGTCCCGCTTTCTGACCGCGTTCGAGAATCGACTTGGTCGTCTCGACGATCGGCGAAATGAGCTCGCGGATGCAGTTCGATCCTTTGATGTATTTCGCCTCGTGCAGATTCTCGTTATTGACGAACCGCAGGAACTCCGGATGATCCCGGAAATAATCCCAGACAAAATGCGCCAGGCGTGTGATGGCCTCGATCGGCGCAACGCCATCGAGGTCGAGCGAGCGCTCCACTTCGACCAGTGCGCCGAAAGCGTGCTCCAGCACAGCGGTAAACAGCTGCTCCTTGCTACCGAAGTAGTAATAGAGCATGTGCTCATTGGTCTCCGCCCGGCGGGCAATCTGGTCTACGCGCGCGCCGAACAGGCCGCCTGCCGCGAATTCCTCGGCGGCCGCAAGCAAAATACGGCGTCGGGTGCCCTCAGGATCTCTTTTGATTTTCGGCTGATTCATGATGACATGAGTCGGGAGCCGCGTTGCCGGATATGCGTCACGCGGCCCGCATTGGATACATGACGTGAACGGGCGCACCAAGTTATTGGGGAACACCGTCCTGCGGTCAAACGGAAAAGCGCTTTGATTACGCGTACTTCGCAAGGCGTTGGCAATTGGGATCGAAGACCCCCGTCACGGGTATTCCCGACTTCGGCGATAATGGCGCTTGAAACTCTGTTTGATCTTTAAAGCCGAGTGCGCACCGAATGCAGCGAGCCGGCTATCCCGGCGCCAGGCGCGGCCCGAATTTGAGCCGTCGCCGTATCCGTCCGGACCTTACGCTGCCCGAAGTCCCCCCAAGCCTCACCGATCCCTGTGACCGCATCCGTTACGACCTTGAGCAAGCCGCTCGCCGAGCGCATCGAAGACCTGCTGCCGCAAACCCAGTGCACCAAGTGCGGTTACCCCGCCTGCCGGCCTTACGCGCAAGCCATCGCCACCGGCGAGGCGAACTATAACCAGTGCCCGCCGGGCGGCGCGGAAGGCATCGCGTGGCTCGCCGCATTGCTCGGCAAGCCGCTGATTCCGCTCGACACGACCCACGGCGAGGAACGCGCGCGGCCGGTCGCCGTCATCGACGAAAACGTCTGCATCGGCTGTACCTTGTGCATTCAGGCGTGCCCTGTCGATGCCATCGTTGGCACGGCGAAACAGATGCACACGATCATTCCCGAACTGTGCACCGGCTGCGACCTGTGTGTGCCGCCCTGCCCGGTCGATTGCATCGCGATGATCCCCGTCACCGGCGCTGCGACCGGCTGGGACGCGTGGAACCGGCAGCAGGCCGACAACGCCCGCACGCGCCACGACCGGCACGTCGCACGGCAGGCGCGTGAGCATGCGCAGGCGGAGGCGCGGGCGAATGCGCGTCAGGCGCCGCGCCATGCCGGCCCCGCCGCCGATGCTTCGCCCTCGGACGCACCCCTCCCGGTGGACGAAAACAAGCCAGCCGCGCCGCCCGATGACGATCCGGAAGCGAAAAAACGCGCGATCATCCAGGCGGCGCTGGACCGCGCGCGCAAAAAGAAAGAAGAGCTGGCGAAACTGGGCGCCGGACCGAAGAACACCGAGCATGTCAGCGCCGCCGTACAGGCGCAAATCGACGCGGCGGAAACACGCCGCCGCCGTCTGGGCATGAGCGAGCCGCGCGATCCGGATTCGAACGATAACGATTTCCACTGACCAACATGAACGCGAAGAAGCGCCACGCGATCTACGAGACGCTGCGAGAACTCAATCCGCACCCGACGACCGAGCTCGAATACACCACGCCGTTCGAACTGCTGATCGCCGTGATGCTCTCGGCGCAGGCCACCGATGTGTCTGTCAACAAGGCGATGCGCAAAATGTTTCCCATCGCCAATACGCCGGCCACGGTGCTCGCGCTCGGCAAGGAAGGCGTGTCGGACCATATTCGCACCATCGGCTTGTATCGCACGAAGGCGAAGAACGTGATCGCGACGTGCCGCATCCTCATCGATCAGTACGGCGGCGAGGTACCCGACGATCGCGCGGCACTCAAAGCGCTGCCGGGCGTCGGCCGCAAGACCGCCAACGTGGTGCTGAACACGGCGTTCGGACACCCGACCATCGCCGTCGATACGCATATCTTCCGCGTGGCCAATCGTACCGGGCTCGCGCCCGGCAAGGACGTGCGCACCGTCGAAACGGTGCTGGAGAAGTTCACGCCCAAAGAATTTCTGCAGGACGCGCATCACTGGCTGATCCTGCACGGCCGCTATGTCTGCAAGGCGCGTGTGCCGGAATGCTGGCATTGCGCAATCGAGCCGCTGTGCGAATTCCGTCCCAAGACGCCCGCACCCGCCGAGTAAGCGGTGCGCGCCGCCACACTCTACAATCATGGTTGAAAACCCGCAATCGAATCAATCGCTTATGTTCAATCCCAGCCGCAACGAAGTTCGCCAGTTCTTCACCGAAACGTGGCGCAAGGAACGCGCGAACGAGATACTCACGCCGCTCGAAAGCATGGCCGCCAACTGGATGCGCGAGCATCCCGAGTATCACGACGCGTTGCAGAATCCCGAATCGCGCGAGGCCGACTACTCGCCCGATCGCGGGCAGACCAACCCGTTCCTGCATCTGTCGATGCATCTCGCGATCAGCGAACAGTTGTCGATCGATCAGCCGCTCGGCATCCGCCGCGCGCACGACACGCTGGCCGCGCGACTCGGCTCGTCGCACGAGGCGCAGCACGCCATCATGGAGTGTCTCGGACAGGTAATCTGGGAGGCGCAGTGCTCGAACACGCCGCCCAATACGGACCACTATCTCGCGCTGATCGAGAGGCGCGCGTCGCGCGACTGACCGGCGCCGGTGCCGGCACGTTCGGCCGCTGCAAATGAAAACATCCGCCTCGAGCGGGGTGTTTGCCATGAGCCTCACCTGCAGCGTGCGCGCTTACTTCTTCAGCACGAGACTGCCGTCGAGCGATTCGATATATGCGGCGAGATCCTTCAGATCGCTCTGCGACAGGTTCTGCACCTGCGCGGCCATGATCGCGTTGTTGCGGCCGAAGTTCGGGTTGCCGTTGCCCAGTTGATACTGGCGCAGCGCCCAATAGATGTAGGTGGCGTGCTGACCCGCGAGCTTCGGATAGTCGCCGCTGACCGGCTTGTTGAGACCGGGGCCGTGGCAGGCCGCGCAGTTGTGGCTTTCCGACAGCACCTTGCCATTGCCGGCATCGGCTGCGTGCGCCATGTTAAACGCTGCCATGCCAATGAGCGCCGCTGCGCCTGCCACCTTGAAGCTGATGTGGAGTGCCTGAGAGGGCTTCATGAATTCTCCTGTCCTATGTCGCCGCTGATACATGTCCTGGCGGCCAGGATCACTTGTCGGGATTGTTCTTCGATTTAGGGGTTTGCGCGGCGTAGTACGCGGCGATATCGGCGATATCCTGATCGGACAGCGTGGTCGCGATGGCACGCATGGTGTCGAAGTGGCGGTCGCCCTTCTTGTACGCGTGCAGCGCATTGGCGATGTACTGCGCGTTCTGGCCGCCCAGCATCGGCACTTCGTAGACTTCGGGGTACGCGGTGCGATAGCCCGGGATGCCGTGGCAACCGATGCACATCGCGACCTTGCCCTCTGCGGCCTTTGCGTTGCCCACGACGTCAGCCGACGCCTGAGTCGCGAAGCTGGCGAAACCCGACAGCGCTGCAATCACGGCACATTTGCCGACGAAATTGTTCATAGCTTCTAATCTGGCATGAGGAGAAATCCGGCGCTCGTCACACGTGGCCCGCGCCGAGCGCTTCACAACCTTCTCGGGACTGTTTGCTGCTTTCGTGTCCACGCAGGCCAAAAAATCGCGCTAATTATACCTATACCGCGCGACCCTCCTATCGTCCACAAACGAGAACGGCGGGAAACCTTGCCAGCAATCGGACGTGGCTGAAAAGCAGCTTTCCCGCCTGCGACAATTCGTCCCTGCCCGCGCGCACGACGCTTGCTTGTCGTACGGCGACGGCTTTCGCGAAACGCGCCGGGTCCGTTCGAAAACCGCGCGAAATTCGCACGGCAGCCACACGAAAAACCAACGAACAACGTGACCGGAACAGCCCCGCGAGCCCGGGCACGGCGGCTCAAACGATACCTGCCCGGCCGCCATCTCAAAAGGTCTTCTGACTTATACTGGGATTTTTTCTCCGACCGGATCTTCGTCATGCGTTTCGAAGGCTCATCGCAATACGTCGCGACCGACGACCTCAAGCTCGCGGTGAACGCCGCGATGACGCTTCAACGGCCCCTGCCCATCAAGGGCGAACCCGGCACCGGCAAGACCATGCTCGCAGAGGAAGTCGCCACCGCGCTGGGCATGCCGCTCCTGCAATGGCACATCAAGTCGACGACCAAGGCGCAACAAGGCCTCTACGAGTGCGACGCGGTCTCGCGCCTGCGCGACTCGCAGCTCGGCGACGAGCGCGTGAAGGACATTCGCAATTACATCGTCAAGGGCGTGCTGTGGCAGGCCTTCGAGACCGACGCGCAGTCGGTACTGCTAATCGACGAGATCGACAAAGCAGACATCGAGTTTCCGAACAATCTGCTGCGCGAACTCGACCGCATGGAGTTCTAAGTGTACGAGACGCGCGAACTGGTGGAGGCGAAGCACCGGCCGCTCGTGATCACCACGTCGAACAACGAGAAGGAACTGCCGGACGCGTTCTTGCGCCGCTGCTTCTTCCACTACATCAAGTTCCCCGACGCGCAGACGATGAAGGACATCGTCGAGGTGCATTTTCCCGGCATCAAGTGGGACCTGTTGGCCACCGCGATGCAAAGCTTCTTCGAATTGCACAATGTGTCGGGCCTGAAGAAGAAGCCCTCGACCTCCGAACTGCTCGACTGGCTCAAGCTGCTGCTCGCGGAAGACATTCCGCCCGAAGCGCTGCGCGCCGACGATCAGAAGCAGATCATCCCACCGCTGCACGACGCGCTTCTGAAGAACGAACAGGACGTCGCGCTGTTCGAGCGGCTACTGTTCATGAACCGCAACCATCGCTGATCGACCATCACAACGATGCTACGCAAACCATAAGCCACTGGATCGAAACCGTCACGCTAGAAGGCGAGCACGTCAGGCTCGTGCCGCTCACCGTGGAACATGAACAGGCCCTCGCCGCCGCACGCGCCGGCGAATTGTGGAAACTCTGGTACACCTTCGTGCCGCCGCCCGACAAGACGCGCGCTTACATCGACACCGCGCTCGACATGCGCGATCACCACGGCGCGCATCCGTTCGCGGTGATCGACAGAAGACCGGCGATGTCGTCGGCTCGACGCGTTACTTCAACGTGGACGAGACGCATCGGCGGCTGGAAATCGGGCACACGTGGTATGCCAGGCGCATGCAGAAAACTGCGCTCAACACCGAAGCGAAGCTGCTCCTGCTCACGCATGCATTCGAACGGCTGGACGCCATCGCCGTCGAGTTCCGCACGCATTTCATGAACCACGCGTCGCGCGCGGCGATCGCCCGGCTCGGCGCGAAGCAGGACGGCATCTTGCACAACCGGCATCTTGCACAACCATCAGATCGGCCGCGACGGCGTGCTGCGCAACACCGTCGTGTTCTCAATCATCCAGTCGGAATGGCTGGCGGTGCGCGAGCCAACCTGAACTTCCAGCTCGACCGCTGATCGGCGGCAACCGAGTCACGACCGCCAAGTCATCGGAGCCTCAAGGAGACCACGCCATGCTCATCGACTTCTTCTACTCGCTGCGCGACGCGAGGCTGCCCGTCTCGGTCAAGGAATATCTGACGCTACTCGAGACGCTCAAGGCGCAGGTCATCCAGCCTTCGCTGGATGAGTTCTACTTTCTCTTCTCGCCCGCATGACGCTGGTCAAGGACAAGAAGTACTTCGACAAGTTCGATCGCACGTTCGGCGCGTACTTCCACGGCATCGCACAGATTCCCAACGAGGCCTTCGAAGTGCCGCTCGACTGGCTCAAGAAGCGGCTCGACGCGAATTCACGGCGGAAGAGAAGAAGCGCATCGAGTCGCTGGGCGGCCTCGACAAGCTGATGGAGCGCTTCAAGGAACTGATGGACGAGCAGAAAGGCCGTCACGAAGGCGGCAACAAGTGGATCGGCACAGGCGACACGTCGCCGTTCGGGCATGGCGGCTATAACCCCGGAAGGCTTTCGCATCGGCGGCGAGGAGTCGGGCAATCGCAGCGCCGTGAAGGTGTGGAACCAGCGCGCCTACGCCGATTACGACAATCAGGTGGAAATTGGCACGCGCAGCATAAAGGTCGCGCTGCGGCGTCTGCGCCGTTTCGCGCGAGAGAGTGCGGACGACGAACTCGACCTGCCCGACACGATCCGCAGCACCGCCGCGAACGCCGGCTGGCTCGACTTGAAGATGGTCCCCGAGCGCCACAACAACGTGAAGGTATTGATGCTGCTCGACGTCGGCAGCTCGATGGACGATCACATCCGGCGCGTGGAAGAACTGTTCTCGGCGGCCAAGGCGGAGTTCAAGCATCTCGAGTTCTACTACTTCCACAACTGCATGTACGACTATCTGTGGAAGAACAATCGCCGCCGCCATACCGAGCGCGCCTCCACCTTCGACGTGCTGCACAAGTTCACGCCAGACTACAAGCTGATCTTCGTCGGCAACGCCACACCATGAGCCCCTACGAAGTACTGCAGCCGGGCGGCTCCGTCGAGTACAACAACGCCGAGCCGGGCGCGGTCTGGCTGCGCCGCTTTGCCGATCAGTTTCCGCATCACGCGTGGCTCAATCCGGAGCTGGAGTGTCTGTGGGAATATCGCCAGTCGATCACGGCGATTCGCAACATCCTCGGCAATCGCATGTACGGGCTGACCATGGCCGGCCTCGAAGCCAGCATGCGAGCGCTCTCCAAATAACCCACAGTAGAAGAAGCATGAAAGCATCGCCCTCCGCGCCTGTCGCGCGCGTTCCCTTGCGCCCGTTCTCCGATACTTCTGTTTCCACGCTCATCGCCGGCTTCGTCGCTATGATGACGGGCTACACCAGTTCGCTCGTGCTGATGTTCCAGGCGAGCCAGGCCGCGCATCTCAGCGACGCGCAGATTTCCTCGTGGATCTGAGCGCTCTCGATGGGCATGGCCTTGTGCACCATCGGCCTGTCGCTGCGCTATCGCACGCCGGTCGTGGTCGCGTGGTCGACGCCGGGCGCGGCGCTGCTGACCACCGTCGGCATCACGGGCTGGTTCGATTCGTTGATGAAGCGCGTGCCCTCGAGCATCGCGGCGGCGCTGCTGGCGGGCATCCTGTTCGAGATCGGCATCGAAATCTTTCATGCGGCGGAACATCAGACGGCGCTCGTCGTCGTGATGTTTTTCGTCTATCTGCTGGGCAAATGCTGCGTGCCGCGTTATGCGATTCCGGCAACGCTGATCGCGGGCATCGTCATGGCCGGCGGCCTCGGACTGCTCGACTTCTCGCGCTTTCACGTGTAGCGCTCGCGCATCCCGTCTTGACCATGCCGACCGTCTCCGTGTCGGCGGCGATCAGCATCGGTGTGCCGCTGTTCATCGTCGCGATGGCCTCGCAAAATGTGCCGGGCATCGCCGTGCTGCGCGCCGACGGGTACACCACGCCGTCCGCGTCGCTCATCTCGAACCCGGCATCGCGTCGCTGCTGCTCGCGCCCTTCGGCTCGCACGGCGTCAATCTCGCGGCGATCACGGCCGCCATCTGCACCGGACGCGAGGCGCACGAGGATCGCGACCAACGCTACACGGCGGCCGTATGGTGCGGCGTGTTCTATCTGATTGCGGGCATGTCGGCGCGACTATCGCCGTGCTGTTCGCGGCCTTTCCGAAAGCGCTGGGCGTGTCCGTCGCGGCGCTCGCGCTGTTCGGCTCGATCATGAACGGCCTCGCCAACGCCGCCATGCACGATCCGCGGCAACGCGAGCCCGCGCTCGTCACGTTCATGGTGACGACATCGGGCCTCACGCTGCTGTCGATCGGCTCGGCGTTCTGGGGCCTGGTGGCCGGGGTTTTGACACATTTATTGCTGAACGCGCGGCGCACGTGAGCAAAGCGCGCCGCGCCACTTCCGTTCGCGCGGCGCGGAACGCCGGGCTGCGCAGGCAGGCGGACACGAAGCCACAGCGAGCACGCTGCAAGCGCGATTGCCGCGCGCGGGACTAAAATACCGTAGTGAACTCAGAGCGTGGGCCGCACGGGACATCACCGCGGCGTCGCGATCATGGTTATCCGCGGGTTACCGCATTTTGACAAGGCGCGACGCGCCGACGACACGACATGACATCCGCTCTCGACCAGCTCAAGCAGTACACCACCGTCGTCGCCGACACGGGCGACTTCCAGCAGTTCATCGAATTCAAGCCGCAGGACGCGACGACCAATCCGTCGCTGATCCTGAAGGCCGTCCAGAAGGACGACTACAAGCCGCTGCTCGAAAAGACCGTCAAAGAGCACAAGAACAAACCGATGGGCCAGATCATCGATCATCTGCTGATCGCTTTCGGCACCGAAATCCTCAAGATCGTCCCGAGGCGCGTCTCGACCGAAGTCGACGCGCGTCTGTCGTTCGACACCAAGGCATCGATCGACAAGGGCCGCGAGATCATCAAGCTGTATAAGGCCGCCGGCATGAGCCGCGACCGCGTGCTGATCAAGCTCGCTTCGACCTGGGAAGGCATCCGCGCGGCGGAAGTGCTGCAGAAGGAAGGTATCCATTGCAACATGACGCTCCTGTTCTCGCTGGCGCAGGCCGTTGCGTGCGCCGAAGCCGGTGCGCAGCTCATCTCGCCGTTCGTCGGCCGCATCTACGACTGGTATAAGAAGGCGGCGGGCGCTGACTGGGACGAAGTCAAGAACGGCGGCGCGAACGATCCGGGCGTGCAGTCGGCGCGCCGCATCTACGCGTACTACAAGAAGTTCGGCTACAAGACCGAGGTGATGGGCGCGAGCTTCCGCACCGTCAGCCAGATCACCGAACTGGCCGGCTGCGACCTGTTGACCATCAGCCCCGATCTGCTCAAGAAACTGGCCGATAGCAACGAGAAGGTCGAACGTAAGCTTTCGCCGGACGGCGTGAAGAACGAAAACATCGAGAAGATCGCGGTCGATGAACCGACCTTCCGCTTCCTCGTCAACGACGACGCGATGGCCACCGAGAAGCTCGCCGAAGGCATCCGCGCATTCGCGGCCGACGCCATCAAGCTGGAGAAGCTGATCACGGCACTGCAGTAAGCACAGTCATCCCGGTCAAAAACGCGCGACGATCTCGCGCGTTTTTTTATTCGCGCAAGGAACATCGTACTTGCCGAAGCCATGACGTTTCGCGCACGAAGTCGTCTTTTTTCCGCGATTTTCGACGCAATTTGACAGTTTTAGACGTGCCAGCGCGCGGTAGGCAATGGAATAGACTTCCAGGTTTTTTGCGGCACGCCCACTGTTGCCCGAAAGTCTGTCATGCACCTCGACACTTATCTGTTTTTTCACGGCGAATGTGCCGAAGCGCTCGCGCTCTATCAGACCACGTTCGGCGCGCAGATCCACACACTGATCCGCTTCCGCGATACTCCGGAGGCGGTGGGCGTCGCCGAGCAATGGCAGGACAAAGTGCTGCACGGGCTCTTTAGCCTGGGCCCGAATGCGATCATGGTGTCCGACGGCCAGTTCGGTCAGCCGAAGCGGAACTATTCTGGCTTCTCGCTATCGATCGCCGCCGCCGATCCGATCACCGGCGAATACATCTTCGACACGCTGAGCGAAGGCGGCGAGATCTTGACACCGTGGCAATCGAACTTCATGACTCAGGGCTTCGGCATGTTGAAGGACCGGTTCGGCGTACCTTGGCTCGTCAATGTAGTCTCGCACCTCGAAGACGAAGCGTATCCGCAACAGGCGTCAGAGGCGGCCTGAAGCCGCATCAGCCGCCGAGCGGCCGCGCGCCTTCGATGTTCCATTGCCGCTCGATCTCCGACAGCCGTCACCTCAGGCGCTCCACCTGCTCCGAGAAATGCGTGGCGAGCCAGTGCATGCCCTGCGCCGCCTGCGACTCCCCTTCCGGCTCGGCACACGACTCGGTCAACTGAAGCGACGCATTGTTGCTTCGATACAGCAGCCCGAAGCGCAGCGCCCGCGCCATGCGCCAACTGCTGGCGCACCTGGCGCTCGCACGGCGTGCAGGCAAGCGCGAAATGGCCCGTACCGCCGGCATCGGGCATCGAGCCGAGCAGCAGTTCAAGCGCCGCCAGAATCGAGCGATGCAGGCGCTGGATCTCCTCCAGCCGCGCGATCGGCACGTCGGTTTCCTTGGCGACCGACTCCATCAGCGCGCGCGACTGCACGAGCCGCTGACTCATCGCGTAGAAGCGGTGCGCGGTTTCCTCGGCGATCAACGGCGTGC
The DNA here is from genome assembly GCA_001184395.1 of Candidatus Paraburkholderia calva. Classification (GTDB taxonomy): domain Bacteria; phylum Pseudomonadota; class Gammaproteobacteria; order Burkholderiales; family Burkholderiaceae; genus Caballeronia; species Caballeronia calva. The sequence continues at coordinate 15,361 of LFLF01000030.1, read as the reverse complement.
CGTCGAGCATCGCGCCGTAAAGCTGCGCGCATTCGCGCAGATTGTCCGCGAGCCGGTAGCGCCACGAATAGATTGCGTACTGCGGCAGCACGAACAAGAACGCCAGCGCGATCACGATGCCGATCAGCACGTTGGCCGTGCGCCACAGCTCGGTGCTGAAGTCCAGATCGCCCTGTCCGGAGACGATGACCATGGTGATGGCCGTGAACAGCGCAACGTAGCCCGCCTTGCCAATGGCGTAATACGCGCAGCCGCCCGCGAGCACTGACATCAGCAGGAAGAACAGGAACAGCGAGCCAAAGATTGTCTGCACGAGGATCAGAAAAAGCCCGAAACCCGCGCCGCGCATGGTGCCGATGGCGCGCTCCGCCGCCTTCTTGCGAATGTTGCCGTAATGCTGCAGGCCGCCCACCACGACCAGCAGCGACACCGACGCCCACACGCCGTGCGGCAGGTCAATGCCCGAAGTCACAAGAAACGACGTCGCCATGCCGAGCGCGACGCGCACTGCGTGAATCATATTCGCGTGCCGGTAACGAAAGTACGGCGACGCGAACGCGTGCAGCAGGCACCCAAGACACCCGTGTCGAAGTGCGGAGGAAGTCGGAGAAAGCATCGTTCGCTCGCGTGGAAAATGTCCTCGCCGTTCGGGTCGAAACGCCGTTCGGTCCGCCATACGAAAACGCCCGCAACGGCCACAAGGCTGTTACAGGCGTTTTAGCAGCATTTCGCGAACCGCGTTGGATCAGCTTTCCACGACGTCCAGATAGTCTCCCGGACGCGTACGGTCTTCCGAGCGCTTCAGGCCCATCACGCGCACCAGCATGCTGACGACGACCGACACCACTAGGTTGATGATCAGCGCTCACACGGCCGCGTAGCCCGGCACGGAGTAGCCGAACAGGTTCACGGTAAAGATCGAGCCCTTCAGTTGCAGCGATGCTACCATCCACGTGCCCGAGCCGATGCCCACCGCCCAGCCGATCAACAGGCCGCGATGATCCAACACGCGCGTATAGAGCCCAGCACCAGCGCGGGCAGCGTCTGGATGATCCAGATGTCGCCGAGCAGTTGCAACTGAATCGCGTAGGTCAGCGGCAGCGCGAGGATGAACAAGACCGCCCCGACCTTCACGATCAGCGACACGAGCTTGCGACATTGGTCTCCTGCTCGGGTGTCATCGACGTGTTGATGAACCCGCGATGCACATTGCGCGTATATATAGATTGGCCGCCACGATTGACATGATCGCCGTCGGCACCAGCGCACCGATGCCGATGGCCGCGAACGCCACGCCGACGAACCACGACGGGAAGAAGTGCAGGAACAGCGCCGGCACCGCGAAGTTCGCGCCGTAGACCTTGAAGTACGACGCGTACTCCGGCATGTCCTTCACGCCCGAAGCAAGCGCCATGTAGCCGAGCAGCGCGAGCAGGCCGAGCACCAGCGAATACGCCGGCAGCAGCGACATGTTGCGGCAGATCGTGTTGTGCCCGAGTTCGACGACAGGATCGCCGTGACCGAGTGCGGATACAGGAACAGAGCAAGCGCTGAACCCACCGCCAGTGTCGCGTACGCACTGTAGCCGTTCAGGCTCGCGGTATCGGGCGCTTTCAGCAGCAGCTTGCCGGTCGGCACCGTGCCGAAGATATGGCTGAAGCCGCCGAGTTGCGCCGGAATCACGATCATCGCCGCGATGATCGTGATATAGATCAGCACGTCCTTCACCACAGCGATCATCGCGGGAGCGCGCAGGCCGAAAGTGTAGGTGTACGCGGCGAGAATCGCGAACGCGATGATCAGCGGTAGATCGCCCAGCAGACCCTGCGTCGAGAAGCCCAGCGCGCCGATCACCACTTCGATGCCGACCAGTTGCAGCGCGATATACGGCATGGTCGCGACGATGCCCGTCACCGCGATGGCGAGCGCGAGCATGCGGCTGTTGTAGCGCGCGTGCACGAAGTTGGCGGCCGTCACATAGCCGTGTCGTTTCGCGATGCTCCAGAGCTTCGGAAACACAACGAACGCGAACGGATAGATCAGGATGGTGTACGGCAACGCGAAGAAGCCAGTCGCGCCGGCGCCGAACACGAGCGCCGGCACCGCGACGAAGGTGTATGCCGTGTACAGGTCGCCGCCGAGCAGGAACCACGTGACGATGGTGCCGAAGCGGCGGCCGCCCAAGCCCCATTCGTCGAGCTAGCCAAGATCGCCCTTGCGCCAGTGCGCGGCAATGAAGCCGAGAATCGTCACGCCGACGAAAAACAGCACAAGACGAAGGTTGCGGTGGTATTCATCGCGCACCTCCCGGCTTGCGGCTGGAAGGCAGCGCTTTGGTCTTCTTATAGACGACGACCGCGGTGATGACCGCGCTGATCAGCACCCACAGGAGCTGATACCAGTAGAAAAACGGAAAGCCCCACAGAACGGGCTCGATCTTGTTGTAAAACGGCACCCATACCACGCCGATCTAGGGAAGGATCAGCAGCCAAAGCCAATGCTTGTTGCGTGGTTGTTCGGTGCCGGGCGCAGCTTCGTGAGCCATGAACGGTCTCCTCTTTGTTTTGAGCATTCGCTTTATTCGATGCGGCCCGGCGGACGTGCCGGTCGTCAGTTGACATGCCCCTGAAAGCGCCCCGAAATAACAGAGGGAGTATAGGGACCGAAAAAAGCCGGTCAATCAGGGAGATTCCCCAACAATCCGCCTGATTCGAAATAATTTAGTAATACTTAGCGCCGTTCTGGTGCTTGTTAGATAGTGAAGCCGGCGGTGACCGGCACGCCCGCGCTTTGCGCTAGGCCCTTGACCCATTTGCGCGCGGGCAGGCCGAGTTCGGCCTCGATGAACCTGGTGCGTTCGTTGAGCGCATCGAACGGAATGGCGAGCGCGGGACCCACGAACGCCAGCAACGATGCGATTGCCGTCGTGCACTTCCGGCAGAGCGATCACACGGCGGTCGAAGGCCTCGTTCAGATGACGCATGTTGCGCACGAAGCTCGGATGATCGCCGAACAGGTTGACCGTGACCACACCTGCTTGCGACGTCAGACACGCCCGGCACGCGCGATAGAACGACACGCTGTCGAGCACGGGGCCGCGCGCGGTAGCGTGGTAGATATCGATCTGCAATGCACCGATGCTGCCGTGATTGCGCCGATCGTTGACGAACTCCCATGCGCCCTGTTCGGTGACGGTGAGACGCGCGTCGTCCCAGGGCAGATCGAACATCGCGCGCGCGGCGATCACGACGGCCGGATTCAGTTCGACTGCCTCAACTTTCGCGCGCTTCAGGAAGCGGTGGCAGAACTTGGTCAGCGCCGCCGTGCCCAGACCGAGTTGCACGATGCGCTCGGGTGTCTCGAGGAACAGCAGCCACGCCATCATCTGCTGCGCGTATTCGAATTCGATGTGATCCGGCTTGCGGATGCGCATCGCGCCTTGAATCCACTCGGTGCCGAAATGCAGATAGCGCACGTCGCCCTCCTCCGAGAACTTCACCGGCGCAAAACGCGGCTCGCGCGGCGCGTCGATGCGCGGGGCGCGGGCGGGGATCGTCGTCGCGCTCTTCGATGCGGCGGGTTGACCTGCGGCGCTCGTGTTTGTCGTGCTTATCTTTTTTGCCGCGGAACGCGCGTGCTTTGGCCGATGCGCGCTTGATCAGATTCGTCATTGTAAGGAGAGGATGTCGCGCCAGACGCGCAGTTTTTGGTCGAACGAAAGGATAGCATTGGCCGCGCTCGACGATGGCAGCACGAGCGTCGAGTATCCCGCCGCATCCAGCACGGGCGCGAACTTGCCCGAGGTCTTGCCGTTGAAGCACACCCGGCGCAGCTTCGGGAAGCGTGAGCGAAACACGGCGAAGTCGTTCGGCGCTGCATGACGAATGGCGGCATCCAGGCTGCCTTCGCGCTCGCAGGCGGCGAGCACGTCCCACAAGCCGATGCGGTGTTGCAGCAGCGTTTTCAGGCGTTCGTCGTAAGCGAGTTCGTGCAGGGATTCGCCGATCGCCGCGCCAACCAGCCGCCAGAACTGATTGCGCGGATGCGCGTAATACTGCGTCGCCACGAGCGACGCCACGCCCGGAAAACTGCCGAGAATGAGCGTATGCGTGTTTTCATCGCCGACGAGCGGAAAGCCTGCGAGCGTCATTTTGTCTCGCCACGCACGACGCGCTTCGCATGCGACGCCAGATGATCGTAAGCACGCGCATGTTCGCGATGACGCTTCGTCTCGTCCACCGTGGCGAGCTTCGACCACAGCGCGTCGAGCATGCATTCGGTGACCATCAGCGGGGCGCCGTGCCGCTCGAACACCGAGCGTCGCGCGACGAGCGCATGACTGGCGTCCGCTTGCTGCGCAGCCAGCCAATGCAGCGGATGCTGCGCCGTGATGCTCCGGCTGACCAGCACGGAACGCGACACGCTGCTGTCCCTGTATAGCAGTTCGGCGAGTGGACGCGTACGAAGACGGCGCATCGATTGCCAGATGCCGATGCTATGCGCAAGCGGCACGATGCTATGCGCTACGACGAAGGGCACGCCGTCCACCTTCAACACGACTTCGCGCGTCCAGACCGGCGTGCGCGGCGTGATGCCGAGTGCGCGCCATTCGTCCAGCCAAGCGATATCGATGGCTTCACGCGAGACCTCGACGATGACGTGGCCGAGCGTGCGCAAATGCGCGGTGAGCGAACCGCCGCGCGTGAGCCAATCTTTGTGATGAGCGCCGAGCGACGGACGCGGCGCGGTGCGCCAGTGTCGATCGACGCGAGCAATGGAAATCGGCATGGCCACGATTATAAGGACCCGCGCATGCTTAGGACTATTCGTATGGATCGCACGCGCGCACCAATTAAAACTGGCAGACCGGTCGTCCTGATGGCGTCCGCCGGACGCCGGGAGATCGGCAAACCATCGAGAGCACATCGAATGTCGGACAACAAAAAAACAGACATCGAAGCAAGTGGCACATCTTGCGGCGGAAACGCTGCACGACCCGAAGACATCGGTCATCAAGAAGAAACTGGCTGGCTCCGCGCTGTCCCAGTCGCACACCAGCAAGCAAACGGGCGCGCATATGGAACACGTTGCCGACGAGGTGCTTCATAGCCCGAAGTATTCGAAGGAAACCAAGCAACTCGCCGCATCGGTGCTTGCGCAATCCACCAAGGACCGCAAACCCAAATAAAAACGCGCTGCCGGTTCATCCCGGCAGCGCGTCTCTATCGACTCAGGCGCAAAAACTTACCGCGCCAGCAACAACGCATTCGTCCGCTTCACGAAGCTTGCCGGATCGTCCAGCTGGCCGCCTTCGGCCAGCATCGCCTGATCGAACAGGAGATGGCACCAGTCCGCGAAATTCGCGTTGTCCGGATTAAGGCCCTTTACCAGCGGATGCTCCGGATTCATCTCCAGAATCGGCTCCGCCTGCGGCGCCTTCTGCCCCACCGCCTTCAGCATGCGTTGCAGATAACCGCTCATGTCGCCTTCGTCCGCGACCAGGCAGCTCGGCGAATCGGTCAGGCGGAACGTGAGACGCACGTCCTTCGCCTTGCCCTCGAGCGCTTCCTTCATCTTCTCGACGAGCGGCTTCATTTCCTCGCCGACCTTTTCCTGCTGCTGCTTTTCTTCGTGGTTGAGCGCACCGAGGTCTAGATCGCCACGCGCCACGCTCGCCAGCGGCTTGCCGTCGAAGTCGTTGAGGAACGACAGCATCCATTCGTCGACACGATCGGTCAGAAGCAGCACTTCCACGCCCTTCTTGCGGAACACTTCGAGATGCGGGCTGTTCTTCGCCGCCAGCCAGTTTTCGGCGGTGACGTAGTAGATCTTCGACTGCTCGGGCTTCATGTGCGACACATAGTCGGCGAGCGACACGGTTTGCTTGTCAGAATCGTTATGCGTCGAGGCAAAGCGCACCAGTTTCGCGATCTGCTCGCGATTGCCGAAGTCCTCGCCGATGCCTTCTTTCAGCACCTGACCGAACTCGTTCCAGAAGGTCTGATACTTCTGCTTGTCGGCGTCGTCAGTCGCTTCGGCGGAGATAGTCGCGATGTCTTCGAGCATCGACAGCACGCGCTTGGTCACGCCTTCGCGAATCGCCTTGACGTCGCGGCTTTCCTGCAAAATTTCGCGCGACACGTTCAGCGGCAGGTCCGCCGAATCCACCACGCCCTTCACGAAGCGCAGATACGCAGGCAGCAACTGCTCGGCATCGTCCATGATGAACACGCGCTTCACATACAGCTTGAGGCCGCCGCGATGCTCGCGGTTCCAAAGATCGAACGGCGCATGCTTTGGCACATAGAGCAACTGCGTGTATTCGCTGCGGCCTTCCACGCGGTTGTGCGTCCACGCGAGCGGGTCGTCGTGATGCGAGATATGCTGATAGAACTGCTTGTACTGCTCATCCGTGATGTCGTTCTTCGGACGCGTCCACAGCGCGCTCGCCTGGTTGACGGTTTCGTCCTCGTCGCGTTCGACCATCTCGCTCTTCTCAGCGTCCCACTCTTCCTTCTTCATCAGAATGGGCAGCACGACGTGATCCGAATACTTCTGGATGATCGACTTGAGCTTGTGCGAGGACAGCAAATCGTCTTCGTCCGCGCGCAAATGCAGCGTGATGATCGTACCGCGTTGCGCACGCTCGATGTCTTCGACTTCGAAGTCGCCTTCGCCCGCGCTGGTCCAGCGCACGCCGGCGCTCGCCGGCAAGCCGGCGCGGCGCGTTTCGACCGTGATCTTGTCCGCGACGATGAAGCCCGAATAGAAACCCACGCCGAACTGGCCGATGAGCGCGGCGTCTTTCTGCTGGTCGCCGGAGAGCTTGGAAAAGAATTCCTTGGTGCCCGAACGCGCGATGGTGCCGAGGTGCGAAATAGCCTCGTCGCGGCTCATGCCAATGCCGTTGTCGTCGATGGTGACGGTGCGCGCGGCCTTATCGAACGACACACGGATGCGCAGGTCCGGATCGTTCTCGTACAGCGCGCTGTTCTCGATGGCTTCGAAGCGCAGCTTGTCGGCAGCGTCCGAGGCATTGGAAACGAGTTCGCGCAGGAAAATTTCCTTGTTGCTGTACAGCGAGTGGATCATCAGTTGCAGAAGCTGCTTCACTTCTGCCTGGAAGCTCATGGTTTCTTGCGCCATGTCGGGTCCTCTTTTCGATTGCGTTGATGCGGATTGCGTGGATTCTCGCGGATTCGCGCGGGCCTGCCGCGCCCAATTCGTGGGATGTATGGACGGTTTCGCCGTTTTCAAGGGCCGTATTGCGCGCCACGCTCCACTAAGAAGATGCGCGTTGAAACCGGCCGAAGGACACTATGCGAACCGATACGACATGCGCCGCCCCCCGCTGACGCCCGGCGAAACGACGCTCGCCCGGCTCGTGTCGTGTTCGGCGATGCGATCGATTACGCCACCGTGCGCGTACATCTGCGCGGCTATCTGCCCTTCGGTCTGCATCCGCGCCATACCGCGATGGCGCCGAACGGGTCATCTGTATTTTCCGCGCGCCTGCTTCCGCGACAACGTCTCCCGCTGCGACATCGGCAACCGGATGTGGTTCATCCACGAAATGACGCACATGTGGCAGTTCCAGCTCGGCTATCCGGGCGGCTGCGCGGCGCGATCCGCATCGGCCTCGGTTACGGCTACACGCTTCATTCAAGCAGCCGCCTCGCGGATTTCAACATGGAAGCGCAGGCAATCTGCTCGCGGACTACTTCGCGCTGAAATTCTGCGACGGCCGAGGCCGCCTGTACGAACACCGTTATCGCGATCGCCCGGCGCGCTCGCGCTCTACGAAACCATGCTGGCGGATTTCATCGCGCAACCGCGGGCGTGGCGCAATCTGCCGCGCCGGCTACGCTGAACGGCGCGCCGCGCGGTCCAGATGCCCCGCCAGCAGCGCGGGCAGCGCCGGGTCGACGCAATTGGCGACGTTGAAGCGCATGCACGTTGTGGAAAACTGATGCGGCAAAAACAGGCTGCCGGGCGTCAACAGAAAGAACCCGCTTCGTGGCCCGCCGCCGCGAGCCCGTCCGAATCGACACCCGCGTCCGCCCACAGGGAACATGCCCGTCGACGGCGGAATGAACAGTTTCATGCCGGTCTTTTCCAGCATCCGCGCGGTCTTCTCGCGCACGCCGTCCAGCCGCGTGCGCAGGCGTTCGACGTGCCGCCGGTAGTGCCCTTCCGTTAGCACTTTGTAGACGACCCGCTCGTTGAGTTCCGGACTCGTTATGCCGACCAGCATCTTCTGATCGGCGAGCGCCTTCGCCACGTCCAGAGACGCCGCGACATAGCCCACGCGCGATTCGCCGCGAGCGTCTTCGAAAAACTGCCGAGGAAGATCACGCGCTTGAGTTGATCAAGCGAAGCGAGCCGCGTCGCCGGAAAATTGGTCGGACACAGATCGCCATAGACGTCGTCTTCCACGACGATGAAGTCGTATTGTTGCGCCAGCTGCAGGATGCGATACGCCTGGCTCCCCGTGAGCGAGGTGCCGGTCGGATTGTGCAGCACCGAATTGATGATCAGCATCTTCGGCCGCCAGGTCCCGACCAGCGTTTCGAGCGCGTCGAGGTCGGGGCCGTCGGGCGTGTACGGCATGCCGACCAGCCGCGCGCCCTGCAATGCGAAGCGCCCGAACATCTGAAACCACGCCGGATCGCCGATGATCACGGCATCGCCCGGTTTGACATAGAGGCGCGCGATCACAGATCGATCGCCTGCGTGATGCCCGAGGTCAGCACGATCTGCTGCGCCGATGCGCCGATCTCCAGTTCCGCGAACCGCGTCTGCATTTGCTGGCGCAGCGGCAGAAAGCCCTGCGGGGTGCCGAAGCCGAGCATCTGCGCGCCGGACAGATGGCTCATCGAGCACAGCGCGTTGGTGATCAGTTCGCCGTCGAGCCAGCGCGCCGGCAGGTAGCCGAGTCCCGGGCCTTTCTCCGGACTGGTGGTGTGCAGCATGTTGCGCAAGCAGTCAGACCACTTCGATGGCGCTCTCCACCGGCTCGCGTTCCACGGTGGCGGCCGCCGGTGCGCCGTTCGCGACCAGCGTCAGCGCGCTGCGCTCGCGCACGTAGAACCCGGAACCGCGCCGCGAATCGAGATAGCCAGCGCGACCAGCCTTTCATACGCCTCGACCACCGTGAAGCGCGATACGCCCTTGTCGAGCGCGAGCTTGCGGATGGACGGCATGCGCATGCCCGGCCGGAACACGCGTTCGTCGATACGGCGTCGTCCCCATTGCACCAGTTGATCGACGAGTGTGAGTTGCGCGGCATCGTGCGGGGCGGGAATCTGATCGAGCGGCACGGAAATGGCTGACCTCCGGTGTTCGGTCCGAACACTATACTGTACCGAATAGTATTGGTCCGATTGTACCGTTACTGTCACGGTGATAGGGGCTACATTCTCTTTTCGGATGGTCGGCCCAGTCTAGCGGTTATGCTATCCGCCCCTGATTCCGCCCGCTTCCATCTGATCGCCGCCATGAAAGCTCTCCCGACCTCTTACGCGCTGAAACTCGATCATCTGGTGATCGCCCGCGCACGCTCGAAGAAGGCACGCGGTTCATCGCCGGGAAGCTCGGCGTCGAACCGGCGGCCGATAGCGCGCATCCGTCGATGCGTACGCACAACCGTCTGCTGAACCTATTCGGCGGCGCGTATCTGGAGGTGATCGCCATCGATCCGGCCGCGCCGCGCGCCGATGCGCCGCGCCCGCGCCTGTTCGCGCTCGACGATCCGGCCTTGCAGCGCCGTCTGAACGCCGACGGCCCGCAACTCGTGCATTGGGTCGCGCGCGTGGATCGGCCGAAGTCGCTCGGACGCTGGCGCGAGCAGTATCCGGCGCGCATCGCGCCAGTCGTGGCGATGTCGCGCGGCGGCAATACGTGGAACCTGACCGTTCCGGACGATGGCGCGTTTCCCGCCTGGCAAGGCACGAGCGACGGTGTGATGCCCTCGCTGATCCAGTGGGACACGCCGCGTCATCCGGAGCGATACGCTGCTGCAGACTGGTATCGCGCTGCACTCGCTGACGGGGTTTCACGCGCAGGCGCAGACCGTGGCCGATCAGCTTGCGTGGCTCGGCGCGTCGAAGCGACGGCGGGCGCGCCCGCGCTGGTCGCAGAGTTCGAACTGCCGGACGGAAGTGTCGTGACGATGGGCGAATCGGCCGAATGGAACGAACTGGCGGCACGCGCGCAGGAAGAAGTGTAGCAGGCGGCCAAACGGCGGCGCTCCAAAAGCAAAACGTCGAGCGAAACCGACGACGACGCGGGCACCACAGGCACTACCGACACACAGACACTACCCCCTGAGGCCAACCTCGCCGCGTCAGACAAAAAGGAGACCCCGCACGATGAGAACCCGCGAAACTGAAGGCATGCTGCTCGGCCTGATCGGCGTCGTCATCTTCAGTCTGACGCTGCCGATGACGCGCATCGTCGTGCAGGAAGTGCATCCGTTGCTCAACGGTCTGGGCCGCGCGCTCGTCGCCGCGCTCCTGCTCTGGCGCCGCGAAAAGCTGCCGAACTAGCCGTAACTCAAGAGCCTCGCGGTGATGTTGCTGGGTGTGATCGTCGCGTTTCCGGTATTTTCCGCCTGGGCCATGAAAACCGTGCCCGCCTCGCACGACGCGGTCGTGAACGGCCTGCAGCCGCTGTGCGTCGCCATCTACACGGCATGGCTGTCGCACGAGCGGCCGTCGAAGGCGTTCTAGGCAAGCGCGATCGCGGGCAGCGTGATCGTCGTGGCGTTTGCATTGCAGACGGGCGGCGGCGGTTTGCAAGCGGGCGACCTGCTGATGCTGGTCACGGTCGGCATCGGCGCGCTCGGCAAATCGGCGACTGGCAGGTCATCTGCTGGGCGCTCGTCTTGTCCGCGCCATTTCTGTTGCTGCCGGTCGGCTGGCTCGCGTGGGCGCACCATGCGACGCATCCGGAACCCCTGCATCTGCGCACCTGGCTCGCGTTCGGCTATGTCACGCTGTTCTCGCAGTTCATCGGCTTCTTCACGTGGTACGCGGACCTCACAATGGGCGGCATCGCGCGCGTCGGACAAGTCCAGCTACTGCAAATCTTCTTCACGATGGCCTTCTCCGCGCTGTTCTTCGGCGGGCAGGTTTCAGCGCTCACCTGGATCTACGCGGCGGCCGTGATCGTCACCGTGATCGCCGGAAGAAAGGCCACCGCGCGCCGCGCCTGCTGGAGCCACACGCGCGATAATCGAACTTTTCCGTATCACCGCAATCGCACTTCGCACACTTCAAAGCAAAGCGACCAAGGCATTTCAATGAATCAAACCGATCTCCGCACCACGCCGTGGCAACTCTCCGAACGCGCACGCAAGCTCACCAGCTCGGCGATCCGGGAAATTCTCAAGGTCACGGAACGTCCGGAGGTCATTTCGTTCGCGAGCGGCCTGCCTTCGCCGGCCACCTTCCCGGTCGAGGAAATGCGTCACGCATCCGAACGCATCCTTCGCGATCAGCTGGCGGCGGCGCTCCAGTACAGCGCGACTGAAGGCTACATGCCGCTGCGCGAATGGGTCGCCGAGCGCTATTCGACCAACGGCGTAACGATCTACCCGACGCAGGTGCTGATCACGACCGGCTCGCAACAGGCGCTCGACCTGCTGAGCAAGAGCTGGTCGATCCAGGCAGCCGCGTGCTGGTCGAAACGCCGACCTATCTCGGCGGGCTGCAATCCTTCTCGCTGTTCGAGCCGCACTACGTGCAGGTGCCGACCGACGAGCACGGTCTGATCCCCGAAGGCCTGGATGCCGCGCTCACCGCGAATGCGCGCCTGCTCTACGCGCAACCGAACTTCCAGAATCCGACCGGCCGCCGGCTGCCGCTCGAGCGCCGTCATGCGCTCGCCGCGCTAGCCCGCAACGCGGCGTTCCCGGTCATCGAAAACGATCCCTACGGCGCGCTCGACTACGCGGGCGCCCCGCTGCCCACCCTGCTCTCGATAGCGCCCGATCACATCGTGCATCTCGGCTCGGTCTCGAAGGTGCTGGCGCCGGGCCTGCGGGTGGGCTACATCATCGCGCCGGAGGAGCTGCACTTCAAACTCGTGCAGGCCAAGCAGCAGGCAACCGACCTGCATACGCCGAGCCTCACGCAGCGTATCGTGTACGAGGTGGTAAAGGACGGTTTCCTCGACGGTCACGTCCCCACCATCCGCGCGCTGTATCGTGACCAGTGCGAGGCCATGCTCGACGCGTTGCAACGTCACATGCCCGCCGGTGTCGAATGGAATCGGCCCGAAGGCGGCATGTTCGTGTGGGTCAAGCTGCCGAAACATATCGATTCGATGAAACTCTTCGAACGATCGATCGAGCAGAACGTGGCCTTCGTGCCCGGCGGCCCGTTCTTCGCAAACGAGGCCTCGCACAATACGATGCGTCTTTCCTTCGTCACGGTCCCGCCCGCGACGATCGACGAAGGCGTCGCGAAACTCGGCACGCTGATCCGCGCGAGCGTCTGAACGTCTTAATGTCCGACTACGTGGGACGCACGCGTCCCTTTCATCTCAATCTCAGGAGCAACGATGACATCCAACGTGTACGACAAGCTGAAGGAACTCGGCATTGAATTGCCCGCTGCGGGCGCGCCCGCCGCCGCTTACGTAATGGGCACGCAGAGCGGCAACACGGTGTATCTGTCCGGACACATCGCGAAGAAGGACGGCAAACCGTACGCCGGCAAGCTCGGCGACACGCTCTCGACCGAGGAAGGCAAAGCCGCCGCGCGTAATGTCGCCACCGATCTGATCGCGACGCTGCATGCGCACGTAGGCGATCTGAACCGCGTGAAGCGCATCGTCAAGCTGATGAGCCTCGTGAACTCGACGTTCGACTTCACCGAGCAGCACATCGTCACCAACGGCGCCTCCGAACTGATCGCCGACGTGTTCGGCGATGCCGGCAAACACGCGCGCTCCGCCTTCGGCGTCGCGCAGATTCCGCTCGGCGCGTGCGTCGAGATCGAATTGATCGCTGAAGTAGCGTGACGATCGCCTGAAACGGCGTTTCATCTTTCGCTTGAGACGACCCGACGTGATCGCGCGTCGGGTTTTTTATGCTTCGTGAATCTCGTGCCGGCACAGGAGAGCCCATGTCATCCAGAACCGTTCAACGTACCGTTCAATTCGAGCAGGTCGATGTCTTCACGGCGGTGCCGTTCAAGGGCAACCCGCTCGCGGTGATCTTCGCCGCCGAAGGTCTCAGCACCGAACGCATGCAGCAGATTGCGCGCTGGACCAATCTTTCCGAAACGGCGTTTCTTCTTCCACCGACAAATCCGCGCGCGGACTATCGCGTACGTATCTTCACGACAGCGGTCGAACTGCCCTTCGCCGGACATCCGACGCTCGGCGCCGCGCACGCGCTGCTCGATCCCGACTATACGCCGAAGACGAAAGGCCGGCTCGTGCAGGAATGCGGCGTCGGGCTCATCACGCTCGCCGAACAGGACGACGGCGCATGGACCTTCGCCGCGCCGCCTTGCGCCGTGGACAACGGCGCGCCGTGGCTGATCGTTCGGCTGAAGGATGCACGCGAATGTCTCGGCTTCGTGCCCGGACCCGAAGCACGCGCGGCAATCGCCGCGCTCACAGCCGAATTGGAGACGCACAGCATTGCATTGTCGTCTATGGTCCGCATGCCGATGGCGGCCCGGCCACCTTCGAACTGCGCGCGATGCTGCTCGGCGCGGAGAATATCGAGGACCCGGTGACGGGCAGAGCGAACGCTACGCTCGCTGCCTTGCTCACGCAGCAGCACAACCGTACCGGCGATGCCTATACCGTCCGCCAAGGCACCGCGCTCGATCGCGATGGCCGCGTGAAGATCGTTCACGACGACGCATCCGATAAGCCCGCCATCTGGATAGGCGGTCACTCGGTTACTGTGATCGACAGGACTTTTCTCTTGTGAAACAATGACCTGTCTGAATTTTTCGGGCTTGTGAAAATCGCGTATACCCCGAGCCGCCACTCTTTTTTAATTAGGCGGCTTTCAGTACTATCGACCATTAGAGGCGTCGAGCGGGAACGCGAAGCAACGAGAAGGACAAGAGGCACCGTGATGACAAACGCATTGCTTCGATGCCTACGAAGCGCTTGCGCCATCACGCAAACGTATTCTCGCAACCAGGCCGCTCTCCGCCAAAGGCGCGCGGAATGCGACCGGTGCATCGTCCGCTTCGTGCCCTGCGCGTTGCCCGCCGCACCGCCAGCGCACGTCGCGCACTGCATAGTCGGGCGTGACAGCCGTCGGCAGCTTCAATCGTCAAAATCAGTCGTCGGAACCAATCGTTTTAGGCCAGAAGCTTCAGGACATGCATCGCCTCCACTCTTTCGCGCGTTCCTCGCCGCCGCGCAGCGCTCGAACCTCGCGGCGCGGCACATGCACGGCACGCAATGCATCGCATGAAGCGCATGCGCGCAGTCGCCGCGAGCGATACCCTGCTCACCGCGCCGTCGGTGCGGCGGCGCGCGCTGCTCGCCATTCCCGTGCTCGGCACCGTCGTGCTGGCGCTGCTGTGGGCGGTGATCTTCGCGCGGCTGTCCGTCGAACGCGAATCGACCGTGCACGACTCGATGGCCTTCGCCGCGATTCTTTCCTCGGCGCTCGAACAGTACACCATCAAGGCGATTCATCAGGTCGATCAGATCACGCACTTCGTCAAGTTCGAGTACGAGAAATCACCCGCCACTTTCGATCTGATCGCGACCGTCGAAAAAGGCGTCGTGCAGAGCGATACGCTCGTGCAGGTCTCGCTGATCGGCGAGCACGGCACGCTGATCGCCAATCCGGGCGAGCATGCTGCGCACGGCGCGTTCAGCGCGAGCGGCATCTTCCCACATCCGAGCATGCATCGGGTATTAAGGCAACGCTGAAGCAGCCGGTTGTATTCATCGATTTAGGCGCAAATAGCGGCAAATTCATCGTGAGTGAGGCTTTGCGCCTGGATTTCCGGTCCACCAGGGTGTTGCGCCTGGGCCTGCGGCCCGCTTTCCCCCATTACGGGCGAACCTGTGCCATCAATCGCTTGCGCGAAAGATAAACGTTGGTCAACGCCAGCGCAACGAAAGCCCGATTGGCGTTCTTCGCCAGACCCCGATAGCGCACCTTCGTGAAGCCCCACAGGCGTTTGACAACAGCAAACCCCTGCTCAACGCGAGCACCGATCTTCGACTTGTTGCGATTCTTGCCGCGCGCTACCTTGTCAATTTCGCCCGCCCGACGCGTACGCTGATTGGTGAAGTCGCGTGCCTTGGCGGCCTTGCCACGCATCAGCGCTTTCTGGCTCGCATAGGCGCTATCTCCATAGACGCCTTGCTC
>LFLF01000003.1 GCA_001184395.1 Candidatus Paraburkholderia calva | reverse complement strand
GAGCAAGGCGTCTATGGAGATAGCGCCTATGCGAGCCAGAAAGCGCTGATGCGTGGCAAGGCCGCCAAGGCACGCGACTTCACCAATCAGCGTACGCGTCGGGCGGGCGAAATTGACAAGGTAGCGCGCGGCAAGAATCGCAACAAGTCGAAGATCGGTGCTCGCGTTGAGCAGGGGTTTGCTGTTGTCAAACGCCTGTGGGGCTTCACGAAGGTGCGCTATCGGGGTCTGGCGAAGAACGCCAATCGGGCTTTCGTTGCGCTGGCGTTGACCAACGTTTATCTTTCGCGCAAGCGATTGATGGCACAGGTTCGCCCGTAATGGGGGAAAGCGGGCCGCAGGCCCAGGCGCAACACCCTGGTGGACCGGAAATCCAGGCGCAAAGCCTCACTCACGATGAATCTGCCGCTGTTTGCGCCTGAATCGATGAATACAACCGGCTGGTTCAGCGTTGCCCTAAGTCGACAAACTGAGCTTCGATTTCCTGGCGTGTGTCGTTCGCGAGGGTGGTCACGGTGAGATCGTGCAACGCTTGACTATGTTCACCGCCCCACGCGCCGACTTCCTTAGTCGTCCGGCCGAGGATATCTTCGCGACGAACGCGCAGCGCCTCCTCGAACGCCCGATTCACCGCGATATACCGGTTATTCAAGTCCTTTGCGATCAGCGGATACGGGACGCCTCCATCATCGTCTGCTGGAAACTCAACTGGGTAGCGAAACACTGCTCGATTTCGACGCGGCGCGACATTTCGCGCTGTAGCAGTACGAGTGCGCGCAACATCACGATCAACACGGCGGCCACGCCGATCAGCGCGGGCAACAAACGGAGCCCGTCGATGCTTCCGATCAACTCCGATAATCCGATACCGCGCGAAACTGCACACGATTCGGTCCGGAACAGTGTCGAAGCAAGCGGCGACCGTACATGAAGCGCCAGGAGGACGAGCCAGCAAGTTATCAAGGATGATCTCACTTCATAGTCCTAGGAAGAATCCAAAAACAGGTGTTACCGCTTGATGGACTGAACTGATCGCAGCGACCAGTTGCCATGATCGTGAAAATTTGAAACTGCGCGGAATTTGTGAGTCTCGTCTGAATACCGGATCCATCGAAATAAGACTCTTCTCAAACTGGTCAGGGATCGTCTTAATCAACTACGCGTATCACTCAGACCAGTCCGACCTTTCACATGTATTCGATCACGTCGGTATCCGATTCGAGGCCGAGCTTGCGCATGCCGCTGCACTTTTGCGTGGCGATCGTCTTGCTGCTTCGGCCAAAACGCTCCGCGATTTCGTCGACCAGCAAGCCGCTCGCGTAAAGCCGGAAGACCTCCCATTCGCGCCGGCTCAAGACACCGGCCCGGGCGGGCGTCGTATCGGGGAACCGGGTGACCGCTTCTTTCACGGTCGGCGACAGGTAGCAGCGGCCCGCAGCGGTCACCGATACGGCCATCGGCAGGCAATCGAGCCCGTCACGCTTGTCGATCACGCCGTCGATACCCAACTGGACAAGGCCCGCGAGCATATGGCTATGCGAGATCATGTTCACGGCGATGATCTTCGGTCACGCCACTTGCCACGACAGGCGCCTCAGAAATGCGATGGCGTTGCTTTCACCGCTGATTCCCTGCATGCCGATGTCTGTGAAGATGTAATCGCACGGCGTGGTGTCCAGCGCTTCGGCCAGTTGCAGCATGTCGCTCGCCGTGGCTACGATGTAAAAGTTTCCGTCGCGCTCGAGATAGCTCTGGATACCCTTGACGATGGCGGGATGATCGTCGGCAATGATGGCTCGCAGTGGTCTGGCGATTGTCGAATTGCTTTTCATTTTTCTTTATGTCACACGTCGATCTTGGAGTCGATGTGCGTGGTCTCCTTTCCGATGCTGGACCGAAGTTTCAGGCGGCCATGAGCATTCGACCGCTTCAGAAAAAATCGCTGTCAGCGACAAACCGGTACAAGTCTGCTTCCGTCAAAAGATGGAGCTTGCGCATGGCCGCGCACTTCTGCGCACTAATGGTCTTCACGCTGCGGCCCAGATCTCTCGCTATCTCGGTGATATTCGCACCGCGCGTAACGCTCGATGACCTCGAGCTCACGGCTCGTGAGCCGTTGACGCACGAAGCAGGCATGCCCCTCCGCGTTGGCAACGGCAAGCGATCTCCGTATGGCCGGCCCCAGCCCAGATAAGTCTCATTCGACAAGACAGACACGATCGTAAGACAGACAAAATCGCAAGGTAAATCAGATCCAGTCTGTCTTCTTTACTGAGAAACGCGTGCACGCCGGCGTCGAGTGCCTATTTCACGATGAGCCCGCTATCGTTGCGCGACAACATGACTATTCGGACATTAGGGTAATGTCCCGCAACGTGCTGAACGAGCTCGATGCCATCGCCGTAGCGGCCGCCGGGCATGTAGTAGTCCATGATCACGACGTCGCATTCGTTGCGTGACAGGCAGTCGTCGAATTGGGTCGCATTCACGCTTCGGCTGACGACCTCAATGTTTGGAAACTGTCCAGCCAGCTTTTCGATTGCCAAAATGACGAGTGAATGATCGTCCGCAATCGCCAGCTTCACTCGTCTTGAATGCGAGAAGGTCCTTCTCTCGTTTCCTGTTTCCATCAACTCAGGTCATGATGTGTGTTGCGAATCGAAGCTCACCACCGAATACCGCAGCAAGAGTTAGATACCGAAATATCAAAGTACATAAGAGACGCGCCAGAAACAAAACACCGTACTCGCTCAGCTGAGCCCGCGTGCCCGTACAAAAGCGAACAAACCGGGGTCATTTTTACACCCAGCTTGTTCGTGGCGTCACGTTTCTGCTGGCTGATGTACATACGTCGCGTTCGAGCTCGCGCGCTATCTCGGTGATGGAACGCCCTTTCGCGAATAACCGCACGACCTCTTCCTCTCTCGGCGACAGCCGCGGCTCGTCAGAAGAAAGATCGATTTCCGCGCCCGCCTCGGCCAGCGCGCTGACGAAGGAAGCACTGACATAGCGGCGTCCCACGCAAGCGTGCCGAACAGCGGTGGACACGAGTTCGATCGGCTCCGCCTTGTTGATAAGGCCCATAGCGCCGGCATTCAATATGGAGCGCAGAATGGCCACATTGCTCACACTCGTGAGCACCACGATGCCAATACCCGGCCACTCCTGCCTGATCTTGCGAATCAGGCGAAGACCGTTGTGCGCGTCCAGTCCCGGTTCGGACATGGCAAAGTCGGTGACGAGGACATCGCATAGCTTGATGGCGAGCTCCGCAAGCAGGCTGCGAACACTGCTTGCCTCACCGACGACCACAAAAGGATGATCGTCGGCCAACACTACGCGAAGCGTCAAAAGGCCCCAATTTGTTCGTTTGGTCTGAGAGACATTTGCTGCGCCGCATACGCGGAGCAGGCGAATCAGCCGGTAGATTCGGTCGTCTGGTTAAACGACAAACTTTGCTGAATGAATGATCAGGCAAAATTTCGAAGACTCACCGCGAATTTCATTTGACGGATAGCAAGGAAATCGAACCTGACTGATTCTGAAATGATCGTAATCAAAATAAAATGCGCTTATTTCGCCATAAGAGAAGTCCGACTACTCCTTTCGTCTCGGCTTCGTGAGCGAAATGGGTGTTTCGTTCAATGCTTCGGGTCGAAAGCGTGTACGCAATCGCATTTGTCGAGGACATGCGCCCGACAAATCGGAAAACCCCCTTACGAATGAAAACGGGCCTTCGGCGCGATGCCGAAGGCCCGTTTCTTAATGACGTACTCGCAGCGATGTACGATTCCGAACGATCAGAATGGAATATCGTCGTCCATGTTCTCGAAGCCGTCGTCCTGTCTGGCCGGCTTCTTCGGCACGCGATTAGCCGACTGCTCGCGACCACCGCCGCCATAGCTGTCCGATTGCGGTGCGCGGCTATAGCCTGCGTCGTCGCCGCTACCGCCACGGCCGCCCAGCATCTGCATCTGATCGGCGACGATTTCGGTCGAGTAGCGCTCCTGCCCCGATTGATCGGTCCATTTGCGCGTGCGGATGCGTCCTTCGATATAGACCGACGAACCTTTCTTCAGATAATCGCGCACCACTTCGGCGAGACGGCCGAAGAACGCCACGCGATGCCACTCGGTGAGTTCCTTGAATTCGCCCGATGCCTTGTCCCGATAACGGTCCGTAGTCGCGAGGCGAATGTTGGCCACGGCGTCGCCGCTCGGCAGGGAGCGCGTTTCCGGATCGGCGCCCAGATTGCCCACGAGAATGACCTTGTTGACAGATGCCATAATTTCTCCAGTAGATACTTTGCTTGCGATCAAACCATACGGCGCCCGGTTTTTTCGTCCCGCGAACGGAACAACCCAATTACGCCGAGCCGACTCACGTCACTCGATTCGGTTGATTCGAACTTTCCTTCAGGCCGCGCGTTCGAGCTTGCGCGGGGGCGGTTTCATGCGCGATGCAACCACCAGCCAGGCCAGCACCAGCGCGGAGCACGCGAAGAACACCGCGCTCGGACCATTCAGTTTCAGCAGCCAGCCGCCGACCACACCGCCCAGCGCGAGACCGATGGACTGCGTCGTGTTGTACACGCCAGCCGCCGCGCCCTTTCTCGTGCCCGGTGCGAATTTCGACACCAGCGACGGCTGCGATGCCTCCAGCACGTTGAAACCGAGAAAGTACACGAACAGAATCGCGGCCACACTCCATAGCGTATGGGGAGCGGCGCCCAATAACAACTGTCCGATCAAGATAAGAAAAATAGCACTCAGCATCACGACTTTCATTTTGCCGCGCTTCTCGGCGGCGATGATCGCGGGCACCATCATCACGAAGGCGAGCGCCATGACCGGCAGGTAAATCTTCCAGTGCGACGCGACCGGCAGGCCGCCCGCTTCCAGAATGCGCGGCACGACGAGAAACAGCGCGGTCTGCGTCGCATGCAGCACGAGCACGCCAAAGTTCAGACGCAACAGCTCGACGTTGTGGAGCACTTCGGCGAACAACGGCGCTTTCACGTGCACGAGCGGCGCCGGCGAATCGGGCACGATCCACAGCACCACGCCGATGGCGAGAATCGACAGCACGCCGATCACCGTAAACAGGCCGCTCATGCCGACCCAGTGAAACACGATCGGCGCGCCCACGATCGCCACCGCGAAGGAAATGCCGATGCTACCGCCGACCATCGCCATTGCCTTGGTGCGGTTTTCTTCGTGCGTCAGGTCTGCGATGAACGCGATCACCGCCGACGACACCGCGCCCATGCCCTGAATCACCCGCCCCGCGATGATCCACGCCATCGAGTGCCCGATCGCCGCGACGAAGCTGCCGAGCACGAACACCAGGAGCCCAAACGCGATCACCGGCTTGCGCCCGAGCTTGTCGGAAATCCAGCCGTAGAAGATATAGAGCATCGATTGCGTGACGCCGTACGCGCCGAGCGCGATGCCGACTAGCAGGACATTATCGCCGCCGGGGATCGTTTTCGCGTAGATGGAGAACACCGGCATGATCATGAAAAGCCCTAGCATACGCAGCGCGAAGATGGCGGCGAGCGACACGGTGGCACGCAATTCCGGCGCGCTCAGACGTGTGGACGTGGCAGACGGATTGGACATCAGAAACGGGAAATGAATGAGGATGGCGTCGCGTCCGGCGGTGGGGACGCCGGCTCGGCCGCCTTGTACTTGCTCTGAATGGCACCAAATAACGATGCACGGCACACGCGCGCCGACAGTCCGCCGCGCACCCCGCGCACGCTGCCGGCAAGCCCCCGCACCGGCCTTCGGTGCCCCGTGCGCCCCTGATGGCGCGGGCGCCGCGCCCTTTAAAAATCGTTATAGTAGCAGGTTTGGCCTCATCACTTTCCGCAACCAGCGGAGCAATTGAGCACGGAGCGGGCGCAAAGCGAACGCGAAGCAAACACAAACTGGCACACACGCGGCACCCGCACAACACACATGCGACACACTCGCGCGAACCAAACTCGCGGAAAACACTCGTGGAAGAAATTCGTATTCGTGGGGCTCGCACCCACAATCTGAAGAACGTCAGTCTCGACTTGCCGCGACACAAGCTGATCGTGATCACGGGATTGTCCGGGTCGGGCAAATCGTCGCTCGCATTCGACACGCTCTACGCCGAAGGTCAGCGGCGTTATGTGGAAAGTCTTTCCGCCTACGCGCGGCAGTTTCTCCAATTGATGGAAAAGCCCGACGTCGATCTGATCGAAGGCTTGTCTCCTGCCATTTCGATCGAGCAAAAGGCGACGTCGCATAATCCGCGCTCGACGGTCGGCACGGTCACGGAAATCCACGATTACCTGCGTCTTTTATACGCACGCGTCGGCACGCCGTACTGCCCGGACCATCTGATTCCGCTCGAAGCGCAATCCGTCTCGCAAATGGTCGATGCCGCGCTCGCGCTGCCCGAGGAAACCAAGCTGATGATCCTCGCGCCGGTCGTGGCCGACCGCAAGGGCGAGCACGTCGAACTGTTCGAGGAGATGCAGGCGCAGGGTTTCATCCGTTTTCGCATTCGCTCGGGCGGCGGCACGGCGAACGAAGGCGAAGCCAAGATCTACGAAGTCGATTCCCTGCCGAAGCTGAAAAAGAACGACAAGCACACCATCGACGTGGTCATCGATCGGCTGAAGGTGCGCCCGGACATGAAGCAGCGGCTGGCGGAATCGTTCGAAACGGCGCTGCGTCTCGCAGATGGCCGCGCCATCGCGCTGGAAATGGACACCGAGCAGGAAAAACTCTTCAGCTCGAAGTTCGCGTGCCCGATCTGTTCGTATTCGCTGCCGGAACTCGAGCCGCGTTTGTTCTCGTTCAATAATCCGATGGGCGCGTGCCCCGAGTGCGACGGCCTGAGCCAGATCACCTTCTTCGATCCGAAGCGCGTGGTCGCGCATCCATCGCTGTCGCTGGTGGCGGGCGGCGTGAAGGGCTGGGATCGCCGCAACCAGTTCTACTTCCAGATGCTGCAAAGTCTCGCGGCGTTCTACGAATTCGACATCGACGCGCCGTTCGAAGACCTGCCGGAAAAGGTCCGCAAAACGCTGCTCTACGGCTCGGGCAAACAGGTGATTCCGTTCTCGTACATCAATGAGCGCGGGCGCGCGTCGGTGCGCGAGCATGCGTTCGAAGGGATCATCCCGAATCTGGAGCGGCGCTATCGCGAGACGGATTCCGCCGCCGTGCGCGAGGAACTCGCCAAGTACCAGAACAATCAGGCGTGTCCGGCCTGCGAAGGCACGCGTCTGCGGCGCGAGGCGCGTTTCGTGAAAGTCGGTGCGGGCGACGACGCGCGCAGCATCTACGAAATCAGCGGCTGGCCGCTGCGCGACGCGCTCGGCTATTTCCAGACACTGCGTCTGGATGGCGCGAAGGGCGAGATCGCCGACAAGGTGATCAAGGAAATCGTCGCGCGGCTGTCGTTCCTGAATAACGTCGGGCTGAATTACCTGTCGCTCGAACGTAGCTCGGAGACGCTGTCCGGCGGCGAGGCGCAGCGCATCCGGCTCGCATCGCAGATCGGTTCCGGTCTGACCGGCGTGATGTACGTGCTCGACGAGCCGTCCATCGGTCTGCATCAGCGCGACAACGACCGCCTGATCGCCACGCTCAAGCATCTGCGCGATATCGGCAATTCGGTGATCGTGGTCGAACACAACGAGGACATGATCCGCATGGCGGACTATGTCGTCGATATGGGGCCGGGCGCAGGCGAGCACGGCGGCGTGATCGTCGCGCAGGGCACGCCGGATCAGGTACAGAAAGACGCCAATTCGATTACCGGCCAGTATCTGTCGGGTAAGCGCACCATCGGCTATCCGGAAAAGCGCAATCAGCCAGACGAGCGGCGTCTGCGCATCATGGAGGCGCACGGCAACAACCTGAAGCACGTGACGCTCGACCTGCCGGTCGGGCTGCTCACCTGCGTCACCGGCGTGTCCGGCTCGGGCAAGTCCACGCTCATCAACGACACGCTGCAGCATGCGGTCGTGCAGCATCTGTACGGCTCGGCGACTGAGCCTGCGCCGTACAAGTCGATCGAAGGCCTCGAACACTTCGACAAAGTGATCGCCATCGATCAGTCGCCGATCGGGCGCACGCCGCGTTCGAATCCGGCCACTTATACCGGGCTGTTTACGCCCATTCGTGAACTGTTCACCGGCGTGCCGGCGGCAAAGGAACGCGGTTACGATCCCGGTCGCTTCTCGTTCAACGTCAAGGGCGGGCGCTGCGAAGCCTGCCAGGGCGACGGCGTGATCAAGGTGGAAATGCACTTTCTGCCTGATGTCTACGTGCCCTGCGACGTCTGCCACGGCAAGCGCTACAACCGTGAGACGCTGGATATCCAGTACAAGGGCAAGAACATCAGCGAGGTGCTCGATCTCACCGTCGAAGCCGCGCACGAGTTCTTCAAGCCGGTGCCGGTGGTGGCACGCAAGCTGGGCACATTGCTAGATGTGGGTCTCGGCTATATCCGGCTCGGCCAGTCAGCGACCACGCTCTCGGGCGGCGAGGCGCAGCGCGTCAAGCTTTCGCTGGAACTGAGCAAGCGCGACACCGGTCGGACGCTGTATATTCTGGACGAACCGACCACCGGATTGCACTTTGATGACATCGCGCTGTTGCTGGAAGTGATCCATCGGCTGCGAGATCAGGGTAACACGGTCGTCATCATCGAGCATAATCTCGACGTGATCAAAACCGCCGACTGGGTCATCGATCTCGGTCCGGAAGGCGGCGCAGGCGGCGGGCAGATCATCGCCCAAGGCTCGCCGGAACAAGTCGCGAAATCGAAGGCGAGCTTTACTGGCAGATATCTGGCACCCTTGCTGCAACGGCCAAAATCTGCGGCATGAGTTCCACGCGCGGGCGGCGGATCGTGCCGCCCGCGCCGGAGCGTAGCCGGCAAACCGAGCCGCTATAACCGTCGAACGCAGCAGGAAATAGAACGCAGTCGTGGCGAAGCGCAACGAAGCGGCCAACGAAAAGCAACGCGTGCGGGATCTGCCCGCCCGTCCCGTCAGGCTGACAAGCGACATGAGTATGCCAAAGCTGGCGGCGGTGGAAATCGGCAGCTATCTGCTCGCGTTCGCGGCGATGTGGTTCACGCTCGAGCTCAAGCTGCTCGGCGGCCTGCTGGCCGGCATGCTGGTGTTCCAGCTCGTCCACATGATTGCGCCGCTGATCGAGCGGCATCTGATGAGCAAAGGCGCGCGGCTCATTTTGGTCGGGCTGATTTCGGCGATCATCATTCATCGGCGAACTGACGGGCGCGACCGTCGCCACCATCGAGCATTTCGAGCACGACGTGCCGAGCCTGCAAAAATTGCTCGATCAGCTGATGAACATCACCTCCAGCGCGCGCCTGCGCGTGCCCGACTGGATCGCCAACTATCTGCCGGTCGATGCCATCCAGCTCAAGGACAAAGCCACCGAACTCATGCACCAGTACGCCGAGATGCTCCAGCAAGGCGGCAAAGAAATGGCGCGCGGGCTCGGGCATATCGTGATCGGCACGATCATCGCGGTGAGCGCGCCGCGCCCGTCGCATCACCGCTTGCCGCGCTCGTCGCGCGCGTGGCGCGCTTCTCTCTCGGACGCGTTCCGCCGCATCGTATTCGCGCAGATCAAGATTTCGGCGATCAACGCCATCTTCACCGCGCTGTATCTGCTGATGGCGTTGCCGATCTTTCACGAGTGCATTCCGCTGTCCAAGACGCTCGTGTTGATCACCTTCCTCGTCGGCCTGCTGCCGGTCATCGGCAATCTCATCTCCAACACCATCATCGTCGCGATATCGCTGTCGGTTTCGTTCGGCACAGCGATCGTGTCGCTCGCGTTCCTAATCCTCATCCACAAGCTGGAGTATTTCCTGAACGCGCGCATCATCGGCGGGCAGATCGAGGCGCGCGCGTGGGAACTGCTCCTGGCGATGCTCGCCATGGAAGCCGCGTTCGGCCTGCCGGTCGTGATCGCCGCGCCGATTTTCTACGCATATATCAAGCGCGAACTGATTTATCTGCGGCTTGTTTGAGGGCCCAACAAGCCATAAAGCCCGCCGAAGCGGGCTTTTTTGCGCCGAAGCAAAACGCCTCAGCGAAACACCACCGTCTTGTGCCCGTTCAGCACGATGCGATGCTCCACATGCCACTTCACCGCGCGCGCGAGTGTCACGCATTCGACATCGCGGCCGATTGCGGTGAGTTGATCCGGCGTCATGTTGTGATCCACGCGCTCCACTTCCTGCTCGATAATTGGACCTTCGTCGAGGTCGGAGGTCACGTAGTGCGCGGTCGCGCCGATCAGCTTCACGCCGCGGTCGAACGCCTGATAGTACGGCTTCGCGCCCTTGAAGCTCGGCAGGAACGAGTGATGGATGTTGATCGCGCGGCCCGCGAGTTGCTCGCACATATCGGCCGAAAGAATCTGCATATAGCGCGCGAGCACGACGAGATCGGTGTCGTGCTGATCGACGATCTCGAGCACGCGTGCTTCCTGTGCGGCCTTCGCCTCTGGCGTGCCGTTGAGCAACGGCAGGTGGTGAAACGGAATGTCGTAGCTCGCGGCGAGCTGATAGAAATCCTTGTGGTTCGAGATGATCGCCGGAATTTCGATCTGCAATTGCCCGGTGCGATAATGGAACAGCAAGTCGTTCAGGCAATGCCCGATCTTCGACACCATGATGACCACACGCGGCTTCACCGACGCGTCGTGCAATTCCCAGCGCATGCCGAACTCGTCGGCCAGTTCGCCGAACGACTTGTGCAACGCTTCGACGCCGGGATCACCGCCGACTTCCTGAAAATGCACGCGCATGAAAAATTCGCCGGTGTGGCTGTCGCCGAACTGCGCGGAGTCGAGAATATTCGAGCCGCGGTTGAACAGAAAGCCGGATACCGCGTGCACGATTCCCGGACGATCCGGGCACGACAACTTCAGATAAAAACTATGTTCGGGCAACGTGACCATTCCTCGTTCGATGCGTGTTGTTTCAGACTGCCGGCCGCTCGTACAGCGCGGCGATGCCCTCGCAGGCGTCCGCGTCGATCCACTGGCGGCGCAGCAGACAGTCGAGCGTCGCGATGCTGGCGTCGACGGTAAACTGGCCATCTTCGATACCGCGCGCAACCTCTTCGATACGCGCGATGCGATGCTCTCCGACTTCGCCGTCCTGATTGTGCGACGTGAAGTCTTCGGGAAGCAGCACGTCGTACACGTAGATCAGCTCGGCCTGCGTGCCTTCGGGCAGCGATTGCAGCATGTGGAACGCGCCGCCGCGCTCGGCGGTCCGCGCGAGTTCCGCGCTCATGCCGGCTTCTTCCCAGCATTCCTTGACCAGCGTCGGCTCGATGCCGATGCCCCAGCCGATGCCGCCCGCCACAACGTTGTCGAGCATGCCGGGATCGGTGGCCTTGGTGTCGGCGCGGCGCGCGATCCACAACTCCGGCGCTTTATCCCGATATTTTACGATGCCGTTCAGATGCACCGCGTAGGTCATCGTGCCGAAGAAGCGCGACGCCGCGCGCTCGATGAACGCCAGCGGCGGCGCGTCGAAGTCGTTGTGGATCGCGTAGATTTCGTTGCGCCAGCCGGGGATTTTGCCTTCGGCATGCAATGCGGCGATGACCGCGCCGAGTGCGGCGGTACGTGCGTCGACATCGGCGAGCGACGGAGCAAGATGCACCGATGCGTCGCCGATCTGGAAGACGTCGGGCCAGCGGCGAAGCGCGTCGAGGTCGCTCTGGCGAATCCAGCCGACACGCTCATCGCCGATCAGGAACGGTGCGTGAGCGCTCCCATCGAAACGGCGGGCGGCAGTGATCGCAGGCAGAATCATGGCGATAGAGAGGAGAAAGTCAGTCGCGCAAGGCGACACGAATGCCGAGCGCGATGAAGGTCGCGCCCGCGAGCCGGTCGAGCCACACGCCCACGCGCGGACGGCGCTTGAGCCACGCGCCGATCATCCCCGCGCCAATGCCGAACGCCGAAAACACCACGACCGTTTGCAGCATGAACACGCCACCGAGTTCGAACATTTGCAGCATGACGCTCTGACCGAACACGGTCGAGAGCGGCTGGCTCGTGCGTTCGTGCGCGGTCGCGAGTCCGTGGCTGCGCAGCGCCTTGATGCCGATCCACACCAGATACGCCGCACCCTCGAGTTTCACCGCCTGAAACGCGAGCGGCGACGAACACAGCAACGCCGCGATGTCGAGCGCCGCGAGCGTCGTATGGAAGATCACGCCGAAGGCGAAGCCGCACGCGGCGACCACGCCGGCGAGCCGTCCTTGCGAAATGCCGCGCGCGAGCACTTGCAGGTTGTCCGCCCCCGGCGCGAGCGTAATCGCGACGGACGCGGCGAGGAAGAGCAGAAAATTCGGCATCTCAATGTCCCGCGAATTCGCACACGGTGTAGAGCGGCACGCCGGCTTCGCGCAGCAGCTTCGAGCCGCCGAGATCCAGCAGATCGATGATCGCCGCCGCTTCCACCACGTTCGCACCGAGGCGCTCGAGCAGGATCTTGCCCGCCATCATCGTGCCGCCGGTTGCGACCAGATCGTCGACGATCACGATACGGTCGCCCGGCTTGCACGCATCCTCGTGGATTTCGACAGTCGCGCTGCCGTATTCAAGGTCGTACGACTGCGAAATGGTCTTGTACGGCAGCTTGCCCTTCTTGCGGATCGGCACGAAGCCGAGGCTCAGTTCGTACGCGAGAATCGGCCCGATGATGAAACCGCGCGCATCCAGACCCGCAATGGCGTCGGGCTTCGCATCGATATAGCGCTGCACGAACAGGTCGATCAGCGTGCGCAACGCGCGGCGGTCTTGCAGAACGGGGGTGATATCGCGGAACTGCACGCCGGGTTGCGGCCAGTTTTCGACGATGCGCACGCGCTCCTGGATAAAACGCGCGGCATCGAGCGGGGCGTTCGAGAAAGATTGGGACATGACTTCTCCGGAGTCCGCGCTTCGAGGCCGCGGCTGCCTTCATTCAGATGAAAATATGAGTTACGCTGCCCGGCAATTGCGCAAAAGCCGCTCCTCGGCTTGCGCCAGCACTTCAGGCCGCGCAAAACGACGATGTCCTTCGCGCGCAGCTTGGTTTCGGGGCCGGGCTCCACGCCCCGGATGCCGTGACGCCGGATCGCGGTCACTCGACACCCCGGCCGACCAGTCCGAGATCGTCGAGCGAATGCCCGACGACTTCGGAATTCTCGTCGATCGGTATGGATTGTAGCCGCACCTGCTCGTGGCCATCGTCGTCGATGTCGTCCGCGCCGTGGAAGTAGCCGCGCAACAGGCTGTAGCGCGCATCGCGCATTTCCTCGACGCGCCGCATCGGCATGCCCATCAAGACCAGTGTGTGCGACGCGAGCATCAGACTGTCTTCGACAATCTCCGGAATCACTTCGGTCGCGCCCGCGGCGGTAAGCTTTTCGAGATCGGCGTCGTCCACCGTGCGCACGATCACCGGCAGCGTCGGCTCGAGTTCGTGGATGTTGTGCAGCACGCGCATGGCCGAAGGCGTGTTGGCGTAGGTGATCGCGACCGCCGCCGCGCGATGCAGTCCTGCCGCCAACAAAGACTCGCGCCACCCGGCATCGCCGAACACGACGGATTCGCCCGCCACCGTGGCAGCCGCGACGCGGTCCGGATCCAGATCGAGCGCCACATAGGAAATGCCTTCCTGCTCCAGCATGCGCGCGAGATTCTGCCCCGCGCGCCCGTACCCGCAGATGATCACGTGGCCGCTCTGCTTCAGGCTTTGCGTCGCGATTTTCGTCATCTGCAGCAATTGCAGCATCCATTCCGTCGACGACAGCCACAACACGATGCGGTCCATGCTCTGGATGATGAACGGCGCCGCGAGCATGGAGAGCAGCATCGCGGCGAGGATGGCCTGAAGAATCGTCGAATCGACGAGATGCGAGTCCAGAATCAGGTTCAGCAGCACGAAGCCGAATTCGCCCACCTGCGCGAGCCCGAGGTCCGTGCGCATGGAGACGCCTTGCGGCGAGCCGAAGAGCCGCGCGAGACCAGTGATCATCACGGCCTTCAGCAGAATCGGCACAATGAAGAAACCCAGCACCAGAAACGGATGCTCCCAGATCACGCGCGGGTTGAGCAGCATGCCAGTGGTCACGAAGAACAGCCCGAGCAGCACGTCGCGGAACGGCTTGATGTCTTCTTCGACCTGATGCACGTACGGCGCATCCCGGCGATGAACACGCCCAGCGCCAGCGACAGACCGAACTTGTCCGTGATGAACGCCGCGCCGAGCGTCACCAGCAACAGGTTCAGCATGAACAGCTCTTGCGCGCGCCGCCGCGCGACCAGATCGAACCAGCGCGTCATGAACTTCTGGCCGATGAACAGCAGCACCGTTAGCGCGACGACGATCTTGATGGCCGCGATGCCGAGCCACATGGCGAGTTGCGACGAACTGCCATTGCCGAACGCCACGATGATAATAAGCAGCGGCACCACCGCCAGATCCTGGAACAGCAGCACGCCGAAAATGTTGCGCCCGTGCTCCGATTCGAGTTCGAGCTCGGCCAGAAGCTTGCTGACGATCCCCGTCGACGACATCGACAGTGCGCCGCCGAACGCGAAGCTCGCCTGCCACGACATCGCGGTCCAGAAATGCGCGACCCAGCCGAAGATCATCGCGAGCGCGATGGTCGCGCCGACCTGGCTCGCGCCGAGCCCAAACACGATGCGCCGCATCGAGAGCAGCTTGGACAGCGAGAATTCCAGCCCGGTGGGAAACATCAGGGAAAACGACGCCGAATTCGGCGAGAGGCTGCGCGCGGTCGGTGTCGGGCGCGATGCCGGCCACATGCGGACCGACGATGCCGACCGTCAGCTAGCCGAGCATCGCGGCAGATTGAAGTACCGGAAAATCACGACGCCGGCCACCGAGCACAACAGAGCAACAGCGTCATTTCGAGCGGAGAGATCATCCGTCTAGCGTCCTCGTTCGTCGGCGTTCTAAGCGCGTATTTCATTGCGCCGCGGTGTCGTGGAAAAAGCCCGAGATGCCAGGGCTCGGAGGGGCGAATAGGCGGCGCACGGCTCGCCAACGGGGCAGAGATACGCCTTTGCTATACTCCGCGCATGATAGCGAAAATCAATGGCGACCGGGCGCTGGCGCTGGCGCTGGCTCGCAACGTACTTCAGATCGAAGCCGACGCCGTTCGCGGTCTCACCGAACTCCTCGACGATAACTTCTCCAACGCGGTCGAAACCCTGCTCGACTGTCGTGGACGCGTGGTCGTGTCGGGCATCGGCAAGTCGGGACATGTCGCGCGCAAGTTCGCCGCGACGCTCGCGAGCACCGGCACGCCGGCGTTCTTCGTGCATCCCGCGGAAGCGAGCCACGGCGACCTCGGCATGGTCACATCGGACGACGTTTTCATCGCGCTATCGAACTCGGGCGAAACGGAAGAACTCGTTGCCATTTTGCCGCTCATCAAGCGGCTCGGCGCGAAGCTGATCGCCATCACGGGCAGGCCGGATTCCTCCCTCGCAGAACTCGCGGACATGCATCTGAACGCGCGCGTCGAAAAGGAAGCATGCCCGATGAATCTCGCGCCCACTGCCAGCACGACCGCCGCGCTCGCCATGGGCGATGCGCTCGCCGTCGCTGTGCTCGACGCGCGCGGTTTCGGCCCGGACGATTTCGCGCGCTCGCATCCCGGCGGCGCGCTCGGCCGCCGCCTGCTCACTTATGTATGCGACGTGATGCGCGTCGGCGACGAAGTGCCGGTCGTGCCGCTCGACTCAACCATTTCGGACGCGCTGTTCCAGATCACCGACAAACGCATGGGCATGACCGCCGTGGTCAACGGCAATCGCCACGTGGAAGGCATCTTCACCGACGGCGATTTGCGCCGCGTGCTCCAGCGCGACGGCGATTTCCGCTCGCTCAAGCTGGCCGATGTCATGACGCGTAACCCGCGCACCATCGGTCCGGATCATCTCGCGGTGGAAGCGGTGGAACTGATGGAGCGTTATCGCATCAATCAGATGTTGGTCGTGGACGCCGATTCGACACTGATCGGCGCGCTGAACATGCACGACCTCTTCTCCAAGAAGGTGATCTGATGGCGCAGAAGCCCGCCTCCGCCGCTCCCGGTGCTGTCTCCCAACGCCACGGCTGCCGAACGCGCTAGCCGCCTCCGACTGATGATTTTCGACGTCGACGGCATCTTCACCGACGGCAGCCTCTACTTCACCGCCGAAGGCGACGCGATGAAGTCGTTCAATTCGCTCGACGGCCACGACGTGAAAATGCGGCAGTCGGTCGGCGTGCGGACGGCCATCATCACCGGGCGCAGGTCGGGCATCGTCGCGGCGCGCGCGAAGGAACTGGGCATCACGCATCTTTATCAGGGCGTGGAAAACAAGACCGAAGCGCTTGCCGAATTGCTCGAAGCCACCGGTATCGCGGTGTCCGAATGCGGCTACATGGGCGACGACTGCCCGACCTTTCGGTCATGTGCCGCTGCGCGTTCGCGGCCGCGCCCGCGAACGCGCATCCGGAAGTGATCCAGCGCGCGCACTGGTTCGCGGAAGCGCATGGCGACCACGGCGCGGTGCGCGAGGTGTGCGACGCGATCCTGCGCGCCCAGCAGAAATACGACGCGCTGTTCGCTGCGGCGCTCGGAGCGTAAGCGAGATGGCGCGCCCCGGCAAACTCGCCTCGCTCGCGCCGCTCGTCGCGATGGCGGCGCTCGCGGGCGGCACTTACTGGCTGCTGCAGTCGAGTCTGCCATCGTCGAAAGAGACCACCGAGCAGCCCAAACGCCACACTGCCGACTATTTCGCCGAAAACTTTTCCGTCTCCGAGCTCGACATCACCGGCACGACGCAGTACCGCCTGACAGCCAAGTCGATGGTGCATTACGAAGACGACGAAAACAGCGATCTGACGCAGCCCGCCATGCGCATGTTCCAACCGCAGAAGCCCACGGTCACGGCGACCTCGGAGCGCGGCACGGTCAACGCCGACGTGTCGGTCGTGGACCTGTACGACAATGCGCGCATCCTGCAAGCCGCCGGTTACGGCGATCCGCAGATGCAAGCGGATTCGCAGCATTTTCGCGTGCTGGTGAACGACGATGTCATCGAAACGGAAAAACCGGTTAGACTTCAGCGCGGTCCGTCGGTGACGACCGCCAACGGCATGAACTACAACAACGTCACCCGGGAAATGAAGCTCTACGGTAACGTGCGCAGCGCCATCGCCGCGTCGGATATCAACGGCGGCTCTTCCAAGTAACTCCCGGACAATCCATTCCGAAGTGTGACTGCATGAACGAAAGCTTCCCTCGTCCCGATGGCAGCCCCGCGCGCACAACGCTCGCGCGTCACATCGCGTGCGCCGGGCGGACCAGGCTCGCGGCCATCGCCGCCGCGCTCGTGGCGCTGCCGCTCGCGTGGTTCGCGCCCTTGGCGCACGCCGAGAAGGCCGACCAGCAAAAGCCGCTCAATATCGAAGCGGACAACATGTCCTACGACGATCTCGCCCAGAAGAACATCTTTACCGGTCACGTCGTGGCGACCAAGGGCACGATCGTCATCAAGGCGGATCGCGTCGAGATCACGCAGGATCCGCAGGGTTATCAGTACGCCGTGGGCACATCGAGCGGCAACAATCTTTCGTACTTCCGCCAGAAGCGCGACGGTGTCGACGAGTACATCGAAGGCAATGCCGTACGGATCGACTACGACGGCAAGAACGACTTCACCAAACTCACGACGCGCGCCGTCGTGCGCCGTCTGCAAGGGCTGACGAAGGTGCAGGACGAGGTGCACGGCAGCGTCATCACGTATGACGGCCAGAAGGATTTTTATACGGCCAGCGCCGGCAAGGATCAGGCGACGCCGGGTAATCCGTCCGGCCGCGTGCGTGCGATGCTCGCGCCCCGCAGCGGCGGCGATGCGGCGCTGAACGGTTCGCCCGCGACACTCGCGCCTTCCGACTCAATCAAGGGAACGCCGCAGCAGTGAACTCACCCGCCATGCCCCATCGCAAGTCGGAAGGTGAGTCGAGCACGCTCGTCGTCCGCAACCTGAAAAAGCGTTACGGCTCGCGCACCGTGGTCAAGGACGTCTCGCTCGACGTGAAGAGCGGTGAAGTGGTCGGCCTGCTCGGCCCGAACGGCGCGGGCAAGACGACCTCCTTTTACATGATCGTGGGTCTCGTCCCACTCGACGCGGGCGAAATCGATCTCGACGGCAAGTCGATCAGCCTTCTGCCGATCCACCAGCGCGCGCATCTCGGCCTGTCGTATCTGCCTCAGGAAGCGTCTGCATTCCGCAAGCTCACGGTCGAGCAGAACATCCGCGCCGTGCTGGAACTGCAATCCGACGAATCGGGCAAGCGCTTGTCGAAGGACACCATCACGCAGCGCGCGGAAGCCCTGCTCGACGAATTGCAGATCGCGCATCTGCGCGAGAACCCGACGCTGTCGCTGTCGGGCGGCGAGCGGCGCCGGGTGGAAATCGCGCGGGCGCTCGCGACCAATCCGAGCTTCATCCTGCTCGACGAGCCGTTCGCAGGCGTTGATCCGATCGCCGTGCTGGAAATCCAGAAGATCGTGAAGTTCCTGAAGCAGCGCAACATCGGTGTGCTCATCACGGACCACAACGTGCGCGAGACGCTGGGCATCTGCGATCACGCGTACATTATCAGCGATGGGAGCGTGCTGGCGGCCGGCGCGCCTTCGGAGATCATCGAGAACGAAAACGTGCGTCGCGTGTATCTGGGCGAGCATTTCCGCATGTAGCCTGATGCGCAGCAAGCGTCCGGGCATGCCGCGCCGCATCAAGCGAAGCAGCAAAACTTACGTGCCGTCCCACCGGGCGGCACTTTTCTTTTTGGAATCGCCGCGAGGTTTCGCGCGCGTGGCAAACTCTCTACAATGAATGACACTTTGCCATGAAAGCCAGCCTCCAACTTCGCCTCTCGCAGCATCTTGCGCTGACCCCGCAACTGCAGCAGTCCATCCGGCTGCTGCAGTTGTCGACGCTCGAATTGCAGCAGGAAGTGTCGATGGCCATCGCGCAGAATCCGCTGCTCGAGAACGACGACAATTGGATCGCGAGTCCGTTGCGCGTCGCGGCGGACGGCTCGCTCATCGCTTCACCTTCCACGCAGAACACTGCGCCCGAGCCGATGATGAACAACGGCTCGTCATCGAGCTCATCGAGTTTCGATCGCGCGGAAAACAGCGAACCGCAGGGCGTCGACGAGTACAACGGGCTCGGCTCGGATAGCGGTTTGGATTCCAATTCGTGGAATCTGGAAGACTATGGCCGCTCGAACAACGCATCAGACGACGACGATCTTCCGCCGCTGCAAATCCATGAATCGACCACTACGCTGCGCGATCATCTGACCGCGCAATTGCGCATGACGTCGGCACATCAGCGCGATCGCGCGCTGGTGACGTTCCTGATCGAATCGCTGGACGAGGACGGTTATCTCACATCGTCTCTGGACGAAATCCGGACGGACTTGCCCGACGAACTCGAAATCGAGATCGACGAACTGAGCGCAGCGCTCGCACTGCTGCAGAGCTTCGATCCGCCCGGCGTCGGCGGACGATCCGCGGCCGAATGTCTCAAGCTGCAATTGCTGCGGCTCGATGGGTCGGCCACGCGCACGCTGTCACTCGACATCGTCACGAATCATCTGGAATTGCTGGCCGCGCGCGATTTCACGGGTCTGCGCAAGCAACTGAAGGTGAGCGACGACTCGCTGCGCGATGCGCATATGCTCATCAAGTCGCTTGAGCCGTTTCCGGGCGCGGCTTACGGCAAGAGCGAAGCGGATTATGTGGTCCCCGACATTCTCGTGCGCAAGACCGCGAGCGGGTGGACGGCGGAACTGAATCCGGAGATTGTGCCACGGCTGCGCATCAACCACTTGTACGCAAACATTTTACGCAATAACCGGGGCGATCCGGGAAGCGGTTTGCTACGTCAGCAGCTTCAGGAAGCGCGCTGGCTCATCAAGAATATCCAGCAAAGGTTTGAGACCATTCTTCGCGTCGCACAGGCGATCGTCGAGCGTCAGAAGAACTTTTTTGCACATGGCGAAATTGCCATGCGGCCCTTGATTTTACGGGAAATTGCTGATACGCTAAGTTTACATGAATCAACGGTTTCACGTGTGACAACGGGCAAATACATGCTCACGCCCTTCGGGACGTTCGAGTTCAAGTATTTCTTCGGATCGCACGTTTCGACCGACACAGGAGGTGCGGCATCGTCCACGGCGATCCGGGCCCTCATCAAGCAACTGATAGGAGCGGAAGAACCGAAAACGCCTCTTTCAGACAGCCGCATTGCCGAACTGCTGGCGGAGCAGGGTTTCGTTGTTGCGCGGCGCACTGTCGCCAAGTATCGCGAAGCTTTGAGAATACCTGCAGTTAATTTGCGCAAGTCTCTTTGACCCGTCTCTGTAGTCCATCGCATGTCGTGATGGGCATTTACCGGCCGCAACGCGAGTGCGCGGACGTGCCGGGCAATGTGACCCGCTCTTATGCGTATCATAGTAAGCGCTGACGGGATGCATCGCCGACCGGTATCAGACGAGCCTCGTGGCTCATGCGGCCACTAGCTTGGAGAGCAACTATGAATCTGAAGATCAGTGGACACCACCTCGAATTGACACCTGCGTTACGCAAGTACGTGATCACGAAGCTGGACAGGGTGCTGCGTCACTTCGATCAAGTGATCGACGGTAACGTTGTCCTCTCGGTCGACAATCATAGGGAAAAGGACAAGCGCCAAAAGGCGGAAATCAGCCTGCACCTGAAGGGCAAGGACATTTTTATTGAGAGTTGTGACACTGATATGTACGCCGCCATCGACCTGATGGTCGACAAGCTGGACCGGCAGGTCATCAAGCACAAGGACAAGATTCAGGGCCACGTCCACGAGTCGGTGAAGTATCACGGCGAGCCGCAGGAGTTGAAGCAGCCGTCAGTGTGATCGACAGACGCGCATTGCGTCCGCGACCGGGCTGGTAAATTCGGAATAACGTCCGAATCGTCCTACAAACGTCGATGGGCGCCACGCGCCGCAACGAAGCCGCCCTGCTGGCGGCTTTTTTGTTGCCGTTCCGTTGCATCCCGGCACAAGCCATTGATTTTCTGAGTTTTGTACTGCATATTCGATTGAAACAATCGTCATGGCGCGCCACACCATCGCACTTGACGCTGTTCTATAATGGTTTGGTTAATTTCGGGGTCGCACAAACAAACGCGGCACGACACGCGAATGCGCGCCGTGCCGTTTCACCGTCGCCGTGAGCGCTTTCGACCAGCAGCCGCAGTGAGGAGCTATCAGGCCACGCATCAGCCTGCCAACATGAATCGTTTAGCTAAATTTCTTCCCCTCGAGAACGTGGTTCTCGGATTGTCCGTCACCAGCAAGAAACGCGTATTTGAGCAAGCGGGCCTCATTTTCGAGAATCAGAACAGCATCGCTCGCAGCACCGTCACCGACAATCTCTTCGCTCGTGAACGCCTCGGCTCGACCGGACTAGGCGAAGGCGTCGCCATTCCGCACGGCCGCATCAAAGGCTTGAAGCAACCGCTCGCCGCGTTCGTGCGCCTGGCCGAACCGGTTGCCTTCGAGTCGCCGGACGGCCAGCCGGTATCACTGCTGATCTTCCTGCTCGTGCCGGAACAAGCCACCCAGCAGCATCTGGAAATTCTCTCGGAGATCGCACAACTGCTCTCTGACAGCGAGGCGCGCGGGCGTTTGCACAAGGAAGAAAACCGTGAAGCGCTCTACCAAGTGCTCACGCAATGGCAACCATGATAGGCACACGAGCATAGCGAACAGCAACACTTATGCGCGCGAGCCCGCTTTTTCAGTGAGAGTGCCTCGCGCGTGCGGTTCGGTTCTAATGGGGCAAAATCGGTCGAACGCAACGCCATGCGGCATAGCGAAGCAACCCGCTTCCACGCGCGAAGGCTGCTACCGGCTTCCAACGGAGTTCCGGCCTCATGGATACGTCCAGCATCAACGCCCAAAGTATTTTCGACGACAACGCCGCCGTTCTGAAGTTTAGCTGGCTCACCGGGCACGAAGGCTGGAAACGCGGCTTCTCGAGCGAAACGGTCGCCAACGCGACCTCGAGCGCGGACCTCGTCGGCCACCTGAATCTCATCCATCCGAACCGCATTCAGGTGCTCGGCGACGCCGAGATCAACTATTACCAGCGCCAGTCCGACGAAGACCGCTCGCGCCACATGGCCGAGCTGATCGCGCTGGAGCCGCCGTTTCTCGTCGTCGCAGGCGAAGTGGGCGCACCGCCGGAACTCGTTCTGCGCTGCACGCGCTCATCCACGCCGCTATTCACCACGCGCATGTCGGCGGCGGCCGTGATCGACAGCCTGCGCGCGTACATGTCGCGGATTCTCGCGCCGCGCGCCACACTGCACGGCGTGTTCATCGACATTCTCGGGATGGGCGTGCTGCTCACCGGCGACTCCGGCCTCGGCAAAAGCGAACTCGGGCTGGAACTCATCAGCCGCGGTCACGGTCTCGTCGCGGATGATGCGGTAGATTTCGTGCGGCTCGGTCCGGACTTCGTCGAAGGACGCTGCCCGCCGCTGCTGCAGAATCTGCTCGAAGTGCGCGGTCTCGGCCTGCTCGACATCAAGACGATCTTCGGTGAAACCGCCGTGCGCCGGAAAATGAAGCTCAAGCTGATCGTGCAACTCGTGCGCCGTCCCGATGGCGAATTCCAGCGCCTGCCGCTCGAAAGCCAGACCATCGACGTGCTCGGCCTGCCGATCAGCAAGGTGACGATTCAGGTCGCGGCGGGCCGCAACCTCGCCGTGCTGGTCGAGGCCGCCGTGCGCAACACGATCCTGCAGCTACGCGGCATCGACACCCTGCGCGACTTTATGGACCGTCAGCGCCTGGCGATGCAGGACCCGGACAACCAGTTCCCCGGCAAGCTAATCTGACCGCATGACCGGAGCCCGGGCGGGCCAGATCGAATCGGGCGCAGGTGCTAACATTAAGCGAACCAGTGGACTCCCATGCGTATCATCCTGATCACCGGCACATCCGGTTCCGGCAAATCGGTCGCGCTGAACGCGCTCGAGGACGGCGGCTACTACTGCGTCGATAACCTGCCGCCGCGCTTTCTGCCCGATCTCGCGGCCTATCTCGCGTGCGAAGGTCAACAACGTCTCGCCGTCGCCATCGATGCACGGTCGAGCCTCTCGCTCGACGAAGTGCCCGAAATCATCCGCAAGCTCTCCAAGGACTTCGACCTGCGCGTGCTGTTTCTCAATGCCAGCACGCAAGCGCTCATCCAGCGTTTTTCCGAGACGCGCCGCCGTCATCCGCTGTCGGGTTCGCTCGTGCATGAAGCCGACGTCGGCGTGCTCAATTCGCTTGCCGAAGCCATCGAGCGCGAGCGCGAACTCGTCGCGGGGCTCGCCGAGTACGGCCATCAGATCGACACCAGCACGTTGCGCGCGAACGTCCTGCGCGCCTGGGTGAAGCGCTTCGTCGAAACCGACGCCGCCGATCTCACGCTCATGTTCGAATCGTTCGGCTTCAAGCGCGGCGTGCCGCTCGACGCCGATCTCGTGTTCGACGTGCGCACGCTGCCGAATCTCTATTACGACCATCAGTTGCGCCCCTTCACCGGCCGCGACCAGCCGATCATCGACTTCCTCTCCGCACAGCCGCTGGTTGGCGAGATGATCGACGACATTGGCACGTTCGTCGGCAAGTGGCTGCCGCGTTTTCGCGACGACAATCGCAGCTATCTCACCGTCGGGATCGGATGCACGGGCGGGCAGCATCGTTCGGTGTTCATCGCCGAGACGCTCGCCGCGCGTTTCGCCGAGCGAGCAAATGTGATCGTGCGGCATCGCGATGCGCCCATTCCGGTCGAATTGAGCGCGACACAACCGCAAACCTGATCGCAGCGCCGGCGGTCTACCCTGGAGGCGCGCTATCTGGACATGGCGCGCGCCTGTCTGCGCGAGAACACGCCGTTCGGCGTATGTCTGCTCAAGAGCGGACATGAAGTGGTGTCGCCGGGCGATCCGTCTGTGCCGGAAACCGTCGGCTGCGTCGCGGAAATCTTAGAGTGCGACGTCGATCAGTTCGGCCTGCTGCTCGTGCAGGCGCGTGGCACGCAGCGCCTTCCGGCTGGTCGGTCATCGCGTGGAACCGAGCAATCTGCTGATCGGCAACGATCAGCCGCTACAGGGCGCGGAGACGCTCGCCAAGTTTGGCGCGTGCGCGGAGGTTCTCGAGACGAAAGGCAGATTCTGCGACTCGCGTTCCTTGATCGTCGCGATGATGCGAGCCGTTTCTCTTCGACGACCCGAGCTGGGTCTCGAACCGCCTCGCCGAAATTTTGCCGATCCCGATGCGTGCGTCAAAAACTGATGAAACTGATGGACGCCGGCGCGC
Organism: Candidatus Paraburkholderia calva; assembly: GCA_001184395.1. GTDB lineage: Bacteria > Pseudomonadota > Gammaproteobacteria > Burkholderiales > Burkholderiaceae > Caballeronia > Caballeronia calva. The sequence goes on along the minus strand of LFLF01000003.1, from coordinate 42,782 downwards.
GCACCGACATCGTTCACCACTACATGCAGCAGCACCAACTCCTTTAGCTTTAGCGTCCGCTTCAGACCAGCGAGCCGCAGAGCGCGTCGAGCAGCTTGCGCACGGGCCCGGGCACGCCGTAGGAATCGATGCGCGAAAGCGGCACCCATACGGTTTGCGTGTCCGACAACTCGTGCGCCACGCCGCACGCCTCACCCAGACGCGGCTCGATATCCAGCTTGAAGTGCGTGAAGGTGTGCGAGAACGGCGCAAGCCGTTGCAGTCGCTCATCGCCGCCGAGACTGTGCGCGACCTGCACCAGTGCAGCTTCGTCGGCGGCTTCGGGCAGGCTCCAGAGGCTGCCCCAGATGCCCGTCGGCGGGCGTTTTTCGAGCAGGACCGAATCGCCGTCCTTCAGTACGAGCATCCACGTCTTGCGCGTCGGCACCGCTTTTTTCGGGCGCGCGGCCGGCAGTTCGTGCTGACGCTCTTCCACGTTCGCCACGCAATCGGATGCGAACGGACACCGCGCGCAGTCCGGCTTGCCGCGCACGCAGAGCGTCGCGCCGAGGTCCATCAGGCCTTGCGTGTAGGCCGTGACGTCGTCCTTGTTCGCGGCGTCCGGCAATAGCGATTCCGCGAGCTTCCACATCGCGCTTTCCACCCTCGTCTCGCCGGGAAAGCCCGCGACCCCGAACACGCGCGCCAGTACGCGCTTCACGTTGCCATCGAGGATCGTCGCGCGCGCGCCGAACGCGAACGAAGCGACTGCGGCCGCCGTCGAGCGTCCAATGCCCGGCAACTCCGCGAGCTCGTCGACGGTTTGCGGAAACGCACCGCCATGTTCATATGCGACCACCTGCGCGCAGCGATGCAGATTGCGCGCGCGCGAATAGTAGCCGAGCCCGGCCCACAGCGCCATCACGTCGTCGATGGGCGCGTCGACGAGTGCCATGACGGTCGGGAAGCGTTCGAGAAAACGCGCGTAGTACGGAATGACCGTGGACACCTGCGTCTGCTGGAGCATAATCTCCGACAGCCAGATGCGATACGCGTCGCGCGTGTTTTGCCACGGCAGGTCGTGGCGGCCGTGAATGCGTTGCCACGCGATGAGGCGCTGCGAAAATTCGGTCAGTTCGAGCATCGGAGATTAGCGCTGGCAGCGCGGACAAAAGTAAGTCGAACGCTGACCCTGGACGATGTGTTTGATCGCCGTCACGCAGACGTGACACGGCAATCCGGTGCGATCATAAACGAAGTAGTCAAGCTGAAAGTAGCTGGATTCGCCATTGCTGCCGACAAAATCGCACAACGTGCTGCCACCTTTGTTGATGGCCGCGGCGAGCGTCACGCGCACGGCGTCCGCGAGCAGGTCGTAGCGCACGCGCGAAATGCGTCCCGCCGCCGTCGTCGGACGGATACCCGCGCGAAACAGGCTCTCCGACGCGTAAATATTGCCCACGCCCACGACGATATCGCCCGCAAGCAGCGCCTGCTTCACCGAGATCTTGCGGCCGCGCGTCTCGCGAAACAGCGTCGCGCCGGAAAATTCCGGCGAAAACGGCTCGACGCCGAGACTCGCGAGCAGCGGATGATCGAGCACGTCGCCGGCCGCACGCGGATGCCAGAGAATCGCGCCGAATCTGCGCGGATCGCGATAACGCAGAATGAAGTCGTCGAACACGATATCGACGTGATCGTGCTTCGCCGCTTCCGGCGGACACGGCAAGTAACGCAGCACGCGCAGCGTGCCCGTCATGCCGAGATGGATGATCAGCCACCCTTCGGCCGTTTCGCACAGCAGATACTTGCCGCGCCGCTCGACCTTTTCGATCCTGAGCGTCCTAAGCGTCTTGGCGAGATGCGCTGGAATCGGCCATCGCAGCGCGGGCGTACGCACGTCGACATGCTCGACGCGCCGTCCGACGACGTACGGTTCGATACCTCGGCGGATGACTTCGACTTCCGGTAGTTCTGGCATTTTCCTGGAGAGCGTCTTGCTAAGGGCGTTTGTGCCGGTATTTTAGCGACCGCGTTACAATCGACTGAAACATCGTCTGGATTTCCATGAACCCGTTCGTCAAGAAGCTGTTTGCGAAGCGTCAGGCCGGCTCGACGTATTCGTTCGCCATGCCGATGTCGCGAATCACGGGTGCGGTGGCATTCGCACTGGCCGCGCTCGCGTTCACGTCGGCCCATGCGCAAGATCCCGACTCGTCCCCGGTCCCCAGCGGCGACGAGAAGCAGGACCTGCCCAACGTGGCGATGTCCAGCCAGATCGTCTTCCAGGTGTTGGCCGCGGAGATCGCGTTGCAACGCGGCCAGCCCGCACCCGCTTATCAAACCTATCTCGCCCTCGCGCGCGACACGAAGGATCCACGTTTCGCGCAACGCGCAACCGAGATCGCCATCGCCGCGCAGAGCCCCAACGACGCGCTCACGTCCGCGCAACTGTGGCGGCAGTTCGCTCCACACTCGGAGCGCGCGGCCCAACTGAGCGCTTCGCTGCAGATCGTCGGCGGCAAGCTGGAAGACGCCAAGCCCATCCTTCAGCGCGAACTCGCGAAAGTCGTGCCCGAGCAGCGCGGCGATGCCGTTCTGTCGCTGCAGGCGCTGCTGGCGCGCGGACCGAATCGCGTCGGCGGGCTGAATGTGCTCAAGGACCTGACCGCGAACGATCAGAACCTGCCGGAAACGCAACTGGCGCTGGCTCGTCAGCAAATTCTTGCGGACGATCAGCCGGGCGCAAAGGCATCGCTCGAAAAAGCGCTGCAGCTCAAGCTGGACTACTTGCCAGCCGCGTTGACGCTCGCGCGTCTGGGGCCGGAGGAGCGCAAGGAAAGCATCGCGTCGTTCGAGAAGTATCTGGAGAAGAACCCGAAGTCGCGTGATGTGCGGCTCGCGCTGGCGCAGTTGTATCTGTCGGCCGACCGACTCGACGACGCGCAGAAGCAGTTCGAGATCGTGCGCAAGAACGATCCCAAGGATCTGCCGCCGATCATGGCGCTCGCGCTCATCAACATCCAGAAGAAGCAGTTCGACAAGGCGCAGTCGTATCTGAACGAGTACGCGAAGATCGCGCAGAACACGCCCGGCGCGGACCCGGGTCAGGCGTATATCTATCTCGCGCAGATGGCTCTGGAGCAAAAGCAGGACGGCGTTGCGGGCCAATGGCTCGACCGAGTGCCGCGCACGAGCCAGCAGTATCTGCCGGCGCAGATCACGCGCGCGCAGATCATGGCCAAGCAAGGCAAGGTCGATGAGGCGCGCGCGCTGGTCAATAGCCTCCAAAGCTCCGATCCGCGGGACCTGGCGCTGCTCGCACGCACCGATTCGGCAATCCTTTTCGAAGCGCATCGCTATCAGGAAGCGGAAGACAATCTGGTGAAGGCGTTGCATGCGTTTCCCGACGATCCCGATCTGATCTACGACTACGCAATGGCAGCGGAAAAGACTGGCCACTACGACCTCATGGAAACGCAGCTTCGCACGCTGATGAAGATGGACCCGAACAATCCGCAGGCGTACAACGCGCTCGGTTATTCGCTGGTCGATCGCAATCAGCGACTTGACGAGGCGGTGAAGCTAATCGAGAAGGCCGTCTCGCTCGCGCCGAACGACGCGTTCATCATGGACAGCCTCGGCTGGGCGCGTTACCGCCAGGGCAACGCCGCCGAAGCCGAGAAGATCCTGAAGAACGCCTATAACCTACAGCCGAACGCCGAAATCGGCGCGCATCTGGGCGAGGTGCAATGGAAATCGGGGCAGCAGGATCAGGCGCGCGCCACGTTCCGGCAGGCGCAAAAGCTCGAACCCGATAACGACACGCTCGTCAAAACGCTCAAACGACTTCAGGTAAACGACCTTTGATGGCCTTCGATTTTCTCGCCGGCGTGCCGCTGCGTCGCGGCGCGCTCGGCGTGGCGGCCGCCGCCGTCCTGATGTTGTCCGGTTGCGCGGTTCAGCCGCGCACACCCACGCCGACCACGACCAACGCCTCGAATTCGCTGTCGACGCAGACCCAGCGCGCTTACCGCGGACGTTTCGCGGTGACGTACAACGATCAGCAAGGCGTGCAGCGCAACGCATATGGCAACTTCGACTGGCAGGAAAACGGCGATACCGTCACGCTGCAACTACGCAATCCGCTCGGCTCGACCATGGCGATCGTCACGTCCTCGCCCTCGCTTGCGACGCTCGAGTTGCCGAACCGCCAGCCGGTGAATGCCGAGAACGTCTCCGAACTGATGCAGAACACGCTCGGCTTCGCGTTGCCGGTCGAGGGGCTGCGGTATTGGCTACAGCCATCGGCGGCGCCGAATTCGCGCGCGAAGACCGAACTCGATCCCGATTCGAACAACGGCCGCCCCAAACAGATCAAGCAAGACGGCTGGACAATCGACTACGTCGCCTACGCCGATGCACCCGCCACGGGCGTGAAGCGCGTGAACCTGTCTCGCGACGAGCCGCCGCTACAAATCAAGCTCGTGTTCGATCAATAGCTCAATCATTAACCTCGCTTCGCTTTTCGCATGACCGCGACATCCAACGATTCCCTTCGCAACTGTCTCGCGCCGGCGAAGCTGAACCTGTTTCTGCATATTACGGGCCGTCGTCCGGACGGCTATCACTCGCTGCAAACCGTCTTCCAGTTGCTCGACTGGGGCGATCTGTTGAACTTCACGCTCCGCGACGACGGCGTCGTCATCCGCAAGACGGACGTGCCCGGCGTGCCCGAGGCGGACGATCTGATCGTGCGCGCCGCGCGTCTGCTCCAGCGGCACACTGGCACGCAGTACGGCGTGGAGATCGAGATCGACAAGCACCTGCCGATGGGCGCGGGCCTCGGCGGAGGAAGTTCCGACGCGGCAACTACTCTTTTAGCGTTGAATCGTCTCTGGGGGCTTGCGCTCCCGCGCGAGATTCTACAGAACCTCGGCCTGCAACTCGGCGCGGACGTGCCGTTTTTTGTCTTCGGGCAAAACGCATTCGCAGAAGGAGTGGGCGAAGCGTTACGAGAGGTGAAATTGCCTCAACGTTTCTTCCTGGTGGTGAATCCTGCTGTACATGTTCCGACCGCCGCGATTTTCTCCGAAAAAAGTTTGACACGGGATACGAAAGTCGCTAAAGTAATAGAATTTATAGCGCAGCAAAGGTTAGACGCAAACTGGCCTGACGGCTTCGGTCGTAATGACATGCAGGCTGTAGTCGCTGGAAAGTACGCGGAAGTTGCACAGGTGCTAGAGTGGTTTTCCAATCTCGCACCGGCGCGAATGACAGGGTCTGGAGCAAGCGTGTTCGCCGCTTTCACCAGCAAGGCCGAAGCAGAAATGGCTCAAGCCAAACTGCCGGCAAGTTGGAAGAGCGTTGTGGCAGACAGTCTGGACTCTCATCCTCTTTTCGCTTTCGCGTTATAAGGTTTTGTTTTGTCGGGTATGTCCTACACTTCCGGCAAGACTCAATTAGTGTAGGGGAGTCGCCAAGTTGGTCAAGGCACCGGATTTTGATTCCGGCATGCGAGGGTTCGAGTCCTTCCTCCCCTGCCATTATTTCTCGCTATATTCCTCTCGTCTCCCCGCAGACAGGTGCACGATGAGCAGTGACGGCCTGATGGTTTTTACTGGCAACGCGAATCCGGCGCTTGCACAGGAAGTCGTCAAGATCCTTGGAATTCCTCTCGGCAAAGCGATGGTCAGCCGTTTCTCCGACGGCGAGATCATGGTCGAGATTCAGGAAAACGTTCGGGGCAAAGATGTTTTCGTGCTGCAGTCCACCTGCGCACCCACGAACGACAACCTGATGGAACTGATGATCATGGTCGATGCGCTCAAGCGCGCATCCGCCGGCCGGATCACCGCAGCCATTCCCTACTTCGGTTATGCGCGTCAGGATCGCCGCCCGCGTTCGGCGCGTGTGGCCATCTCGGCGAAGGTCGTCGCAAATATGCTGGAAATTGCCAGCGTCGATCGCGTGATCACCATGGACCTTCACGCCGACCAGATTCAAGGTTTCTTCGACATCCCCGTCGACAATATCTACGCGACTCCGGTGCTCCTCGGCGATCTGCGCAAGCAGAACCATGATCACCTGCTGGTCGTATCGCCGGACGTCGGCGGAGTGGTGCGCGCGCGTGCGCTCGCCAAACAGTTGAACACCGACCTTGCCATCATCGACAAGCGTCGTCCGAAGGCGAACGTCGCCGAAGTGATGAACATCATTGGTGAAGTCGAAGACCGCACGTGCGTGATCATGGACGACATGGTCGACACCGCCGGCACGCTGTGCAAGGCTGCGCAAGTGCTCAAGCAGCGCGGCGCCAAGCAAGTGTTTGCCTACGCGACGCATCCGGTTCTGTCCGGCGGCGCGGCGACGCGCATCACGGCGTCCGAACTGGATGAGCTGGTGGTCACGGACACCATTCCGCTGTCGGCCGAATCGCTGGCGTGCGCGAAGATTCGTCCGCTGTCGAGCGCGGGTCTGCTCGCAGAGACGTTCTCGCGTATCCGTCGCGGCGACTCGGTGATGTCGCTGTTCGCGGAAAGTTAAAGCAGTTTCAGCAGTATCGGCAAAGGACGCGAAGCGCATGCTTCGCATTTTTGCATAATCGATGTGGACGAACAAAGGTTCACATCGCTCGTTGTGGGATCACACTTTTTCGATGATCCCATTTTCCCTGCCTGGTCGCGGGCAGATCAAGGAGTCAACTATGAAAGTCGTCGCTTTCGAGCGTAGCAAGCAAGGTACGGGTGCGAGCCGCCGCCTGCGCAACTCGGGCAAGACCCCGGGTATCGTGTATGGTGTGGGTGCGGACGTTCAACTGGTCGAACTGGACCACAACGCGCTGTGGCACGCCCTGAAGAAAGAAGTTTTCCACTCGTCGATTCTCGATCTGGAAATCGCCGGCAAGTCGCAACAGGTTCTGTTGCGCGACGTGCAATACCATCCGTTCAAGCAGATGGTTCTGCACGTGGACTTCCAGCGCGTCGACGCGAAGAAGAAGCTGCACACCAAGGTGCCGCTCCACTTCATGAATCAAGAGACCAACCCGGCCGTGAAGCTGTCGGGCGCGGTGATCACCCACGTCGTGACGGAACTGGAAGTGGAATGCCTGCCGGCAGACCTGCCTGAGTTCCTGGAAATCGATCTAACGAAGATTGAAGCCGGCCAGACGATGCACGCGAAGGACATTCCGCTGCCGAAGGGCGTGAACCTGACGATCGCGATCGACGCAGAAAACCCGGTGGTGACTTCGGCGACCATTCCGGCTGCTGTCGTGTCGGAAGAGGGTGAGAGCAGCGCGGAAGGCGAAGCGCCGGCCGCCGAGTAAGCTTCTCGACAAACTATCCTCTCGATCCGTTCTCGCGAACGGTCGACGTGACCCGCCGGAGCGCAAGTTCCGGCGGGTTTTTTTCGCTTTGAATGATTCGCCATGATCAAACTGATCGTCGGCCTGGGCAATCCGGGCGCTGAATACACCGCGACACGGCACAACGCAGGCTTCTGGTTCGTCGACCAGTTCGCGCGCAACGCCGGCGCGACGCTGCGCGAAGAGAAGCGCTTCCACGGCTTCTACGGCAAAGGCCGCCTGAACGGCCACGAGGTGCATCTGCTCGAACCGCAGACGTTCATGAACTGTTCGGGGCAATCGGTCGTCGCGCTCGCGCAGTTCTTCAAGATCCTTCCCGATGAAATTCTCGTCGCGCACGACGAACTCGATCTGCCGCCCGGTACCGTCAAGATGAAATTCGGTGGCGGCAGCGGCGGACATAACGGTCTGAAGGACATTTCGGCGCATCTGTCGTCGCAGCAGTACTGGCGGCTGCGCATCGGCATCGGGCATCCGCGCGATCTGATTCCCGAAGGCGCGCGCGTGGACGCAAAGCCCGACGTAGCCAACTTCGTGCTGAAGCCACCGCGCCGCGAGGAGCAGGACGTGATCGATCAATCGATCGAACGCTCGCTCGCCGTGATGCCCTTCGTCGTCGCCGGCGAAACCGAGCGCGCGATGATGAACCTGCATCGCAACTCATAAACGCATAACCAAGGAGCCGACAGTGAACCGTTTCTGGAGCGATATCGTCCACACGCTGACCCCTTACGTACCGGGCGAGCAGTCCGCGCTGGCGCATCCGGTCAAGCTGAACACGAACGAAAACCCGTATCCGCCCTCGCCGCGCGTGGTCGAGGCGATTCACCGCGAACTGGGCAAAGACGGCGCGACGCTCCGCAAATATCCCGATCCGATGGCGCGCGCGCTGCGTGAAGCGGTGGCGAAGCATCATGGATTGCGTGTCGAGCAGGTGTTCGCGGGCAACGGTTCGGACGAGGTGCTCGCCCACGCCTTCCAGGCGCTGCTCAAGCGCGACGAGCCGATCCGCTTTCCGGACATCACCTACAGCTTTTATCCGGTGTACGCGCAGTTGTATGGCGTCGAGTACAGGACGATGCCGCTCAACGCGAATTTCGCCATCGACGTGGACGATTACCGCTCACCGAACGGCGGCATCCTGCTGCCGAATCCGAATGCGCCGACGGGCCGCGCGCTGCCGCTGTCCGAGATCGAAGTGCTGCTGAAGCAGAACCCGGACGTGCCGGTGATCATCGATGAGGCATACGTGGATTTCGGCGCCGAGTCGGCGGTGAATCTGGTCGACGCGTATCCGAATCTGCTCGTCGTGCAGACGACGTCGAAGGCGCGCTCGCTGGCGGGCATGCGCGTGGGCTTTGCATTCGGGAACGTCGAACTGATCGAAGCGCTGACGCGAGTGAAGGACAGCTTCAACTCGTATCCGCTCGACCGGCTCGCGCAGGTCGCGACGCTAGTGTCATACGAGGATCGGGCGTGGTTCGAGGACGGTTGCACAAAGGTCGTCGCGAGCCGCGAAAAGCTCACGTCACAACTGGAAAAACAGGGCTTCGAAATCGTGCCGTCGGCGGCGAACTTCGTGTTCGTGAAGCATCTCGCGCACGATGCCGCGTCGCTCGCTGCATCGCTGCGCGCGAAGGAAATCTTCGTGCGCCATTTCAGGCTGCCGCGCATCGATCAGCACTTGCGCATCTCGATCGGCACGCCGGACGAATGCGACGCGCTCGTGGCGGCGCTGGCGGAAATCGTCGCTTAGGACGTTTTGCCTTTGGCGGCCATCAACGCATGATATTTGGCCATGAGCTGATCCGGCGTTTCGACATGCGCCGGATCGCGCGGAATGCATTCCACCGGACACACTTGCTGGCACTGCGGCTCGTCGAAGTGGCCGACGCATTCCGTGCATTTGTTCGGGTCGATGACGTAGATGTCCGTACCCATCGAAATGGCGTCGTTCGGGCACTCGGGCTCGCAAACGTCGCAGTTGATGCACTCGTCGGTAATGGTCAAAGACATGCTTCACCCTCTTGCGCCGGAATGGCATCCAGCATGAAACCCGCGCAGCCGGTCAGATAGGTGCGCGGGCCCGGCTATTCAAGGCGCCAGGGAATCCTTTTGCACCACGACCGCAACCTTGTCGATCAGGCGCTTTTCCACCGATGGAAACACGAACTTGCTCACGTCCCCGCCGAGTTGCGCGATTTCGCGCACGATAGTGCCAGAGATGAACTGATACTGGTCGGACGGCGTCATGAACATCGTCTCGACGTCAGGAAGCAAATAGCGGTTCATCCCCGCCATCTGGAACTCGTATTCGAAATCCGACACAGCGCGCAGGCCGCGCACGATCACGCGCGCGTTATTCTTGCGCACGAAATCCTTGAGTAAGCCGGTGAAACTGCTCACCTGCACGTTCGGATAATGCCCGAGCACTTCGTTGGCAATGTCGAGCCGCTCCTGCAGCGTGAAAAACGGCTTCTTCGCGCGGCTGTCGGCCACACCGACGATCAGCGTATCGAAAATGCTCGACGCGCGCCGCACGATGTCTTCATGACCGCGAGTGAGCGGATCGAACGTTCCCGGATACACGGCGACAACCATGAGCTTTTCCTCTTTTTAACCTGCCTCGTCTGCTTTTGCAAAGCGAGCGGTCCTTACCGCGGGTCTACACGATTGCAGCGCCAAAATGTGGCACGCACATTATTCCTCATTTTGGCGGCGCAGCAAATGATAGCGGACCGCGCCCGCATTCCCGTCCCGCGCGAACGTCCAGCCCGCCAGTGCATCGATTGCGGCGATATCCAGAGGCTCGCCGCATTCGACGTAAATTGCGCCATCGGGCGCGGCGAGCGGCACGCAGACTTCCAGCGCACGCAAGAGCAGCGCCTCGTCGCCGAACGGCGGATCGAGAAAGATCACGTCGAACGATCCCGGCGTGAGGCCGGACGCGAGCCGCAGCGCATCGGCCTCGGCGATTTCGATATTGCGTGCGCCGAGCTTCGCCTGATTCGCCCTCAATTGTGCTGCGGCTTTACCGCTCTTTTCGGCCATTACTACGCGTGCCGCACCGCGCGATGCCGCTTCGAAGCCGAGCGCCCCGCTGCCCGCGAACATGTCGAAGCAATGTTGGCCGCTCAGATCCTGGCCGAGCCAGTTGAACAGCGTCTCGCGCACGCGATCGGGCGTGGGACGCAAGCCCTCGAGATCGAGCACGGGCAGCGGCGTGCGCTTCCAGTCCCCGCCGATGATGCGGATCGTGTGCGGTTTGCCTCCTCGCGAAGGCGTATGGCTGGGCAGAACGGAGCGTGTGGCGGACGAGCGAGACATAAGGGCAATGAGAGGGACCGGGCGCCATATCGTTTTTACGTGTTCGCGCGCGGTGATTCGAGCAATGAGCGCCAACGTTACCACACGTGCCCGTTATGCCGGGCAGCGCACCTTTGCGGCCCAGAAGCGTCGGGCCTTGCTTGATAAAATATGGGGTTTCCAATCCCCGCGCGGACTGTTTCGCGGCGTGCCCGTCCGGCACACGCCCGAGGCCATCGGATGACGCGCGCATCATCGTCACACACCCATGTTCAGCTTCTTCAAGAAATTCAAAAAGCCGGCTGACGAGCCGCTCGACGCGCCACAGAACGACCCGGCGCGCGCCGAAGAGGATGCCGAGGACGCGAAGGCCGCACAGACCGAATCAGCCGTCCCGCTTGCAGATGAAACGGAGTTTGAGCACGAACCTGCCATCGATGCGGCCATTCCGCCGCAGCCTGAAGCGCCTCCGGCCGTCGCGCCGGAAGCCGCGCCCGTGCCCGCGGCCGGCGAACCGAAACCCTACTGGCAAGACCGCACCGATTCGCGCTGGTCGCGCGGGCCTGAAACCGACGCCGCGAGCAAAGCCGTCGAACCGCCCGACCCAGCCGCGAAGAAATCGTGGCTGTCGCGTCTACGGCATGGGCTATCGAAGACCAGCAACAATCTCACCAGCATTTTCGTCAGCGCGAAGATCGACGAGGATCTGTACGAGGAACTCGAAACCGCGCTCCTGATGTCCGACGCCGGCGTCGACGCCACCGAATTCCTGCTCGAATCGCTGCGCGAGAAAGTGCGCGCGGAACGGCTGACGGAGGCATCGCAGGTAAAGAGCGCGCTGCGCGAGCTGCTCGTCGACCTGATGCGTCCCCTCGAAAAAACGTTGATGCTCGGCCGCGCCCAGCCGCTCGTGATGATGATCGTGGGCGTGAACGGCGTAGGCAAGACGACCAGCATCGGCAAGCTGGCCAAGCATTTGCAGAGCTTCAACCAGTCGGTACTGCTGGCCGCGGGCGACACCTTCCGCGCTGCCGCGCGCGAGCAACTGGTGGTCTGGGGCGAGCGCAACAACGTGACGGTCATCGCGCAGGAAAGCGGCGACGCGGCCGCGGTCATTTTCGACGCCATGGGCGCCGCGCGTGCCCGCAAGATCGACGTGATGATGGCGGACACCGCCGGCCGTCTGCCCACGCAATTGCATCTGATGGAAGAGCTGCGCAAGGTGCGCCACGTGATCGAGAAAGCGATGCCCGACGCGCCGCACGAAGTGCTGCTCGTGACCGACGGCAACACGGGACAGAACGCGCTCGCGCAAGTGAAGGCCTTCGACGACGCGCTCGGCGTGACCGGACTCGTCATCACGAAGCTGGACGGCACGGCGAAGGGCGGCATTATCGCAGCGATCGCGCGGCAGCGGCCGATTCCGGTGTACTTCATTGGCGTGGGCGAGAAGGTCGAAGATCTGCAGCCGTTCAGCGCCGAGGAATTCGCGGACGCGCTGCTCGGTTGAAACATCGCGGCACAAAAAAGGGGGCATCCGAACCGGATGCCCCCTTTTTCATGCTTACGCCGTTCACCGCACCCAGACCAGCGACGCCGCGATCCACCACATCACGCAGCCGACGACCACATCCAGCACGCGCCACGACACGTCCTTCTCGAACCACAGCTGGAGCAGGCGCGCGCCGTAGCCGAGGCCCGTGAACCAGACGATCGACGCGCACATCGCGCCGGCCACGAACCACGCGTTATCCGGCCAGCCGCGCTGCGCGGCGATGCCGCCGAGCAGCACGACGGTATCGAGGCGACAACGCGAGCACGGTGGTCGCTGCGCCGAGCGCCGTCTGCGAATCTTGCTCCGATGCGTTCAGATGTCCCGGTCCGCGCCACGCCGCGAGAAACGCCCGCACGCCATACAGGAACACGAACGCCACGCTGAACCAGCGAATGACCTCGAGCAGCAACGGCGTGCGCTGGATCAGCGCGCCCATGCCGCCTACGCCGAGCGCGATCAAGGTAACGTTGATGGCCGCGCAAATCACCACGACGATGCCGACATGCCTGCGCTTCAATCCCTGCCGCAACACGAAGGCGTTTTGCGTGCCGCTCGCGACGATCAGACTCGCGCCGAACCCGGCGCACGACAGAAAACCCGACTCCGCTCCCGTCATTCGGCGTCCGGCTGAGTGGCGGGCACGGCGCGCGCGAACGCGTCGAGCTGATTCGCGCGCTCGGCGATGTGTCGAATGGTCGGATAAAGCGTCAAATCGATCGAGAAGCGCTGTGCGTTGAACACCTAAGGCACGGATGCACAGGTCGGCGAGCGTCGGCGTATCGCCGAAAATCAGCGCGCCGACGCGTTTTTCATTCGCGAGCCGCGTCTCCAGCGACGCGAAGCCTGATTCGATCCAGTGCCGATACCACGCGTCCTTCACGTCGTCTGACAATTTCAGTTCGCGCTTCAGATATTTCAGCACGCGCAGGTTGTCGACCGGATGAATGTCGCAGGCGATCTGCAGCGCGACCGAGCGCACGAACGCGCGGTCCAGCGGATCGCGCGGCAGCAGCGCCGGCTCCGGATGCGTCTCTTCCAGATACTCGACGATCGCGAGCGACTGCGTGAGCACGTCGCCGCCATCGACGAGCGTCGGCACGATGCCGTCCGGATTCAGCGCGCGATAGTCCGGCTTCAACTGATCGCCGCCGTATCCGCGTCAGACCACGCGCACCGAAAATTCGCCGATGCCGTCCACGCCGCCCTTCATCAGATCGCCCTTGACGACCGCGCCGACGCCTTCCGGCGTGCCGGTGAAAATGAGATCGCCGGGGAACAGTTTGAACAGCGTCGACAGATAGGCGACAGTTTCGCTCACCGACCAGATCAGTTACGAGATGTCGGAGCGCTGTTTTTCCTCGCCGTTGACCATCAGCCAGATCGCGCTCTTTTCCAGATGTCCGACCTTCGATACCGGATGGATCTGGCCCCATCGGCGCAGCGTGGTCGAAGCCCTTCGCCTTGTCCCACGGACGGCCCATTTTCTTTGCCTCGGCATGCAGGTCACGGCGCGTCATGTCGAGACCGAGCGCGTAGCCGTACACGTAATCGAGGCCCTTATCAGCGGGAATGTCCTTGCCCTGCTTGCCGATGGCGGCAACCAGTTCCATCTCGAAGTGCAGGTTTTTGGTCTGCGGCGGATAGGGAAACTCGCCGGTCGCGCCCGGTGCGACGTAGACGACGCATCCGCGGGCTTGCTGAAGAAGAACGGCGGTTCGCGATCCGGATCGTGGCCCATTTCACACGCGTGCGCCTCGTATAGTTTCGTCCGACGCAATAAATGCGGCGCACGGGAAACTGATCATTCGAACCAGCGACGGGCACGGCCGGTACCGGAGGAAACAAGTAACTCATCCCGCTCTCCTGTTTTTGGAATCGTTGAACCGGTGTGTGAAATGCAGTTAGACAAGCAGTTTAACGCGCATGCGCGGTTCGCGCAGAGGCTTGTCCAGCGCGGCTCCGCAAGCTTTCCAGGAGCTTTCCGGAAGGCTTTGGCACGGTCAAGGGCGCGCCATCTTCGCGTCATGTGGAAGGCGCGCGGCGCGGGCCGTCACGCGCCCGTAACTTGCCAGCGTCGCCCAAATGCGGTACTTACTGAAGGACCTGTCCGCGTTCAACCTCGCGACGGCATCGCTCGGGAAACGAACTCGAGCGTCCGCTTCACGCATGCTTTTTCCATGACCGACACCGCCTCCCCCACTTTTGCTTGCGCACGCTACATCAAGGAAATCGGCCGAGGGCCGAACGGCGCCCGCGCATTGTCCCATGACGACACCTACGCGCTATACGAAGCGATGCTCGACGGCCGCGTCTCCGATCTCGAACTCGGCGCCGTGCTGCTGGCGTATCGCGTGAAGGGCGAAACGTCCGCCGAACTCGCCGCGATGCTCACCGCCGCGCACCGCTCGTTCGAACCGCTGCACGTGCAGGAAGGCCGCGAACATGCGCGCCCGGTTTCGATTCCGAGTTATAACGGCGCGCGCAAGCAACCGAATCTGACGCCGCTGCTCGCGCTGATGCTCGCGCGCGAAGGCGTTCCCGTGCTCATGCACGGCGTCACCGACGATCCCGACCGCGTGACCAGCGCGGAGATTTTCGCGAAGCTGGGCATTCCCCACGCGGCATCGCACGATGAAATCGAGGACAGTCTCGCGTCCAGAAGGCTCGCTTTCGCCCCGATCGCTTCGCTGTCGCCCAAGCTCGCGCGCATGCTGTCGATCCGCAGCATCATGGGTGTGCGCAATTCGACGCATACTCTGGTAAAAATCCTTCAGCCGTTCGCTGAGCCGGGCTTGCGGCTCGTGAACTACACGCATCCGGAGTATCGCGAAAGCCTGACGGGACTCTTCACCGAGCATCCTGACGCGGCGCAAGGCGGCGCGCTGCTCGCGCGCGGCACCGAAGGCGAGGCAGTGGCGGACACGCGCCGTCAGGTGCAGATTGACTGGTTCCACGACGGCCAGATGCAAACGCTGATCTCGCCCGAGCATTTGCAGCCGCATGCGCCGCACGTCGAGATGCCCGAATCGCTCGATGCCGCGACCACCGCGCGCTGGATAGAAAGCGTGATGCGCGGCGATGTGCCGGTGCCACCGGTGGTCGCGCGTCAGGTGGAAGTGATCGCGGAAACAGTGCGCAAGCCGGGCTGATCGCCGTACCTAAGGTTCCAGAGGCACCTGAGCGCATCGATTTTTCCGAAATCGGTGATTGCGCATTCAGGATTGCGCATTCAGAAAAGTCACCAAACCGCGTTTGATAGATTCTTCAACGCTGGTTTAAAGTGGCTCAATGAGCTTCACCCAATTCCTCCCCTCCGAATTACTTCGGGCCGCCTAGCGTGGCCCCTATCGCTACGTCTCTAGTGTAAGTCCCAGATATAGCGCCCTGCGTCGCAAGGCGCCCGGTTCTCCAGCAGTGTCTCTGTAGTACCGCAGTTTCCTTACTACCAATCTGTAGCTGTCAGCTTTTCGCTTCGCGCATCCCGCGATCCGAAAACGCGAAGGGCAAATGCACGCTGCTTCGCGCACGTTCACGTTGGTCGCAGGCGTCACCCGTCCAGGGACGCAACGTGGCCGCGCGCGCAGCACAGCCGCATGTGCATCGAGCCGAAACCGGCCAGCCGCCGGGTCCGAAATCTCTCGCAGACGCTACGCGAACTGTCCCAAGAGAGATTGACGATCATAATGCCCAACCCCGCCGAGAAGTACCGTCCTTTCCCGCAAGTCCGTCTCAACGGCCACCGCTGGCCAAATCGCACGATCGAGCACGCGCCCATCTGGATGAGCACCGATCTGTGCGACGGCAACCAGTCGCTCATCGAGCCGATGAGCATCGCCGCCAAGCTCGAATTTTTCGAGATGCTGGTGAAAGTGGGATTCAAGGGAATCGAGGTGGAGTTCCCGTCTGCATCGCAGACCGATTTCGACTTCGTGCGCAAGCTGATCGACGAAAAGTGCATTCCGGACGACGTGACCATCGAAGTGCTCGTGCAGTCGCGCCGCAAACTGATCGAGCGCATCTTCGAAGCGGTCAAGGCGCGAGCCGGGTCATCGTGCATCTCTATAACGCGACCGCGCCTTCGTTCCGCAAGATCGTGTTCAATCAGTCGAAGGACGAAGTAAAGGCGCTGGCCGTCAAAGGCACGCGCATGATCAAGGTGCGGCCGCGCGGCCGGATACCCACTGGACCTATCAATATTCGCCCGAGACTTTCAGCATGACGGAGCCGTCGTTCGCGCGCAAAGTGTGCGACGCCGTCGCCCAGACCTGGCGGCCGACGCTCGTTCACAAGATGATCGTCAATCTCCCAGCGACGGTCGAAGACGCCATGCCCAACGTGTTTGCTGATCAGATCGAATGGATGAACCGCAACATGGGCTTTCGCGACAGCATCGTGCTGTCCGTGCATCCGCATAACGAACGAACGATCGCGGCACAGCGGTCGCGACGGCGGAAATGGCACTGCTCGCGGGCGCGGATCGCATCGAAGGCTGCCTGTTCGGCAACGGCGAACGCACCGGCAACGTCGATCTCGTCACGCTGGCGATGAACCTCTATACGCAAGGCATCGATCCCGGTCTCGATTTCTCAGATATCGATGCGGTACGCCGCGTCGTCGAGCGCTGCAATCAGATTCCGGTGCATCCGCGTCATCCGTACGCGGGCGATCTTGTGTTCACGGCATTTTCCGGCTCGCATCAGGACGCGATCCGCAAGGGCTTTGCGCAGCGCGTGCCCGGCACGGTGTGGGAAGTGCCCTATTTGCCGATCGATCCGGCCGATCTCGGCCGCAGCTACGACGCCGTGATTCGCGTGAACAGCCAGTCAGGCAAGGGCGGGGCGACCTATTTGCTCGAACGCGGTCTCAGCTTCACGCCGCCGCGCCGTGTGCAGATCGAGTTCAGTCACGCGGTGCAGAAGGTCACGGACACGTCCGGCGAGGAAATCACCGGCGAGGCCATCTGCGAGCTGTTCAAGCGCGAATACTTCGATGCGGGTGGCGCGGTCTCACGCGTCGATGCGGCGACGCTCACCGTCTTCAGGCGGCGGGTCTCGGTCGCATCGGCAATGGCCACCGCGAACGGCGAGGAATGCGCGCGCACGGTCGCTCAGGCGCTGGATGCCGCGGTCAGCGTGGTGTCGTTCGAGACCGCGGTGACGTCGGGCGGCGACACGGCGGCGTTCGTCGGATGCCGTGTCGGCGACGAAGCCATGGCTTCGGCGTCGCTGTGCACGCAAATCCGGTGCTCGCGGTGGTCGATGCCGTGGTGAGCGCGGTGAACCGCTCGAAGGGAGTCTTCGCCAGCGTCCCGCAGAACGAAGCGGTCGAGGCCTGACGCGAAGTAACGTAACGAAGCGACGCGCGTGGCGTCATTCCAGCGCCAGCAATTGCCAGCTGCCTGCGGCCTACACGTGAACCGCCGTGTACACGATGGGAAACAGCAGCGCGCCGTTTTTCGATTCCATCTCGATCAGCGCGCGCCCGGACACGAGCCAGGTTTCCGGCCCGGCGGTCATGACGTCCTGCGACTGGATCTCGATTTGCCGATAGCGCCGCCGTCCAGCGGTGATCGCATCGATGAACTGGCGTTTGGTTTCGCGTTTGCCGTTGGTGTGGACGTAGCTGACGTTCTCGGCGAGCAGGACGTCGAGCGTCTCGCTGTCGCCTTCGACCATCGCCCGGAAGCGGTCGCGCTCGAGGCCGCGTATGGCCTCAATGGTTTTTGCCGGCATCTGTCGATTCCCCTTGTGTCGAGGAACCGCCTGGCCGGCGCCTCGTCAAAAGTTGTATTGTAGATAAACCTGGCTGAAATTTATACCAGGATTGGGCTCTTTGATGCTCGCGTTCGAAAGATGCTGGAACCGGAAGCCCGCCTGATGGTTCTGGTGCTCGCCGAAAATCGCACCGACGCCGACCATGTCCGCGAACTGGAACGCGGTCGAGACCGTGAAGTCATCGGTGATGCGCGCGTGGGACAAGAGCCGCATGCCCACGCCCGCCTCGATAAACGGCCGGATATACCTTGAACTCTTGACGAAGCGCAGCACCGGCATGAAGCCGAATTCCCAGATGTTCGGATGTACCGCATTGTCTTCGGTCGTATGCCAGTGGGAAACATGCCCCTCGCCGAGCAGCGTGAAGTGGAAGCCGCCGATTTCCCACCAGTTCAGGCCGGGGTCCCAGACGACGCCCACGTCGGCCTTCTTGATATCGTGATTGGCGACGCCGCCCGCAAACTGGACGCCCCATCTATCGGCGTGGGCGGCGGCGGACGCGAGTCCAAGTGTCAGCGCAAGTGCGGCTTGTGAAAACTTGTTGCGCCGGAGACTTTTTTTTCTGCATGAGCACCCCACAAGTATGGGTTGTGTTCCATATGCCGAACTGAGTCCGGCGATTGTAGTGCCGCGCCGATATAGTTGCACAAACGGCTGCACGCCTCCCATTTATTTGAATTATCTGTTTCCATACCGCACAGTTACGGTAATTTATGCAACGATGGGCATCGATCAGTAAATTCAACGATTTTTTACGGCACCTCGTCCCTATGATTCCTGCAAAGCCGATAGCTTTGTGGGAAATCTCACACTAGTCTTCCCTCTAATAATTAGCACTCGTTGGACGGGAGTGCTAATATTGTAACTGGCTTTCCCCTGCTTATTCAGCGGATAGCAAATTTGTTGATAAGGAGCTTATGAGCGTGACCAATGCGATGGCCCTTCCGAATGTGTTGAGCTCGGCACCTGCCAAGGCATCCTCGGCAGGTGGGCTGACGTACGCACAGTCGTCGATGCTGAGTGGTCAGATCGGCAACATCGATTCCTACATTCAGGCAGTGAACCGTATTCCGATGCTGACCGCGGCAGAGGAATGTCAGTACGCCACCGAATTCCGCGACAACAGCAACCTGAACGCAGCCCGTCAGCTCGTGCTGTCGCATCTGCGCCTGGTCGTGTCGATCGCCCGTAACTATCTGGGCTACGGTCTGCCGCACGCAGATTTGATCCAGGAAGGCAATATCGGCCTGATGAAGGCTGTGAAGCGTTTCGACCCGGAGCAAAACGTGCGCCTGGTGTCCTATGCCATGCACTGGATCAAGGCGGAGATTCACGAGTACATCCTGCGCAACTGGCGCATGGTGAAAGTCGCCACCACCAAGGCGCAGCGCAAGCTGTTCTTCAACCTACGCAGCCACAAGACCGGCACGTCGGCTTTCACGCCGGACGAGATCGAAGGTCTCGTGAACGAACTGAACGTCAAGCGCGAAGAAGTAGTTGAGATGGAAACGCGCCTGTCGGGCGGCGATATCGCGCTGGAAGGCCAGGTCGAGGACGGCGAGGAAGCATTCGCGCCCATCGCCTATCTGGCCGACTCGCACGACGAGCCGACCAACGTGATCGCGGCGCGTCAGTTCGACAAGCTGCAGAGCGACGGTTTGGCAAAAGCGCTGGAAAAACTGGACGAGCGTAGCCGCCGTATCATCAAGGCGCGTTGGCTCGATATGCAGGACGACGGATCGGGCGGCATGACGCTGCATGAACTGGCTGACGAGTTTGGCATCTCGGCGGAGCGCATTCGCCAGATTGAGGCGAGTGCGATGAAGAAGATGCGTTCGGCACTGAATGACTATGCGTAACGCCTGAGCGCGGTTCTATTTCGCGTTCGGAGAAGGGTCCGAAACCCGCTATCGAAAGGTAGCGTTTTTTCTTTTGCACACGTTGTCCCGCGCTTTCGGCAAAACACAAAAAATCGGTGCCCGAAAGCGCCGATTTTTCCGACAGTACGGGTCTACGCTTTCACGCAGACATCGGCGCTGCGCCGCCGCCGTTGCCCGTCAGACGCGTGGCCATTTGCGCCGCATAACGCTGCGCCCACGACGATGTGGAACATATTCGCCGACACCCCACGCCACGTCCAACGTCGAAAGCCGCTAACGATCCACCGACGACGGATCGTGCACCACCACGCGCAAACGTATCGCGGCAACAGCATCGAGCGAAACGACATTGGTCGTGCCGACGAAACGGGCGTCGCGCCGCGTGTGGACGGATGTTCGAGTTCGCCGCGGATTTCATCTGCGATCAGATCGGCTTCCGGCCCAATGATCACCTGCACGTTCGTTGCGCCGCGCTTCAGCACGCTGCGCGCGCCGATGCTCTTCAATTGTGCCTCGGACACCTTCTCCGAGTCCGCCACCGACAAACGCAGACGCATCGTGCATACATCGACGAGCGTCAGATTCGACGCGCCGCCGAGCGCCGCGATATAGCGCGAGGCACACGTGTTCGCCGACGCCGCGCCCGGCAGCGGCGAAATCGCGCCTCCGCCAACCGTCGCTTCGGTTTCGGCGTCGGTCGTTGCGGGTTCGCGGCCCGGCGTCGCCATGTTGAACTTGCGGATGGGAAAGTGCAACAGGGCATAATAAATGATGCCGTAGACGAGACCAATTGGGATCGCCATCCAGCCGCTGCGACAGGCCGTAGTTCAGCACCACGTAGTCGATCCGACCGCCGAGAAGGTGAAGCCCAGATACACGCCGAGCGCCGAACAGATCGCCAGCGACAAACCGGTCAGCACCGCATGGATCGCGTAGAGCCCGGCGCGAGGAACATGAAGCTGTTTCGATGATTTCAGGAAAACGCCGCTGCGAGGCTCGAACCGGCCTCACGTGCGGCGTTTTCGCAGTTGACTTTCTTCGCGCATGTGTAGTCGTCACCACGAAGCGCCATCGCTTTTTGCACGTTCAGGCGTTATATTTTTAAAATTCCGGCACCAATCGACAGGGTTTTCCTCGGTTGTGTCGGAATTTGCGGTTCAGTTATAATGCACCCCCACTGGAGAAGGGCAGTCCCAAAGGCCGGACCTCCTCAAGCGTTCTCAGCCGGTGAATAGTGAGCCGGTGGATAGTGGAGAAAGGATGTCTCGTCGGGACGATGTTTCGATTCACCGGGGGAAGCCGAATCGGCGCAAAGCACCGGGGCCGGATAAGCGAGGCATGTCAGCGTTCAGAGGTCCGGAGCATCATCCAATATCGGTTTCCAGAGGAGTTCGGCCCCGCATCGTGACGCGTAGCTTGAAGCGTACCGAACCCTGCGTGCGGGTAACGCAGTTGCGGGCGTTTCGAAGAGGACGCCTTACATTGAAGAAGCAAGCAGATGACAACGAAACTCTTGACCGAAGCCGAAATCCTGAAGATGAGCGAGAAGGACTACATGAACGAGGAACAGCTCGTGTTCTTCAAAAATCGGCTCGAACAGTTGCAGGCGGACATTCTGAAGAATGCCGGTCAGACGACCGAGAACCTGCGGGAAACGGTGATCGTGCCGGACCCGGCGGATCGCGCGACCATCGAGGAAGAGCATGCACTGGAACTGCGCACGCGCGATCGCGAGCGTAAGCTCCTGAAGAAGGTGCAGCAATCGCTCGCGCGCATCGAATCCGGCGATTACGGCTGGTGCGAAGAAACCGGCGAGCCGATCGGCACCCCCCGGCTGATCGCGCGTCCGACCGCCACCCTCTCGCTCGAAGCGCAGGAACGGCGCGAACTGCGTCAAAAGCTGTTCGGCGACTGAGCTGAGCGCGTCCGGCAATCGTCGCGGGACCGCCCCCCGCAACACGGGGAAGCCGCCGCCGCGGAAAACACGCTGCGTCGCCGCTACGGCGCGGCATCAGGCAAAAAGGCATACGTTCTCGACGTATGCCTTTTTGTTTTGTGCCAGCCGCGCGCCTGCGGATGCCTACAGTACGTCTTGATAAATTCCACGCCGCCCTAAAATGCTTCAGACGCGTCCACGATATGCATCGGGAATCATCCGAAACGATCAGGAACGAGCGCGCGGCGCCGTCGGCTCGCGGCCATATCGCTCGACATGAGCGGACCGGTCGGACGGAACCCCGCGCCGTGCACTCCACTCCATCGAATTCTTGACGGCGCGGCGGTTGGTGAATGAATGACAGGCCGCTGCGTGTCCCTGGTTTTCTTAAGGAACGCACATGGAACAATTTCACGGCACGACCATCGTCTCCGTGCGACGCGGCGGTAAGGTCGCGCTCGGCGGCGATGGTCAGGTGACGCTCGGCAACATCGTCATGAAAGGGGGCGCGAAGAAAGTGCGCCGCATCTATGGCAGCAAGGTGCTGGTCGGCTTCGCCGGCGGCACCGCCGACGCGTTCTCACTACTCGATCGCTTCGAGGCGAAGCTGGAAAAGCATCAGGGCAACCTGACGCGCGCGGCCGTCGAACTCGCGAAAGACTGGCGCACCGACCGCATGCTGCGCAGGCTCGAAGCCATGCTCATCACCGCCGACAAGGACACGACGCTCGTCATCACCGGCAACGGCGACGTGCTCGATCCCGAACACGGCATTGCGGCAATCGGCTCGGGCGGCTCGTATGCGCAGGCCGCCGCGCAGGCGCTGGTGGAAAACACCGGGCTTTCGCCGCGCGAGATTGTCGAAAAAGCGCTGACCATCGCGGGCGACATGTGCATCTACACCAACCACAACCGCGTCATCGAGACTATCGAATAAAGGACTATGACGATGACCACCATGATTCCCTCCGAGATCGTCTCCGAACTCGACAAGCACATCATCGGCCAGGGCCGCGCGAAAAAAGCCGTCGCCGTCGCGCTGCGTAATCGCTGGCGGCGTCAGCAAGTGGCCGAGCCGCTGCGCGGCGAAATCACGCCGAAGAACATCCTCATGATCGGGCCGACGGGCGTCGGCAAAACCGAAATCGCGCGGCGGCTCGCCAAGCTCGCGGATGCGCCGTTCATCAAGATCGAAGCGACCAAGTTTACCGAGGTAGGCTACGTGGGCCGCGATGTGGACAGCATCGTGCGCGATCTGATCGAAATCTCGGTGAAGCAGACGCGCGAAGCCGAGATGAAGAAGGTTTGCACCAAGGCCGAGGATCGCGCTGAAGATCGCATTCTGGATATCCTGCTACCGACGGCGCGGCCGGTCGGTTGCAATTCGAACGCGATCGAATCGAGCGGCGAAAGCAGTGGCGACAACACCACGCGGCAGACCTTCCGCAAGCGTCTGCGCGAAGGCGCGCTCGATGACAAGGAAATCGAACTCAATATCGAAGCGCCGCAGGCCAGCATGGACATCATGGGGCCACCGGGCATGGAAGACATGACCGAGCAGATCCGCTCGATGTTCGCCAATATCAGCGGCGGCAAAAAGACGCGCCGCAAGGTGAAGGTGAAAGAAGCGCTGAAGCTGCTGACTGACGAAGAAGCCGGCAAAATGCTCAACGACGAAGAGGTCAAGAGCAAGGCGGTGCAGAACGTCGAGCAGAACGGCATCGTGTTTCTCGACGAGATCGACAAGATCGCGTCGCGCAGCGAAGTGGGCGGCGCGGAAGTGTCGCGTGCGGGCGTGCAGCGCGATCTGCTGCCGCTGGTCGAAGGCACGACCATCAACACCAAGTACGGGATGCTCAAGACCGATCACATCCTGTTCATCGCGAGCGGCGCGTTCCATCTCGCCAAGCCGAGCGATCTGATTCCCGAACTGCAGGGCCGCTTTCCGATTCGCGTCGAACTGGATTCGCTGTCCGTGCAGGACTTCGAATCGATTCTGAACTCGACCGACGCGAGCCTCGTCAAGCAATACAAGGCCTTGCTCGCGACCGAAAGCGTCGAACTCGATTTCGCCGATGATGGCATCCGGCGGCTCGCCGAGATCGCGTATTCGGTCAACGAGAAGACCGAGAATATCGGCGCGCGTCGGCTTTATACGGTCATCGAGAAATTGCTCGAGGAAGTGTCGTTCGCGGCGGGCAATCGCACAGGCACGCCGGTGAAGATCGATGCGGCGTATGTGGATCGCGCACTGGGCGATGTGGCGCAGGACGAAGATCTGTCGCACTACGTGCTCTGAGCACCTACACGAAGGCAGGACACGGAAACAGGGCGCAGCCCGGTTTTTTCGTGCCACGTCAGCTTGGTGCGGACGAAAAACTTGCCTATCTGACAGGCCTGATATCAGTAGGAGATAATTCCGATAATACACAGCACCTTGACGCAGCGCAATAGAAATTTCAGTAAAAACGCCTATGGCGTCGAACTGTCGTATCTGCGTGTCTTTTCTTAAATATTCGCCTGATAAACCGGTGAAAAACGACGCGAACAGAGGTAAACGAGATCCTCAATGACAGCACAAGAATTGGCGCGTAACCGCATGGCCCTACAGTGGACACGTACCCAAGAGCCATCGAGGTCATCATGAACACCTAGAAAGCTGTCAGGACAAACTTCGCTTCGCAATCGGACGCCAGCCGCTGGCAAGCCGTCGTGGATCGCGACCCGCGCGCGGACGGCGCCTTTTTCTTCGCCGTGCGCACGACCGGCGTGTTTTGCCGACCATCGTGCGCTTCGCGGGCGCCGCGCCGGGAGAACGTCGAGTTCTTCGCGACATCGGACGCCGCCGAATCCGCCGGTTATTCCCGTGCAAGCGGTGTCAGTCGACCACAGTCTGCCGCGCGAATTGGCCATCGTCGAACGCGCGTGCGAGGTGCTCGACGTCGATCAGCAGCAACGCATGACGCTCCAGCAATTGAGCGGTACCGTGCACGTCAGCTCATTTCATCTGCAACGACTCTTTTCGCGCATCGTCGGCGTATCGCCGCGTCAGTATCAGGCAGTGCAGCGCGCGGGCGTGCTTCAGCGAGGCCTTGCAGCGCGGCCGCGATGTCACACGCGCCACGCACGATGCCGGTTTCGGATCGCCTTCGCGCATGTACGAAGCCGCGCCGCCGAACTCGGCATGACGCCGTTCGCGTATCGCCGCAAAGGCGCGGGGCTGACGGTGCGCTATGCCGTCGCGGAAACGCTGCTCGGCCACGTGCTCGTCGCCACGACCGACAAGGGCGTGTCCAGATCGCCTTCGCCGACGACGCCTCCGTGCTCGTCGAGCAAGTGGCGGCGGATTTCGCACAGGCCGAACGCATCGAGGATGCGCCGCGTCTGGCGCCGTTCGTCGCACAGATCCGCGCGTATCTGCACGGCACGCGCGAGCGCTTCGACTTGCCGCTCGATATCGTCGCGACCGCGTTTCAGCGCCATGTGTGGGAAACCTTGCGCCGCATCGCTCGGCGAGCCGAAAGCCGTGCGCGCCGTCGCAAACGCATGTGGCAGCAATCCCGTGGCGCTCGCCATTTCGTGTCATCGCGTGATCGGCAAGGACAGCGCGATCGCGGGATACCGGTGGGGATTGCATCGCAAGGAAGCGTTGCTGTGACGGAACGCGTCGACAGCGAGGCGGACGAGGTCGCCTAAGGTCGCCTGAAGTCGCATAAAGATGCTTCGACGCCCGCAAAAAGCGCGTTCGCCGTATAACAGGAACGTACTTTTTTCATGCGCGACAATGAGCCGCTTCTTCTTACAAATTCCCTTAAAAGACCTGCAAACTCCTACGAAGATTGGGCTCAAGCAAGCCCAACGGCGAGGTGTTAAAGTGCCCGCTACCCTAAAGTGCCCGCTACCCTAAAAATACGTCGCGCGCTCTGCACCAAGCATCAATGTCAAACAAGAAAACAGCTCAACCAAATGCCGGCGCATTTCTGCGCAGACTGGCCGCACTCGCGTCCGGTCCGCACGCAGACGCGTTGCGTCAGGGCCTGCGTGGCATCGAAAAAGAAAGCCTGCGCGTCACGCCCGAAGGCAAGCTCGCGATGACGCTGCATCCGCGCGCGTTCGGCTCCGCGCTCACGCATCCATACATCACGACCGATTACTCGGAAGCGCTCGTCGAACTCATCACGCCGGCGGAGAAAGATGTCGCCATCACGCTCGACAAGCTCGACGCGCTGCATCGCTTTGCGTTCGCGCATATGGGCGACGAATTGCTATGGAACGATTCGATGCCCAACTCGCTGCCGCCCGAAGAGGACATACCGCTCGGCTATTACGGCACGTCGAACATCGGCACCTTGAAGCGCGTGTACCGGCGCGGCCTCGCGCTGCGCTATAGCCGCACGATGCAATGCATCGCGGGCATCCACTACAACTACTCGCTGCATGAAAACGTGTGGCGCGCGTGGCAGGCGCTCGATCCTTCGAGCACGCTGTCGGCGAAGGACTTTCAGTCGGAGCGCTACTTCGCGCTCGTCCGCAACTTCCGCCGCACGAGCTGGCTGCTGATGTATCTGTTCGGCGCATCGCCCGCGCTGAACAAGCGCTTCGTCGAAGGTAAGGCGCACACGCTCGAAACCTTAGATGCCGACACCTTCTATTTGCCGCACGCCACCAGCTTGCGTATGAGCGATCTCGGCTACACGAACAATCCCGCGCAGGCGGCGCTGCTGCCGAACTACGACGAGGTGAACGCCTATGTCGACGTGCTCGCGAAAGCGGTAAGTCAGCCGTACGCGCCATATCAGGCCATCGGCACGCAGCGCGACGGCGAATGGGTGCAGATCAACACCAACGTATTGCAGATCGAGAACGAATTCTACTTGACCATCCGTCCCAAGCGCATCACGCACTTTGGAGAACGGCCGCTGCGTGCGCTATCGGAGCGCGGCGTGCAGTACATCGAAGTGCGGTGTCTGGATATCGATCCGTTCGTGCCGACCGGCATCTCGCTCGAAACTTCGCGTTTCCTCGACGCCTATCTGCTGTATTGCGCGCTCGAGGACAGCCCGTTCCTGCCGAAGGACGCGAGCGTCGAGGCGAACGCCAACTTCGGCGTGGTCGTGAAGGAAGGCCGCAAGCTCGGTCTCATGCTGAAGCGCGACGGCGCGGACATCGCCATGCGCGACTGGGCTGAAGAACTGTTCGACGCCATCGCGCCGGTCGCGGCCACGCTCGACCGGCTCAACGGCACCGACGACTACACCCGCGCGCTCGAAGCGCTGCGTCCGCGCCTCGCGGATGCATCGTTGACACCGTCCGCGCGCGTACTGCAAACGATGCGCGACAATATGCAGTCATTCGATGCTTTCGCGCTCGATCTGAGCCGGCGTCACGCCGAGTATTTCCGCGCCCGTCCGCTGTCCGCCGAGGAAGAGCGCGAGATGAGCCTGCTCGCAGCACAATCGCTGGTGGAGCAGGAAAAAGTCGAACGCGGCGACACCGAGCCGTTCGATGTCTTCGCCGCGGCTTATCAGGACTACAAGCTCGACGGCGCGAACGCCTGAACGGGGCCGTGTGTGTGGTCATATCAGCAGGTTTTTCCTTGCCAACAGGCGCGTACGCGCGCATCGGCAAGTATTGCCTGTTTTTTTGCAACAGACCGAAACGAGCGGGAGTTTCGACCGATTTGTATCGTAGAAAATCGATGATTTGTTCACGACTTGCGGGGAAACAATGCGAATCAAACACTTAGGCGCGATGCTCGCGACGGCGGCGCTCGCGCTGCTGGCCGGCTGCGCATTGCAGGATCAGGTCAGCAGCACGGTGATGGAGCAGGCCACGTAGCCGCTCACGTGCATGAGCAAGGCCGAATGCGATACGTGGTGGGCCCGCGCGCAGGTCTGGGTGACGAATAACTCGGAATACAGGATTCAGATGATCACGAACTCGATCATCCAGACGGCCGGTCCGTCGAGCGGCAAGCGCGCGCTCGAGTATCAGGTCACGCTGACGCCCACCAACGACGCCACCGCGACGATCGGATTCGCCGTGCACTGCGACAGTCTGCTCGGCTGCGATCCGAACCCGTGGGCGGCGGGCGCCGACTTCAAGCAGTTCGTGCGTAACGGGCCGTCGACGGCGCGCTATGTCACGCCGCAGGCCGTGGTGCCCGCACCGTCGGGATGGGGTTCAGGTCAATCCGATTCCGCAGCCGCCCCCGCTCAATCTCGAAAACCAGCCGGGCCAGTCGAACCAGCAACTGACGCTGCAGTTCAATGTCCCATCGATGCCGCCGCGCTTTTCTTCGGGTGCGTCAGCCATACCATCGCGGCGAGCGCCAGGAAAGCGTAGCAGGAGACGCGGAAGAAATCGTTGGTGGACATCATGTATGCCTGCGCCGATACCACGCGATCCAGTTGTGCCGTCAGCGCCTGCCCCGACAAGCCGAGTCTCGCCAGCAGTTCGGAATAAACTGATGTGTTCGTCGCATACGCGGTGACCGATTCGGTCAGCACCGCGTGATGCCGGATCATGCCATTCTCCCAGAACGTCGTGCTGACCGCCGTGCCAATCGCACCCGACAAGGTCCGTAGAAAATTCGACTGGCCCGCCGCGCTCGCCAGCCGGTCGTCGGACACGCTCGATAGCGTGATGGTCGTCATCGGCACAAAGAAGGTCGCCACGCCGATGCCCTGAATCAGGCGCGGATAGATGATGCTATGGAACGGCGTATCGAGGGTGAAGGTCGAGTTCCAGAATGACACGAACGCGAACACGATGAACGCGCAACTCGCGACCACGCGCAAATTCAGCCGGTGCATGTTCTGCCCGATCAACGGCGAAAGCACCAGCGCGAGTATGCCGACCGGTGCAGTGGCGAGCCCTGCGAGCCACGGCGTGTAGCCGAGCACGGTTTGCAGCCAGAGCGGCAGTACGACCACCGAACCGAAAAACGCGAGAAAGCCGAGCGATGTGATGAGCACGCCCATCGCGAAATTGCGGTCGCGAAACAGCGAGAGGTCGATCACCGGTTCCTTCTCCGTCAGCTCCCACGCGAACATGAACGCGAGCGACACGGCCGAAACGATCGCCAGCGTCACGATGAAGTTCGAACTGAACCAGTCGCGGTCCTTGCCGAGGTCGAGCATCATCTGCAGGCTGGCGACGCTGATCACGAGCAGTGTGAGTCCGACGCCGTCGATGCGCTGCCGCGTCGTTTTCGTTTCGTGACCGCGCAACAGGAACCATGCGATGGCTGCCGAGAACACGCCGATCGGCACGTTGATATAGAAGATCCAGGGCCACGTGTAGTTGTCGGTAATATAGCCGCCCATTACCGGGCCGAAGATCGGCGCGACGATCACGGTCATGGCCCAGAGGCCGAGCGCGAGACCGCGCTTCTCCGGCGGATAGCTGCGCATGAGGATGGTTTGCGACAGCGGCACCATCGGACCGGACACGAGTCCTTGCAGCAGCCGGAACGCGATAAGCGACTCGAAGTTATGCGCGAACCCGCACAGCGCCGACGCGATGGAAAACAGCAGCACGGAAATCGTGAACAGATTCACCTCGCCCACGCGCCGCGCGAGCCAGCCGGTCAGCGGCACGGCAATTGCGGATGCCACCGAATACGAGGAAATGACCCACGTGCCTTCGCTGGTCGCGACACCGAGATTGCCGGAGATTGTCGGCACTGCGACATTGGCGATGGAGGTGTCGAGCACTTCCATGAAGGTGCCGAGCGCCAGGCCCATGGTGAGCAACGCCAGCACACTACCGACGAGCGGTCGGGATGCGGACGGGTTTGAAGCAGTCGTGGCTGACATAGGTGATATTTTTGCATGCCAAGGCATTCTCTGTCTAAGCAGTTATTAGTCCGTGATTTCTAGGCAGTGAACTTGCTTCCGGTCAATCCTCGTCCGCGCCGCAGCACGCGACCGACGGCGAATTGCCGATGATGCGCGCCAGCATGCCGATCAGCAGATCCAGTCCGGCGCGCGTAAAGCCACCAGTTGCGCGTTGAGTACCGTCGTGCCGATGGCCGGCAGCCGGGCGGCAGTATCGCGTCCACGCTCGGTCAGCCTCAGTTCGACGATGCGCCGCGCCGGTCTGCCTCGCTGCGCGTGCGGCTGAGAAAGCCCTTTTTCTCCAGCCGGTCGAGCATACGCGTCATGGGATCGGCTATCGTAAGACATCTCGCGCGACAACTCCAGCGGCGTGGGCGCCCGCTCGAACGCCAGAAACAGAATTACGCCGATCTGCTGCGACTTCAGATCGAGCGGCTCCAGCGCGGCGTCTGTGCGCGCGACCAATACGTTGCGTTGCGCGCCTTCACCAAGTAATAGCCGAGGCTTGCGTCGAGTTGAATCGTGGCGGGATCGTAAAGCGGTTCGCTGCCTGCCAATCGAATCAATACACGCAGGGTGTGCGGGCCGCAAGCCGTCCCGTGAACGCAACACTCAAAAAAGCAATCGGTAGTATCTTGAAAAGTACTTGCATAGTCAATATTATTCTAATCAACGAGTTATGCGCTTAATACGCCTACCGAAAACATGTTCTGAAACGTCCGCCGCGTCGCCTGACGCCCCGAGAGAACCCATCATGACCCGCCTCACCAAGATCGCCCGCCGACGCTTCGGCCAAGTCAGCAGCGCGATCGCCAACGCCTCCCGTCAGTTCGTTCCGCAGAAAATGAACGCGTGGAAACTTGCGCTGAATCTGATCGTGTTTCTGCTGCTGGGCGGCTCGTTCGTGGTGTTGGCAATGGGCTGGTTCGACAATCGGCATCGGCGGCGAGCATCGGCCAAGGCGAAGTCCTCGCAATCGGCGTCGTCGCATCCGCTGCTGGCGGCGCCCTGCTCCGGCGGCGCATCGGGCGCGTGAGTTCAGCTTACGCGAGAGCGTAACGGGCTGTAACAGATTCCCTTCAGCGCGTAATACTCGCCTTACGACGAAGCCGTTACGCTAACGCCTGCTTGACACGCGGCGCTTCCTGGCCGCGTGTCTTTCCAGTTCCGTTACCATTTCGGTCTGCCGTGTTCGCTCGCATCGAACGGTGCGGCGCCGCCAGGACTTCGACTCGCAGATGCCGTCTTGCTTCGCCGCTTCTCGTTCGCTTCATGCTCGCGCTGCGTCTTCGTTCGCGTGCCGTCTGAGCGCTTTCGCGCTCGCCGCGCTCGTCGCGGGTTGCGCGGTCGGGCCGGACTATCAGCGTCCGTCCACCCTCACGTCTGCCACCTATAAAGAAAAGAAGCGCCGGAAGGCTGGAAAGTCGCGCAGCCCGCCAATCAGGCGGATCGCGGAAGCTGGTGAACCATCTACGTCGACGCGCGTCTGAACGATCTCGAGAATCAACTCAATCAGTCGAATCAGACCATCGCGCAATATGCGGCCGCGTACCGGCAGGCGCACGCGCTGGTCGGCGAAGCGAGCGCCGCGTATTTTCCGACCAGCGGCGCATCGGTGTCCGGCACGCGCTCGGGAACGGGCGCGGGCAAGCGGTCCACCAGCAGTTCCAGCTTCGGTCAGCAAGGCTTGGTCAACAATCAGCGCGATGAGCTGGCAAAACGCGCTCGCATGCGTGATCCTGCGCCGTCGCATGCGGCCCAAGACGGCGAAACCGGGCATCGATGTGGCAAGGGCGCGCGTACACCGCGCGGAGAGTCTGGTCGCCGAGTGTGCCGAAGGGTTTCGAGTTTTACGTCCGCGACCGCGCCGAGCATGCGCCGTTGCGCGGCGAATGGCTGCGCTCGTCTACATCGACGCATACGATTCTGTATCTCCTGGCGGCGGTTACTACTTTTGCTCGACGTCGAGCCATCGTGCGATCAGCTTTGGGTTGGCAGCGCGCGCAGGCGAATGTCTTTTCGCTCGACTACCGGCTCGCGCCGGAGCATCGCTTTCCGGCTGCGGTCGATGACGCCGTCGCCGCCTATCGCGCATTGCGGGCGCAGGGCATCGCGGCGGAATCGATCGTGATCGGTGGCGGTCTCGCGTTCGCGGCCCTGTTCGCGTTGCGCGATGCCGGCGATACGCTGCCTGCCGGCGCCGTGCTGTTCTCACCGTGGACGGATCTGACCTGCGGCGGTGCATCGATGCGCACGAACGAAGGCCGCGACCCGATGTTCCACGCCGCCGTCTTTCCCGGCGTGGCCGCGCAATATCTCGGTGGCAAAGAGGCGACGCATCCGTACGCATCGCCGTTATTCGCGAATCTCGAAGGCTTGCCGCCGTTGCTGATTCAAACCGGTGACACCGAACTGCTGCTCGACGATTCCACGCGCTTCGCCGACAAGGCGCGCGCTGCAGGTGTCGAAGTGAATTTGCAAGTCTGGCCCAACGTGCCGCATATCTTCCAGATCTGGGCACCGTTCATGCCGGAAGTGCGAAGCGCGCTGGCGGATGCCGCGCGCTTCGCACAAGCCGTCACACGCGCAAACCAATCTCAACGTCCGCCGATCACCTCGATGGTCTGATACGCGCGCTCGACCACCGCCGTTCCATAACGCCGCTCGAGCCGCCGCACGGTGAAATGCCCGTGCGCCATCTGCTGAAAGTGGTCCATGAACACGGTGTTGACCATCGCGCCGATTGCCGGAATCGACTTGGCGGCAACCTGTTCGCTGACCTGCACCGAAAAGCGCGACGCGATGGTCTGCACGAACTTGAGCAGCGCCGTCGATCCATGACTGCTCAGCCCCTTCGTGGCGATTTCGCTGGTCGTGCGCGACACCGACTGCGCCAGCGCGCTGCGCACGATGAAGTAGCCAAGATCGGCGTTGTCATCGCTCTTGTTGGTGCCGCCCATGCCGAGGACCATCATGCATTGAAGCTGCGTTTCCACGCGATGCACGTCCTCGCCTCGCTGCGCGCTATATCGCAGATCGAGCGAAACATCAACGTGGTGGTCACCGGCAATTCGACGGGCAGCGAAAACATGCCGAACGCGCCGCCCGCCACGACCGCGAGTTTGTGCATCAGATTGCTCGCTCGGTTTGTTGGGCGGCGGCGCTAGCAGCGAATCGGACGGCGCGCTCTTGCCGATAGTACGCAGCGCGACCTGCAGACATTCCTTCAGCGCGAGTTGCGTCGCCTCGTCGACCTTGTCCTGCGCCGACGAGGGCAGCCGGCCCATGAGCTTTTCGATCGGCGCGCCGACGACACTCGCGAGCTTCATCGTCAGCAACGGACTTTCGAGTTCTTCCTTCGCGCGCGTCAGGGCGGCGAAATCTTCCGCGTTGAGCGGCGAGGTGATGATCGGCGTCGGTTCCATGCGAATGGTCTGATTCAAAAATGAGATGTCGGCAATCCGGATTAGAGGGAAAGCGCGTGCTATGATTCCATTTCCATTGACTCGTCAATTATTGCGCTTACAAAAAAATGGCCGTTCACACAGCCGCGCATCATTCCAGCGGACAGGTTTTGCCGTTCCGCGAATCGCTCATGGCGATGCTGAGCGTCTCCTTGGTGACGATGCTCGTCGCGCTCGATCAAACCGTCGTCGGCACCGCGCTGCCCACCATCGTCACCGAACTCAAGGGCTTCGATCTGTACGCCTGGGTCGCCACGTCCTATCTTCTGACTTCCGTCATCACCGTGCCGATCTTCGGTCGGCTCGGCGATTACTACGGCCGCAAACCGTTCGTGATCGCGTCGATCATCGTGTTTACGGTGGCGTCCGTGCTGTGCGGGCTCGCCAACAGCATGATGTTCCTCGTGCTCGCGCGCAGCTTGCAGGGCATTGGCGGCGGCATGCTGGTCGGCACTGCGTTCGCGTGCATCGCCGATCTTTTCCCGGACAACATCGTGCGCTTGCGCTGGCAGGTGCTGATGAGTTCCGCGTTCGGCATCGCCAACGCGGTCGGGCCGTCGTTTGGCGGATTTCTCACTCAATACTACGGCTGGCGCTTGGTGTTCTACGTGAACCTGCCGGTCGGCGTCGTGTCGCTGTTCTTCGTGTGGCGCTTCCTGCCACATCTGCGCCATGTCGCGCACGAAAGAAAAATGCGCCTCGATTTTCCCGGCGCGATCCTGATCGCGATCGTGCTCGACGCGCTGCAACTGTTCGTCGAAATGCTGCCCAAACATGGCCTCTCCGTCGAAACCGCCGTGCTGCTTGGCTTGAGCGTCGCCGCATCGTTCGCGTTGTGGAAATGGGAGAAGCGCTGCGATTACGCGATCCTGCCTATCGACATGTTCCGCAACAAGGCGCTCGCCGCGCTATTCACGCTCTCCGTGCTCGGCGGCTTCGCGATGTTTTCACTGCTGTTTTACGCACCGCTGCTGTTCCAGGGCGGTTTCGGGATGGACCCGAAGGACGCGGGCATGATGATCATGCCGCTGGTCGTGTTCATCACGTTCGGCAGCATCCTGAACGGGCGCATCGTCACGCGCCTGAAAAACGCCAATCTGATGCTGTTCATCGGTTTCGCGTGCATTGCCGTCTCGTGTCTCGGCGTGGTCGTCGCGACGCGCAACATGCCGCGCGAAATCCTGCTCGTCGTCATGCTGATCGGCGGGCTGGGCCTCGGTTTCGTGATGCCGAACCTGACCGTGTTCGCCCAGCAAATGGCGGGCCGCGCGCATCTCGGCATTGCCACGGCGCTGCTGCAATCGCTGCGCATGATCGGCGGGATGATCGGCACAGCGCTGACGGGCACGCTCGTCGGGCATTTGTACGCGAGCGGCGTGAGCCTCGCGCTCGAGAAGGATCATGCGATGAAGTGGCTTGCCGACCTGTCCGATCCGCAGATCCTCATCAATCGCGACGGCCAGCGCGCGCTGCTCGCGCAACTCGCGTCGGCCGGACACGACGGCGCGGCGTTGCTCGAATCGGCGCGCGAATCGCTGGTGGCGGCGATTCACATCGGCTTGTCGGTGGCGGCGCTGGTGGCGTTGGTGTCGTTCTGGCAGACGCGCCGCGTGCTGCCGGTGCGTTTGAAGGGACCGCAGGAACCGGTCATCCTGGCTGAATGAAACATGGAACAACGCGTATGAATGAACAAGACCGTATCGCTGTCGTGCAGCAGTTCGGACGCACGTATCGCGCGTTCATGTCGGCGTTCGAGGCCGCCGTCGGTCAGCCGATGCCGCGCTGGCGCATCCTGCTCGCGTTGCACGAGCATGCGGGCGTGCTGTCGCAGAAGAAGCTCGTCGAGCATCTGACGGTGGACCCGGGCGCGTTGACGCGCCAGTTGAAGACGCTGGAAGGGCTCGGCTGGATCGTGCGCAGCGTGGATGCGCACGACAACCGCGTGTCGAATGTTGCGCTCACGCCGCAGGGCCGCGCCGCAGCCGAGGCCGGCCTGCCGCGCCGCAACGCGTTCCTGTACGACACCATGGTCTCGCTGCCCGATGATGCCATCGGTGCATTGGCGGGCGCGCTGCACATGCTGGAAGCGCGCATCGGCGAAGTGGCGGCCGCGCATGTCACGCAGGCGGCCGCTTGTCGAGGACAAGGCGTAACGGCCAGTCCCAAGCTCAAAAGAACGTCTCGATGACTTCGGTCACGCGATACTTCGGATCGACGACCAGCACCTGACGCCACTTGTCGAAGGTGAGGCAAGGGTGCGAAATGTCGAACGCGATCATGTCGCCGACCTTCAGGTCGTCACCGGGTTTGATGTGCAGATACGCGTGCTGATCCATCAGCTCGAAAATCTCCCAGCCTTCTTCCGTCGCGATATCGCGCGGCGCGTCGCTGCCCGGGCGATAGTGCTTTGCCGGCTCCGGCAGGCCCGCGTCGAACGCGGAGCCGCGCTTGCCGAGCCCGATGATCGCGCGGTCCGGCTCCGGAATCGACTGCACATACGCCCACAGTTGCAGCGCGAGCTTCAGAGCTTGTCCCATCTTTTGCGCGATCGGATTGCGCGCGAAGATCTCGTTCTGCGCTTTCTTATAGATGTCCACATCGTGCGTCAGATAGCAGCCGGGACGCAGCACCACCTCGATATCCTTGCTGTTGGCCTTGGCGAACTCGTCCGCCACGACGTCGTACCATGCCGAGCCCGCGCCCGAGAGAATCGCCGGCTTGCGCGCGATCTTGCCCTGAGCGATCAGCTCGCGTGTGGTGTCGACGGCGCTTTTTCAGAAACTCGCGCATCGTCGCGCACGCCGGTGCGTCCGCCGGGCACGCCGAGTTCGACCAGCACGTTGAGCGTCTTGTTGACGTCGCGGAAAAACGCGCTAGTTGATCGGCCCCTTCCGCCGAATCGACCAGACAGAAGAATTCGAAGCCCGGGTCGTTCAGCAACTCGGCGATCATGCTCATGTTGCGCTTGCCGACCAGTTGATTCTCCATCAGCACGCGATGCACGCCGCCGCGATACGCCGCGCGCACCTGATGCGCGGTTGTGAGCGTAATGTCCCACGCGCCCGTTTCGAGCGGATGGCGGAACAGTTGCGGCGCAATCGTGGTCTTGCCGTGCGGCGCGAGCTTGACGCCGTATTCCTCGACGAACTTCTGCATCCACTTCAGATTGTGTTCGATGCGCTCAGATTGTGTTCGATGCGCTCTGCATACAGCACGGCGGCGGGCAGGCTCACGTCTTCCTCGAGCAGATTCCATTGGAGGCGCGCCGCGTCCACCCTAACTGGATGCTCGTGCCTGGCACCATTCCGAGACCCTTGCCGAACGGGTCGATCGTCGCGTTCTGATAGTTTGTAACCTTCATGGGATGCTGCTCCATCGTCCGTTTAAGTTTAAATATGCATCAACCGATGTCGAAGATTGACGGCACTATGGTAACCAAAGTAGCATCGCAGATGGAAATGTTCTTTAGTAATGTTCTTTAGTAAGTAACACAGCAGGCTTTCGATCTACGCCATTCTTTCGCATCGCATCATGAACAGCCACGCCGACTCATTGCGCTGTCGGTGACCGGGCAGGCGCCCGAGATGGTCGAGAACTGCCGCCTCGCGCGCGAGTGCGGCGCGCGTGTAATCGCGCTGACCGCGCCCGCGTTGCCGCTCGGCCCGATAGCCGACTAGCTGGTGCCGATCATCGCGATCGAAACGGACTTCATCTACAAACCGTCGTCGTCGCGCTACGCGATGATGATGGCGCTCGATCTGCTCGTCACCGAACTCGCGGTGAGGCAGGCCGATCGTAGCCGCGAACTGCTGCGCCGCATGAAGCATGCGCTCGACGCGCATCGCGGCGGCGGCGAGCGTCAACCCTTAGGAGACTGATCATGGAATTGTTGAAGGCGGACACGCTGATCGTCGGCGCGCGCGCGTGATCGACGGCACCGGCGCGCCCGGCGTCGAACGCGATATCGCCGTGCGCGACGGGCGCATCGTGGCGATCGTCGCGCCGGGCGGCTTGTCGGCGTGGACCACCGCCGACGTGTTCGACGCGCAAGGTAAGGTGTTCGCACTCGGATTCATCGACGTCCACACCCACGAGGACACGCACGTGATCCGCGCACCGCAGATGATGCCGAAGATGCCGCAGGGCGTGACGACGGTGATCGTCGGCAATTGCGGGATCAGCGCGTCGCCGGTGACGCCCAAGGGCGATCCGCCCGACCCGATGAACCTGCTCGGCGACGGTGCCCGTTTCAGTATCCGACCTTCGCCGCGCATGTCGACGCCGTGAACGTGGCGCATCCGGCGGTGAATGTCGGCGCGCTGATCGGACATACGGCGCTGCACAACAATCACATGGACCGGCTCGATCGCGCGGCGTCGGGCGATGAAGTCGCAGGCATGCGCGCGCACAACTCGAAGAAGCGCTAGACCACGGCGCGCTCGGCCTGTCGAGCGGTCTGGCCTATGGCTCGGCGTTCAACGCTCCGCCGGAGGAAGTCCAGGTACTGGCCGAACCTTTGGCGAAGGCCGGTGAACTCTACACGACCCACATGCGCACCGAATTCGACGCGATGGACGAGGCTTACCGCGTCGGGCGTCATGCGCGCGTGCCGGTGGTGATTTCGCATCTGAAATGCGCGGGGCCGTCGAACTGGGGGCGCAGTGTCGAAGTGCTGAAGTCGCTCGACGCGACGCGCGACGGTCAACCGGTCGACTGCGATTGCTATCCGTACAACCGCAGTTTGTCGACGCTCGACCTCAAGCAGGTGACGGGCGATATCGACATCACGATCACATGGTCGACGCCGCATCCGGAAATGGCGGACAAGCTGATTCGCGAAGTCGCCGGCGAATGGAACGTGACGCAGCAGGAAGCGGCGAAGCGTCTGCAACCGGCGGGCGCGGTTACCACAACATGTCTGAGGACGATGTGCGGCGCATCCTGTCGCATCCCGCGACGATGGTCGGTTCTGAGGCTTGCCGAACGATCCGTTGCCGCAGCATCCGTGATTGTGGGGCGCGTTTCCGCGCATGCTCGGCCACTACGCGCGCGATACGGCGCTGATCTCGCTCGAAGAAGCCGTGCGCAAGATGACGAGTCTGACGGCGCGGCACTTCGGCCTGAGCGAGCGGGGAAGTGAAGCTCGGCTATCACGCCGATCTGGTGGTGTTCGATGCCGAACGCGTCCGCGATGCCGCGACGTTTACGCAGCCTCAGCAGGCAGCCGGCGGCATCGACGCGGTGTGGGTGAATGGCGTGACGTATCGCGAACGGGCCGTGCGGCTGACGTGCGGGACGTTTCGTGGCGCGCGGCGCGGCATTCAGGCTGGATGCGCAGGGCGCGTTTTAAAACCGATTTGTGTTGGGCAATCTGGAAAAGGAATCGAGAAGATGGAGCGTTATGGCGTGGAAGGTGGCAAGGGACAAGGCAGCGCGCATATGCCATTCGCACGCGCGGTCGAAGCCGATGGTTGGCTGTTCGTGTCGGGCCAGACGCCGATGGAAAACGGCGAGGTAATCAACGGCGGCATCGTCGAGCAGACGCACAAGGCGATCAGAACGTGATCGCGATTCTGGAAGAAGCGGGTTACGGCACGGAGCACGTCGTGCGCTGCAGCGTATGGCTCGACGATCCACGCGACTTCGTGTCGTTCAACAAGATCTTCAAGGAATACTTTGGCGCGAATCCGCCCGCGCGCGCTTGCGTAGTGTCGTCGATGGTGATCACTGCAAGGTGGAAGTGGATTGCGTGGCGTATAAGAAGGCGTAACTGCCGAAGCGGCTTCGCTTTTCAGGGCGAAGCCGCGTTGTCGCTTTACTGCCTTGCCAGCCGTGCATTATCCGGCATCGGCAAATTAAAGTTCGTGCGGAACGGGTTGATATCCAGCCCGCCGCGCCGCATATAACGCGCATACACTGCGAGCCGCTCCGGCTTGCATTCCCCAATGATGTCCATGAAGATGCGCTCCACGCATTGCTCATGAAAACCGGTATGTTCGCGGAACGAGACGATATACCGCAGCAGACTCGCGTGATCGATCTGCCTGCCGTAGTAGCGGATCTGCACGCTGCCCCAGTCCGGCTGACCGGTCACCGGACAATTCGACTTCAGCAGATTCGAAAACACCGTCTCGTCGATCGGCGCTTGGTCGTGCGCGGCCTTCAATAGCGATGCATCCGGTGCATAAACCTCGCATTCGAGATCCAGCCGGTCCAGCGGCATGCCGTTGAACTCTTCCATCGTCAGCTTGGCAAAGTCCGCAGGCGCCGCCAGTTGGACCGAAACCGTCGCGCCGCAGCAAGCCGACACATCGCGCTTGATCGCGGCGCGCACGTCGTCGATCAAATCGAAACGCGTCTGCGCGAACGAGCCGAGATAGAGCTTGAACGACTTCGACTCGACGATATTCGGTGAATCCGCCGGTACGAAGAAAGTCGCCACCGCGATCTGCGGTTTGCCGCGCGCATTCAGCCACGAAAGCTCATACGCGTTCCAGATGTCGGTGCCGAAGAACGGCAGACGCGCGGGCACACCGATCGCGTCGCGTGCGGTTTTGCGCTCGATCGGAAACAGAAGTGTCGTGTCGTACTGTTCGGTGTAGTGCGTGGGCTTGCCGAGTGGTGATTGTTCGGGTGTCATGTGCATTCGCTATGCCGCTGAGAACGTGGCCGGTCGCCGTCACGACGCGCGCCGATTCACAGTGGCAAATTTGATCGTCGAAGAAAAAGTCGGGCTCGAATTCGCGCAGGAATTCGCCCTTGTCCAGACCGCCGAGAAACATCGCCTCGTCGATATCGATGTCCCAGGCCATCAGCGTGCGGATCGCGCGTTCGTGCGCCGGTGCCGCGCGCGGTGACGAGTGCGGTGCGGATGTGCATCGGCTAATCATCGTGATCGTCTGCTATGCGTTGCAGCTTGTTCAGCGCGGCCAGCAGCGGTTTCAACGGCCCGCCAGGCAGCGGCGATTCGCGTCTGCCGGTTTCGTGATCGACGAATGCCGTCAGGCCATCGCTCTGGAACACGCGCTCGGCTTCCTCGGAGAACAGCACGGCGTCGCCGTCGAAGGCGATGCGGATCTCATCGGCGTAACGGCTTGCGGCACGCGGCGTATCCACTGGCAGCACGCGCGCGACGGGAAAATCGACGGTGAGCGCATCGCGCACGTCTTCCGGATTCGCCGATAAAAACAACGACGCGCGCAGCGGCCGCAAATACGCGAACGGCAAGCGTCCACGTGGAACACCCCGCGCTCGACCACGAGACCATGCTCGCGGCACGAATGAAACGCGCGCAGGCCGCTGATCGGATCGCTGCGCGACAGGATCACGACCTCGACGCGCTGTTCGTCCGCGTTCAACGCGAGCAGCTTGCGGATCAGACCGAAGACGCCGCCGGGTTTCGCGAGCGTGCCCAGACGCGAGCGTTGCAACGCTTTATACTGCGCGAGATCGCCTGTCTCGAAGAAATGGTTCTCTTCCTCGAAATCGAAAAGCGCGCGCGATGAAATTGCGACCGCCAGCTTGTCTTCGAGCGTGAACTTCGGCATCGCCGGATCTCAAGCGAGAAAGAGCTTGTACACGGGATTGTCCTGCTCGTCCCACCACGGATAACCGAGCGTCGCGAGGAAGCGCTCGAAGTCCGCGTTGTCGGCCTGCGGCACCTGGATGCCGACGAGGATCGAACTGGTGTCCGCGCCCTGGTTCCGGTAATGGAACAGGCTGATGTTCCAGTCCGGCGCCATCGACGAAAGGAACTTCATCAGTGCGCCCGAACGTTCCGGAAATTCGAAGCGCAGCAAGTGTTCGTCGCGCGCGAGCGGCGAATGGCCGCCGACCATATAACGGATGTGCTGCTT
This sequence comes from Candidatus Paraburkholderia calva, assembly GCA_001184395.1. GTDB lineage: Bacteria > Pseudomonadota > Gammaproteobacteria > Burkholderiales > Burkholderiaceae > Caballeronia > Caballeronia calva. The sequence goes on along the minus strand of LFLF01000003.1, from coordinate 1,825 downwards.
CGACAGTTCATCGTGCGACAGATCGACGGTCGCGAAACCGTGCTCGACGAACGACGACATTATCTGCGCGGTCTCCTTGCGCGACCTGATCTGCACGCCGACGAAGATATGCGCCGCGCTCTGATCGGCGATACGGTAGTTGAACTCCGTCACGCTGCGCGTACCGACAAGTTCGCAGAAGCGGCGGAAGCTGCCGCGCTCTTCGGGAATCGTCACGGCGAACACGGCTTCGCGCGCTTCGCCGACTTCCGCGCGCTCCGCGACGAAGCGCATGCGGTCGAAATTCATGTTCGCGCCGGACGTCACCGCGATGAGCGTCTTGCCTTCGATGCCTTCGCGTTCCGCATAGACCTTCGCGCCCGCCACCGCAAGCGATCCCGCGGGCTCCAGCACGGAGCGCGTGTCCTGGAACACATCTTTGATCGCGGCGCAGAGCGCGTCGGTATCGACGGTGATGACGTCGTCGAGCAATTCGCGGCACAGCCGGAAAGTCTCCTCGCCGACCAGCTTGACCGCCGTGCCGTCCGAAAACAGCCCGACATCGGCAAGCGTCACGCGCTCGCCTGCCGCGATGGACTTCGCCATCGCGCAGGAATCTTCGGTCTGCACGCCGATCACCTTGATCTCCGGCCGCACCGCTTTGATATACGCTGCAACGCCGGCCGCCAGGCCGCCGCCGCCGATCGGGCAGAAGATGGCGTGGATCGGGCCCTGATGTTGGCGCAAGATTTCCATGGCCACGGTGCCCTGACCAGCGATCACGTCCGGATCGTCGAACGGATGCACGAAGGTTAGGCCGCGCTCTTCCTGAAGCTGCACGGCACGCGCGTAGGCGTCGCTGTACGACGCGCCCGTCAGCACGATCTCGACGGTCGGGCCGCCGTGAGCACGGATCGCGTCGATCTTCACCTGCGGCGTCGTGGTCGGCACCGCGATGACCGCGCGGCAACCGAGCCGGGCCGCCGACAGCGCCACGCCCTGCGCATGATTTCCCGCCGACGCCGTAATCACGCCGCGCGCTAGCACGTCTGGCGGCAGTTGCGCCATCTTGTTGTACGCGCCGCGAATCTTGAACGAGAACACCGGCTGGTTGTCCTCGCGCTTCAGATAGAACGCGTTGTGCAGGCGCGCCGAGAGGTTGCGCGCGTGCTCCAGTTCGCTCTCTTGCGCGACGTCGTAGACCCGCGCGGTCAGCACTTTCTTTAGGTAATCGGGATGTGTCATGCGGCTGCGCTACAGCTACAATTTCGTGGGCGAAAACATTAATGATAGCGCGTGAGGCGCCATTTTCTGGCCGCGCGAGTTTCGACCGACCGGACGGACACATAAAAGTGCGCAAAAGTGCCGATCTGTGTCGAAAATGCTCGCGCAAATACCCCAAATACCCCTTCTCGCTGCTAGCAACGGCGAACGTGCTTGATCGCGATGGGTTAGACTTTCCTCTTACAATCAGCAATCAGGATCGGCAGATGCACCGGCAGCTTCGGATCGATTTACTGACTGACGCATACTTCCCGCGAGGCTCATCCCGCGGTGGAACGGCATGCGCATCACGCGCGATCATGGGCACATCGAAGGCTCCGTGATGAACTTCGTCGTGTTGCTGAACACCGCCACGCGCGATTCCGCCGCCTTCGCACTAGCAGGCTATTGAAATACCCTCTACGCGGGTCATCTTACGCGGATCATCTGATTGGAAGGGGCAAACTGGGAGGGGCAAACGTTGAATCAAGGAATCGAACGACACTGAGACCGAAACGATGCGCAGAGCAGACGGCTACACCGAATTGATGTTCATGATGACCACGCTGGATAACTTGGTTCC
>LFLF01000292.1 GCA_001184395.1 Candidatus Paraburkholderia calva | reverse complement strand
GGGATGTTTTAAAGAGTTAGGGGGCTGTTTTGATTAAATTGAGGTTTTTGGCATCCAATAATTGCTATAAAAATGTTCTAAGTATTGTTAGGTGTTTAAAATTGTTTAGGGTTGCTGTGTGGAAGTTTTGGATTAGCTAAAGTTATTTAAAATGGTTTCAAAATGGAGGTTGAAGTTGATTTTGGGGCTATTTTTGCAACGTGAGACATAGGTTAAGTTCTTGAGAATTTTGATTATGTTGTTGTGCTAGAAAATTATGTAAATCATTTATGTCTAAAAAAAATGTAAATCATTTATGAATGTGTAAGTGTTATGTCTTGACATGAAAACAATGTTAGATGTACATTGATAGTTGAGATGTTGGAAAACTTGACCCCAAAATAGAGCAAGAAAATTCAGTTTTGTGACTGGTCGGCCTGCCTCTTCACGCCGCAGCGTGAAGGGTACTCACGCCGCGGCGTGAATTCACAGTCCGCCCCAGTCTTCATTTTTCTTCGATTTCTTCGTCTTCAAGGCTCTTTTCTACATCTTCTCTGGTCCAATCTACCTTGAATCGACGAACATCCACATCATTAGCTCCATTTAGCCTATTTTACGCACAAAACATATTTTCGTTAAAATTAGAGCACAGTTCCCAATTTAGCACTCAAAAACACAAATTACGCTACAAAAACAACTAACGCATGAACAAAAGCATAACAAAACACGACCTAAGCTAAGCTATATTTGATTCACATCACTTGTCTTAACAAATCGGCTCTAAAAAACGTGACGTTTGGGTGTTAATTCTGGGGGCAAGCTAACTTTTCCTATAAGTGGTTTTGATTGAAAAAGTCCCAAGGATCCCAGTAGAAGGGTGGAACCACAGCGAGAAAAAGAAAAATAGAGGACAGTAAGTGTGATTACTTAACACTCGCAGAAATATTTGGGCACTTGGTGAAAAGCTGCTCGTGAAATACTAGTTCTTATATACACACACGCGCGCGATAGTGCTTAGTTGTTAAATATAAGTACTTGGGATACAAAAAGAGAGAAAATACAACTTGAGAGTATGAGAGTGCTATTCTCAGTTCAAGAGACAAAGTGGTATTTGAAATCTATAAACTTGTTACATATGCAATTATTCAGT
>LFLF01000291.1 GCA_001184395.1 Candidatus Paraburkholderia calva | reverse complement strand
GTATAAACAAGGGTTTATAGCTGTTATTTAGTGGTTAACAATCAAAGAAAAATGTTAAGGCTCAACAGGGTTCACTAGGGGTTAATGTAACAAGGTTGGCTTTTTACTAGGGTTAAAAGAAAAGGGTAAATCCTAGGTGCCCTTCTCGTTTTACAGCACAAATCCACACAATTTTGACATGCATAACTAAGCAAGTTCTCGTTCAACCAAACCATGTGTGATCACTCAACAAAGAACTTAGAGCACAAAAAAAATGAAATTGCTCTTTAAAGGCTCAAAATGTACCAAAGTGGGTTCATAAAGTCGAATCATGCCATTTGATCAATCAAATTGATCTCCAAAGAAATGATCACTCACCAAGCACATGAACAACTACTAACACTTGCAAAAATTTTCACCATTTTTTGAAAAATTTTCTCTATTTTTTTTTCTTTTTGATATAAATCATAGAGAAACTTGGCGACCGGGTAATCGATTCTATTTATAGTTGTCGTTCAAACTCCAATGAGTACGATGACTCCGATTTGTCACAACGCCATGTGCTCACCGACTTTACTATATGCATATGCATATGCATATAGTAAAGTCGGTGAGCACATGGCGTTGTGACAAATCGGAGTCATCGTACTCATTGGAGTTTGAACGACAACTATAAATAGAATCGATTACCCGGTCGCCAAGTTTCTCTATGATTTATATCAAAAAGAAAAAAAAATAGAGAAAATTTTTCAAAAAATGGTGAAAATTTTTGCAAGTGTTAGTAGTTGTTCATGTGCTTGGTGAGTGATCATTTCTTTGGAGATCAATTTGATTGATCAAATGGCATGATTCGACTTTATGAACCCACTTTGGTACATTTTGAGCCTTTAAAGAGCAATTTCATTTTTTTTGTGCTCTAAGTTCTTTGTTGAGTGATCACACATGGTTTGGTTGAACGAGAACTTGCTTAGTTATGCATGTCAAAATTGTGTGGATTTGTGCTGTAAAACGAGAAGGGCACCTAGGATTTACCCTTTTCTTTTAACCCTAGTAAAAAGCCAACCTTGTTACATTAACCCCTAGTGAACCCTGTTGAGCCTTAACATTTTTCTTTGATTGTTAACCACTAAATAACAGCTATAAACCCTTGTTTATAC
>LFLF01000290.1 GCA_001184395.1 Candidatus Paraburkholderia calva | reverse complement strand
TTAATCCAATTATTTGTAATGCATTTGGATAACATACTTTGTCGATTGGGTATGGCTTTGACTATTCCTACTGCACGCCAATTAGTTAACCATTGACATATTTTAGTTAATAGTCGTATAGTGTATATCCCAAGTTATTGCTGCAAATCCCGAGATCTTATTATAGTGAAAGATGAACAAAAATCCAAAGCTCTGATTCAAAAATCCTTAGATTCGCCCACCGTGGGAAGAATTGTCAAGTCATTTAAGCCTTTATCCATTCCAATATAAAGGATTAGTCAATCAAATAATAGATAGTCAATGGGTCGGTTTGAAAATAAATGAATTGCTAGTCGTAGAATATTATTCTCGCCAAACTTAAACCTAACTAAAATAAATGAAAGATTCGGACAATTTCTTCCTTCTCGTCGAAGGAAATTAACTTAACTTAATAAGACTTAATAAGTAAGATAAATATAAGTAAGATAAATATAAGTAAGATAAATGTGTGTGTGTTTAATTCGGATTTTATTTTTAGAGATCAAGTAATATTTTTATTCCCTGTCTATTGATCATTCTTTATCTAGTATTTTATGTATTTTATCTAGTATTTTATGTATTTTTTGTGTCACACCAATTAGGATTAGGAATAAAAAATCTATCTTAACTAAAAGAAAGGTCTAACAGTCGGATTAGTGTTCGAAATTTACTATTGTTATTTTTGGTTGTTAGTCAAGTCATCAACGAAAACGGAAAGAGAGGGATTCGAACCCCCGGTAAACAAAAGCCTACATAGCAGTTCCAATGCTACGCCTTGAACCACTCGGCCATCTCTCCTATATCTATATTCCTATATCTATATAATGATTATTACCCCGCAATTGAATAAATTGCGAGTCATTCATATTGAATCGATTGTTGGAATAGTCCTTTTCGTTGGCATGTTATACTACTACATTCAGTGAAATCTGATCTGATTCAAATACAAATATTTCTTATTGACTCCTGTCAAAAAGGGTGCATTTTTTTTAATAAATTCAAATTTGTTTTTATGTTATTTCGTATTATGTTATTTCGTATGGTACAATTCTTTTCTTGCGTGGGATCATTTTCTCGCGAGAGGTAATTAGAAGAATTAATCGAATGTATTGTTGCCTATGCCTAGAT
>LFLF01000289.1 GCA_001184395.1 Candidatus Paraburkholderia calva | reverse complement strand
GCTTATGGTGGATGGTTTTGTTGTTCGCTGGTTTCCGACTTCGACAATCAGATTCTCAGCTGAAACCACCACCGCCTTCAATTTCCCGCCTCAACTACCCCCATACACCACTTCCGACTTTAGCTCGTGCGCCGAATCGCAAGACCTTTTCGGGCACGCTGCTGCCCTCGGTGGATCATCTGCCGCATACGCACGATCTCGCGCACAACGCGTTCTCGAAGGGCCAGCCCACGTGGGGCGAGCATCTCGCCGAGGAACTGGAGCGCCTCGTCACGCTGCACGATGCATCGACCATCGCCGCCGTGATCGTCGAGCCGCTCGCCGGTTCCACGGGCGTACTGGTACCGCCTAAGGGCTACCTGCAAAAGCTGCGCGAAATCTGCACGAAGCACGGCATCCTGCTGATATTCGATGAAGTCATCACCGGCTTCGGGCGTCTGGGCAAGGCCACGGCCGCCGAATACTTCGGCGTGACCCCGGACCTCATGACGATGCCAAGGCCATCAACAACGCGACCATTCCGATGGGCGTGGTGGCGGCGCATCGCAACGTGTACGATACCATCGTCAACGCGGGTGCGGCGAATGCCATCGAACTGTTCCACGGCTATACGTACTCGACGCATCCGGTCGCGACCGCCGCGGCCATCGCCACGCTCGATCTGTATCAGCGCGACAAGCTGTTCGACCGTGCTGTGTCGAAGGCGGAGAAGTTTGAAAGCGCCACCCATGCGCTGCGCGATGTGCCGTACGTGAAGGACATCCGCAATCTCGGACTGGTCGCGGGTATCGAGCTCGAATCGCGCGAAGGTGCGCCGGGCGCACACGCCTATGAAGTGTTCGTGAAGTGCTTCGAAGCGGGCGTGCTGGTACGCTATACTGCGACATGCTCGCGTTCTCGCCGCCGCGGATCGTGGAAGACGACCAGATCTTCGGCACGGTGCGCTAGGCGCTTAAAAGCGTGAAGTAACGCGGTCCTTTCACGCTTGACAAGGCCCGGTTCCTCGCCACGAGGAACCGGGCTTTTTTATGGTTCATCGCAGATTTCCGTGGACGCGTGTCGGCGATTTTGTAATCTGACGTCTGGAAACGGACGTTGGAGGCCGAATTGCTGGATCGCAAAGCATTGGAAAGCACTGGGATGCTGGAAA
>LFLF01000288.1 GCA_001184395.1 Candidatus Paraburkholderia calva | reverse complement strand
CGATCGAGTCGACGTTCGCGACGGTACGTCATCGCACGACGCGTACGCGTAACTGCGTGTCGCGGCCGACCTTCCTCGGTCTGGCATTCAAGTTGATCGAGGAGGCGGAAAAAACCTGGCGCCGTATCGAATGAGGACGAGCGGAGCGTGGTGATCGAAAGTGCGATGGCGGGCGAGCGCGACGGTCAGGCGTTCGGCCTGCTATACCGCATCGAATGCGATGCACGCTGGCCCGTCCGGCGGCTCGCGCTCAAGCTGGCGGGCAGCGCGCCGCTCGATCTGTAATGCAGCAACGGGCGGGCGCACGCGCTGTACGGCTGGACCGATGCCGACGGCAAGCCCTATCCGGCGCTCGACGGCTGCATCGACGTCGATCTCACGGCCACGCCGTTCACCAACCCGCTGCCGATCCGCCGTCTGCGGCTCGAGCCCGATGAGCGGCATGTGATCCGCGTCGTCTATGTGTCGCTATCAGACCTGACTGTGAGCGCGGTCGAGCAGGCTTACACCTGCATCGAGTCGAACCGGCGTTATCGCTATGAAGGGCGCGACACGGACTTCAGCGCGGAGATAACCGTTGACGGCAATGGGTCTCATGCTCGACTATCCCGGCCTCTTCAGACTCGTGTCATGAGCGCGTTTCCTCGAGCGGCAATAATGACGCTCACGTATTGACGACGCATCAGGACTCTGACGATGAATGACAAGACTTCCCCCCGCCTCATGAGCCTTTCGCACGGTGGCGGCTGCGGCTGCAAGATTGCGCCGGGACTGCTCGCCGACCTGTTGAAACGCAGCTTGCCGCTGCCCGCGTTCCCCAATCTCATGGTCGGCAACGACACCGCCGACGATGCCGCCGTCTACAAGCTCAACGACGAGCAGGCCATCGTCGCGACGACCGACTTCTTCATGCCCATCGTCGACGATCCTTTCGACTTCGGGCGCATCGCCGCGCCCAACACGCTGTCCGACGTCTACGCGATGGGCGGCAAGCCGATCAACATGCTGCCGCACGAGGTGATCGCGCATGTGCTTTCCGGTCCACCAGGGTGTTGCGCCTGGGCCTGCGGCCCGCTTTCCCCCATTACGGGCGAACCTGTGCCATCAATCGCTTGCGCGAAAGATAAACGTTGGTCAACGCCAGCGCGACGAAGGCCCGA
>LFLF01000287.1 GCA_001184395.1 Candidatus Paraburkholderia calva | reverse complement strand
GGCTATAATCGAGCCGAGTTTTAAATTGCTCAAATTCGGCTCGACTAAAAATATATGAGCTCGAGCCGAGTTCGAACTTTATTTCGAACTCAAAAATCGTGCTCAAACTCGGTTCATTAAGAGCTCGTCGAGCTTGAGCCTGCTCACGAGTTTTTATCGAGCCTGTATAACCTCTATTTTTTCTCTCTTGTGGTATTTTTTTTGGTGACTGACTCCTTTGTTTCTCTGATTTTTTTCTTTAATTTGGACTTGGTGATGAATTGGGCAGTAAACACTGAGTTCAACATATTACACTTGAAATTTTTGTTGATTTTGCCTATTATCTTTTAATACAAAAAGATTAATAATAATACAAAAAAACCCATTAATAAAATATTTATTCACGAGCCTGCTCACGAGCTTATTAACGAGCTTGCTCACGAGCTTTCGAGTTGAGTTTTGGCTAGCTCAAGCTCGGCTCGTTTATAATTCGAGCTTCAAAATCGTGCTCAAGCTCGGCTCATTTATAAATCGAGCCGAACACGAACGAGTCTTTATTGAGCTGAACATCGAGCTGCTCATGAACAGCTTGGCTCATTTACAGCCCTAAAGGTAAGTTAGGTAAGCTACATACCAAATGGGTATCCTTCATAGACACTTTTCCTTACATTATTAAATATAGAAAAGGAAAGGAGAATATTGTTGCCGACGCTTTGTCTAGGAGGCATACTTTGATTACGCAGTTAGATACTAAACTGTTAGGATTTGAATATATTAAAAAACTTTATGCTACTGACCCTGATTTTTCTAGTGTCTTTGCAGCTTGTGAACAAACAGCCTTTGAGAAATATTTTTGACATGAAGGTTTTCTCTATAAGGAGAATAGGTTGTGTGTTCCAAGGTCTAGCTTACGTGAGCTCTTGATTAGAGAAGCTCATAGTGGTTATTTGATGGGACACTTTGGTGTTCTTAAAACTTATGAAATATTACATAAACACTTTTATTGGCCTAAAATGCGTTTTGATGTTGAGAAAATTTGTGCTAATTGTGTTTCTTGCAGACATGCTAAATCAACCATCAAGCCTCATAGATTATATATACCATTGCCTGTGCCTGAATCTCCATGGATTGATTTATCAATGGATTTCGTGCTTGGCCTTTCAAGGAGTCAGTGAGGTAAT
>LFLF01000286.1 GCA_001184395.1 Candidatus Paraburkholderia calva | reverse complement strand
AAGTAAGATGAGCTTATTTATTGGAGTGAGAGAAGTAAATCAAAATTTACAAGGTAATGACTTACTTGTGCTTTTGATTTACCAAGATTCTTATTTTACTAATGATGATTTTCCATCCAACCTTCCGGTTGAGATTTCTGAGCTTTTGAAGAATTTTTCTGATGTATTCCCTGAGGAGTTACCACACGGATTACCACCCTCAAGGGGAATAGAGCATCAAATTGATTTTGTGCCTGGAGCTGTGATCCCCAACCGACCAGCTTATAGATCTAATCCAACTGAGACAAAGGAGCTTCAATGCCAAGTTGATGATCTACTAGCTAGGGGCCAGGTACGTGAGTCACTTTCACCATGTGCAGTTCCTGTTATTTTAGTTCCAAAGAAAACTGGAGATTGGAGAATGTGTACTGATTGTCGTGCTGTGAATAAAATAACAATTAAGTATAGACATCCCATTCCCCGACTTGATGATATGCTTGATGAACTGCATGGTAGTAAAATTTACACCAAAATTGATTTTAAGTCTGGTTACCACCAAATTCGCATTAAACAAGGTGATGAATGGAAGACTGCTTTTAAGACTAAATTTGGTTTATATGAGTGGTTAGTTATGCCTTTTGGTCTTACTAATGCTCCTAGTACTTTCATGCGTCTTATGAATCATGTCTTGCGTAATTTCATCAATAAATTTGTTGTGGTATATTTTGATGATATATTGGTGTATAGCAAGGATTTAAGTGAACATATTGAACATTTGACTTTAGTTTTATCTACCTTGCAAAGTAAAAAGTTATTTGCTAACCTTAAAATGTGCATTTTCTGTGCTCTGAAAGTTATTTTTCTTGGTTTTGTTGTAAGTGCACAGGGAGTCAAAGTTGATCAAGCAAAATTTGACGCTATCAAGCCATGGCCTATTCCTACGACTGTGAGTGAAATCCAGAGCTAATGTGATCTCAAGTAGCACCAAACATGAAGATCACATTAATCAAGAAGCTGAAGGAGAAATTCGGCCAGCTCATGAAGATGTCAATCAAAGGAGGATTTCAACTACAATGGATCAAGCTATCAATGGACCAGCTTGGAGGAAGGATCCATTAGTTGGAATTGGACGCCCAATGACAATGTCTAGAACAAAGAAGATGAAGGAAGCACTTAATGCCTTCATTCAACA
>LFLF01000285.1 GCA_001184395.1 Candidatus Paraburkholderia calva | reverse complement strand
CTTTGAAAGTTGCCTGACCAACCTGACTATACCCAGTAGTTGCGAGACCCCTATGTTCATGGTTGTTTTTGATTGCCTTCCAGTTGTTTTTAGCCAAGACTTTTTTCATGAAATGTGTGACGAACATAGCCAAAAATCCCCAGAAATTTAAAGATTTCGATTTGGACCACCGAGCTATATTTTTTAAAACCCCCAAAGTTGGCTGTTTTCATTACCAAATCTGGACAACAGTGGCAAACAGCCAACTTCACGCCCAGATTTCAGGGTTGTACGATCCGAATCTGAAGTTGAGTCCTTCTACAAAGTTGGAGTTTCTAATGATAGGTTTCTGAAACATTTTTTGGATTTTGAAATGGACCCCTGGTTGTTAAAATAGAAGGTGTCAAAGTAGGCCGGTTAGTCATCAAAAATTCAATTCTATACTTAGGAAAAATTTTTGAATATTGAAATTTCTTTCAAATTTTTATTTAAATCTTATAAATAGTTTTGTTGAGTTATTCGAAGCCTAAAACCTTAATAATTTATTTTATTTACCCGAGATATCTATTTTGAGAATATTTTTGGAAATTGCGGGAATAAATGTGGGAAAATCTAGGAAAAAGACTGATAAAATTTATTTCTATGTTATCATAAAATATCAATAAAGGACGGATAAATGTTAAATAACCCAATTTTAGCCTAAGTTAAATAATATAATAATACCGTAGTTAATTGACGATGGCGAGCGCCTTACTTGCAGGACAAGAAAGCGAAGCTGGTGCCGACCCCGAGGATAACGAACCAAATTGAGTTGTGAGTTTCCCTTCCGGTGTTTTGTTTTTAACATGTCATGGTAAATGCGAAATATTTTGAAATATTTTGATGGAATATTTGACTTATAGCTCCAGTTAGGGTTTTGGTGGGTTTTCTAAAATAATACTTGATTTTCCTTATTTTAAATATTATTTAACCTGGTTTTCAACTTAAATAATTTCGTAAACCTCCTTCTGGAATTAGAACGTCGATCTTACGACTTTTTAAGATTTTTGCATGTCGGGTGATCTGAATTCTTATTTGTTGGTTCTATGACCTGTATTTGTATTTACTGTTTCTGGCACTTGCAATTGAAAGTTATACTGTCGGTGGGACCTACTTCGTCCCACCAACCTGATGGATTCTAGCTACGTTATGTGTATAA
>LFLF01000283.1 GCA_001184395.1 Candidatus Paraburkholderia calva | reverse complement strand
TGGCACAGGTTCGCCCGTAATGGGGGAAAGCGGGCCGCAGGCCCAGGCGCAACACCCTGGTGGACCGGAAATCCAGGCGTAAAGCCTCACTCACGATGAATCTGCCGCTGTTTGCGCCTGAATCGATGAATACAACCGGCTGGTTCAGCGTTGCCCTAAATTAATGACGCAGTGGACTAGCGCTGAAGCGCAGTCGCGGTTCTACGCAAATGAGTTTCCATTAGTCGAGGTCAATTCGATCTATTACGCGATGCCGAGCGCATCCAATTCCGTGCTTTGGTCGAGCGCACGCCTCAGCATTTACGCGGGTTACGCAGGGCGGGGCAACAGAGCCAGCAACATGCCGAACCCGACCATGAGCGATCCACTGATCCGGTTCAGCCATACGAAGCCCTTCGGGTTCGTGGTCAGGAAGTGTAGCCGCGCACCAATCAGCGCATAGATCGCAATGGCGACGAGTTCCAGCATGAGAAACGTCGCGCCAAGGATGGCAAAACTCACGGCGTAGTGTGTGCGATCCACGAACTGCGGGAAGAATGCCGTGAAGATGAGGATGGCCTTGGGATTGCCTGCGGCGACGAAAAACTCCTGCTTGCAATGCTTCCAGAGCAAGCTCGCCCGGTCCTGCCGCACGGATTGTTCTGCGTTTACCACCAAGGCTTGCTCCGTCGACGTGGATCGCAGCAATTTGATCCCAAGCCACACGAGATAGGCAGCACCTCCGAACTTCAACACGGTAAAGAGGGGTTCGGACGCAAGCAGTAATGCACCTAGGCCGAACCCGGTGATTGCGATCATGATCGTGAATGCCACCAACCGCCCAAATGACGCCGTGACGGAGTGCAGCACGCCATTGCGCGCGCCATTGGACAGGGACAGCACGTTGTTCGGCCCGAAAGCCATGTTGAGAGCAAAGCAGGCTGGCAGAAATAACAGGTAGGTGTGCAATGGCATATCGTGGAACTTCGTTTGTGGTCGGATGATTTTATGCTAGGGCCTGGTCACACTAATAACGTTTGGATAGACAGAGCTAGCGTCAAGAGTGGTGTATGAGCAGTATCGCGACAGTCGATTTCAAGCGGCGAGTTTCTGCTGAACCGGTTGATCGTCTTGCACTGGTTCGCCGTCCTTGAAGGGGACGCCTTCGAGCCACAGCTTGATCTTTTCCGGTCCGTTATACGGCGC
>LFLF01000029.1 GCA_001184395.1 Candidatus Paraburkholderia calva | reverse complement strand
ATCTTTCGCGCAAGCGATTGATGGCACAGGTTCGCCCGTAATGGGGGGGAAGCGGGCCGCAGGCCCAGGCGCAACACCCTGGTGGACCGGAAATCCAGGCGCAAAGCCTCACTCACGATGAATCTGCTGCTATTTGCGCCTGAATCGATGAATACAACCGGCTGCTTCAGCGTTGCCTTAGTGCGAACCGCTTACTGCGCCGGCGTATTCAATTGCTTCTTCAGCGCTTCGAGACGGTCGTCCACCGACGGCCCGCGATTGAGCGTGGCCAGCTTATTGTCGAGCGCCTTGCCCGACTTTTGATCGGCGGAATTCAGACGCGCGTCGGAACGTGCATTCGCGAGCTGAATCTTGTCTTCGAGCTTCTGAAAGTCTTCCGACAGATTTTTTCGCCGATGCCGCCGTGCGCCGTCGCCGTCGTGTCCTTGGCCTGCGTGATCTGTTGCTTCGCCTGAAGGATGTTCGAGCGCGCGTTCAGGTCGTTGCGGCACTGACGCATGTCGTTAATCTGCGTCTTCAGATGTTCTACCGACGGCTCCAGCGTGGTGAGTTCGGCGCCCAGCGCGTCGCGCTCGGTTTCCGCATTTGCCTGCGCCGCGAGTGCTTCGCGCGCGAGGCTTTCCTCGCTGGCCGTGAGCGCGCACTTGGTGCCGCCTTCGTACTTTTTCGCCTTGTCGGCGGCGTCGCGCTTGCTTTGCTGGGTGGCGACCTGAACCTCGATTTCGATCAGTGAGTTCTCCGCTTTCGCGATGCTGTCGTCGAGCTCGCGCACGATCTGACGCGCGTCGCACGAGGGGTCCTGCATGGTGTAGGCTGCGTCAGCAGGCCCTTGACCGTACGCGAGATGGAATCGAAAAGCGACATGCATTTCTCTTTGGTGACGAATCGCGGCAAGCGTCCGTGCACGATGAATGTGAGGCCCGGACGCTAGATTGCAAGCATGAGATGACATACGAGCGACGCCGGGTATACCCCGTGTATTAGAGCATGCCGCGATTTACCCAGGGCTTAACGAACGCTTGACGAAGGTTAAGGAGTGTAAAGGTGCGGCATGCGCCGGAAGGAGGGGCGCGCGAAGCATCCGTGACGGACGAGACGACTTCAGGGAGCGGCCACTGCCCGTGAGGAGCCACGCGTCTTCGCCGGAGTCGGCGGCATTGTCGTCGTGATCGCTTTGATCTGTCGTATCCGGCGCTTTAGCTGCGGGGGCGACGCTCTTGAGCGCGACATCGAGCGGGTCGGGCGCTTTCGGTGCGGGCAGACGGTCGACGATGCCCGCGACCTTGATCTGCTCGCTCGTCGCGTTGAAGTTGAGCACCGCGCGCCGCACCAGCTCGCTCACGCTGATGCCGAGATTGTCCGCCGTCTTGCTGATGGCGAGCTTCTGCGCAGGGGTCACGAAAACTACGATGCGTTCGCTGGATTTGGTCGTCATGAGCGGCTCGCAAACAGTAAGGCTATTGAAAATATCGCCGAGACCGGGATGCTGCAAGGGCAATACGGATTCGTGAAACGGCGCGACAGTCGTTACCACAGGGTTCGCCGAGGCCTCGCTCACTGCGCTCACTGGTGACGCGCGTGCTCCGCAAATGAATGAGAACCTGCAATCGATGTATCCATCATATCGTTTTCGGCGTGGCATGCGTGAGCAAGACTGCATGTCATTGCGTAAGCGCGTTCGAAAAAAGCGCACAATCAACGGTTTGGGTATTTTCTCATAGGGTTGTCCACAGGGCTCTCAACCCTTTTTGTGGGTAACACACAGCGCCGGCGCGCGGTGCTGCACATGGCCTGAAAGGCTTGCGCTTCATTCGCTTAGAAAAAAACCACGCCCGTTTCGTAGTCGCGCGCTCGAATTCTTTAAAATGCGCAGTTACCCTCGGTCGAAGCCGGTCCGCTCATCGCTCGTCCCGTCTTTGCTAGCGGCGTTTGCGCGCCGCTAGCGTCAAGCGCGGCAAGAGTGTGCGCCGCACGCGCGCCGTACGATCCAAATCATGCCTATCATCAAACGACCCGACTCAACACATTCCACGCGACACGATCACGAACCCCGCTGGAACGACTCTCGCAACGAATCACGCCACGCCTCCGGCGACCGCGACGGCGGCAATGGCCGAACGACCGCAATCCTCGCAAGCGTTCGCTCGGCGCGCGCCTCGCGCTCTGGTTCATGGGCCTCGTTGGCGCGGGCGTAGTGGTGGTCGCGCTAATCGTCGGTTATGCGCTGGTGGTCATGGAACCGGACCTGCCGTCGCTCAACGCGCTGATCGACTATCGTCCGAAAGTGCCGCTGTGCGTCTATATGGCCGATCATGTGCTGATCGGCGAGTTCGGCGAAGAGCGCCGCAGCCTCTTCAGGACATTCACGATCAGATGAAGAAAGCGGTGCTCTCCATCGAGGACTACCACTTCTACGACCACGGCGGCGTGGACTTCGTCGGCATCCTGCACGCGGGCGTGGCCGATCTGATGCACAGCGGCGTGTCGCAGGGCGAGAGCACGATCACCATGCAGGTGGCGCGCAACTTTTTCCTGTCGAGCGAAAAGACCTACACGCGCAAGGTCTACGAAATGCTGCTCCCCTACAAGATCGAGCGCGCGCTGACCAAGGATCAGATTCTCGAGCTGTACATGAATCAGATCTATCTCGGCGAGCGTCGAGCGTGCCTACGACTTTTCCGCGGCGGCGTGCGTGTGTTCCGGCAAGGACCTGAAGGACGTCACGCTGGCCGAAGCCGCGATGCTCGCCAGCTTGCCGAAGGCGCCGTCGGCGTATAACCCCGTGGTCAATTCGAAGCGCGCGAAGGTGCGGAGGAGTACATCCTCAAGCGCATGATGGATCTCAACTACATCTCGCGCGATCAATACACGCAGGCGATCGCCGAGCCGATCCACACCAAGTCCTCGGGCACCGAGTACAGCGTGCATGCCGAATACGTCGCGGAAATGGTGCGGCAGATGATGTACGCGTAGTACAAGGACGAGACCTATACGTGCGGCCTGACCGTCACCACGACCATCGATTCCGCCGATCAGAACGCCGCCTACCAGGCCGTGCGTAAGGGCGTGATGGACTACGAGCGCCGGCACGGCTATCGCGGGCCGGAAGGCAACATCAACCTGCCGGCGAACGCAGACGATCGCGCGGAAGCCATTGAGGACGCGCTTGTCGATCACCCCGACAACGGCGAACTCGCGTTGGCAGTCGTCCCGTCCGCGAGTCCGAAGCAGGTCGTCGCGCAATTCGTCGGCGGCGATACAGTCACGATGTCGGGCGAAGGCCTGCGCTTCGTCGCGGCGGCGCTGCGTAGCAACGCGTCGAAGGCGCTCGCGATCAAGCCGGGCTCTATCATCCGCGTGTCGAAGGACGCCAAGGACAACTGGCAAATCGCACAGTTGCCGCAGGTGGAAGGCGCGCTCGTGTCGATGGTGCCGCAGGCCGGCGCGATCCGCTCGCTGGTCGGCGGCTTCGACTTCAACAAGAATAAGTTTAAGTTCAACCACATCACGCAGGCTTTGCGTCAGCCGGGCTCCAGCTTCAAGCCGTTCATCTATTCGGCCGCGCTCGACAAGGGCCTGGGCCGGCGACCATCATCAACGATGCGCCGTTGTATTTCCCGCCGACGACGCCCGGCGGGGATGCATGGGAGCCGAAGGACGACGATCAGCCCGACGGCCCGATATCCATGCGCGTCGGCCTGCAGAAGTCGAAGAACCTCGTGTCGATCCGCATTCTGTCGTACATCGGCACGCAGTACGCGCAGGATTTCGTCACGAAGAACTTCGGCTTCGACAAGGACAAGACCCGCCCTTTCGCGATGACGAACGATACGAGCGGCACACCTTACATCCAGCCGAGCGCGCGAAAACGCTTGCTCGCGCTGGTGCCGAACAGAAACCACAAGCCACCGATCCACACCGGCACCGTGAACGGACTCGTGGCGATCCAGAACTGGCCGCTCACGAAACCTTCAGTGCGGCCGATGGCGCCGTCGCGCGCGTGGATGGTCTCCAGCGAGCGTGACGAAGCCGTGCAGGAACAGCCAGATGAGATTCGGCAGAAAGATGGCGAGCGCCAGTGCCACGCCAGCCCACGACCACGGACTGCGCATATGCCGCCGCGCCGGCGTGAACACGAAACCCGCGCCGATGCCCGCCGCAAAAAACGCAATGTCATACTTGGTCATCGTGCCGATGCCAAGCGCGGCGCCGATGCCGAGACACCAACGCGCATCACCGGATGCGAGCACGCGCACGACGCAATACGCGGCCGTCACCCACCACAGGTAATCGAGGCTGACGTACTCGAGCATCGTGCCGGCGCTCAACGCCACGCCGCCGATCGCAGCGCACAGCGCCGCCACCACTTGCACGTGGCGCGAGCCGCCCATTTCGCGTGCCATCAGACCGGTCAGCACGAGCGCGATGCCCATGGCGAGCGCGCCGAACGCGCGCAAGCCGACAGGCGACGGCCCGAACAGCGTGAAAGCCGCACGCGCGAGAAACGGCGTGAGCGGCGGCCCGCCGACGTAACCCCACGCGAGCGAACATCCATCGGCGAGCGACGAAAGCTCATCGCGATGAAAACCGTAGCGACCGTTGGTCAGCATGTGCAGCAGCACGAGCGCAACGGCCCACGCGATCAGCGTGATCAGATCCCGCGTGCGTTCATGCGTCGTCTCTCGCACGTGTGCCTCCATCAAACGAAAACGGCGATGGTCCGAGCACCATCGCCGATCTCCAACGCATACCACGCACTGTCTTACTTCACCGGATACTCCTTGTGACCGCCGAAGCCGAAGCGCATCGCCGACAGCATGCGCTCGGGGAACGACTCGGCATCGCGCGAGCGGAACCGCGTGTAGAGCGCCGCCGACAACACCTGCGCGGGCACCGCTTCCTCGATGGCCGCCTCGATGGTCCAGCGTCCTTCGCCGCTATCAGCGACTTCGGCCGAGTACTTGTCAAGCGCGCCATCGCCCGCGAGCGCGCCCGCCGTCAGATCCAGCAGCCACGACGACACCACGCTGCCGCGCCGCCATACTTCGGCGATATCGGCGAGATCGAGATCGTAACGCTCGTTCTCCGCGAGGTCCTTCGAGTCCTTGTGCTTGAGAATGTGGAAGCCTTCCGCATACGCCTGCATCAGCCCGTACTCGATACCGTTATGGACCATCTTGACGAAGTGCCCCGAGCCGACCGGTCCGCAGTGCATATAGCCGTTCTCGACGCGCGCATCGCGCCCTTCGCGCCCCGGCGTTTCGGGAATGTCGCCGCGTCCCGGCGCGAGCGTCGCGAGGATCGGATCGATGCGGCGCACCACGTCTTCTTCGCCGCCGATCATCATGCAGTAGCCGTGCGTCAGGCCCCACACGCCACCCGAGGTGCCGACATCGACGTAATGAATGCCCTGCTCGCGGAATTGCGTGGCGCGGCGGATATCGTCCTTGTAGAAACTGTTGCCGCCGTCGATCACGACGTCGTCGCGGCCCAGTAGCTTGCTCAGGTCGCCGAGCGTGTCCTCGGTGATCTTGCCCGCCGGCAGCATGAGCCACACGACGCGCGGCGCCTGTAGTTGCGCGACCAGTTCGCCCAAGTCCTTCGCGCCGTTCGCGCCTTCCTTGACGAGCGCATCCGTCGCGTCCGGCGAATGGTCGTAGACCACGCATTGGTATCCGCCCCGCATGAGACGGCGTCCAATATTGCCGCCCATGCGCCCCAGTCCTACGATGCCGATCTGCATGATGGAACCACTCCTTGCCATTGTTTTTCACGCGTTCGATCTGTTTCTTCGCGGCCTCATAGACCTTTTCCGGCGTGAAGCCGAACTTGGTTTTGAGCGCCTTGAGCGGCGCGGACGCGCCGAACGTATGCATGACGATCTGCGAACCCAGGCGACCCGTGTAACGGTCCCAGCCGAGCGTCGCGGCCTGCTCGACGGAAACGCGCGCATGCACGTCGCCGGGCAGCACGGATTCCTTGTACGTGTCGTCCTGCTTTTCGAAGATATCCCAGGACGGCATCGACACCACACGCGCCGCGATGCCTTCGCTCTTGAGCTTTTCGTAGACCTCGATGCACAGCGGCACTTCGCTGCCGGTCGCCATCAGGATGACTTCGGGTTTCTTGCCGTCGTCGGCATCGGCGAGCACGTACGCGCCGCGTGCCTTCTGCCGACGCATACTTCTTGCGATCGAAGGTCGGCAGCGGCTGACATGTCAGCACGATGCACGACGGCTCCTTGTTGTGCGACAGCGCGACGCGACACGCTTCGCCGACTTCGTTGGCGTCGGCGGAACGCAGCAGCATAAGGCCTGACACCGCGCGCAACGCGGCGAGCTGTTCGATCGGCTGGTGCGTCGGCCCATCCTCGCCCACGCCGATCGAGTCGTGCGTGAACACGTAGATGACCGGCACTTCCATAATCGCCGATAGACGGATCGGCGGCTTCATGTAGTCGCTGAAAATCAGTAATGTCGAGGCATACGCGCACATCATGTCCGACAGCGCGAGACCGTTCGCCACCGAGCCCATGCCGTGCTCGCGAATGCCGAAGTGCAGATTGCGTCCCGCGTAGTCGTCGGCTCCGAAGCTGCCCGCGCCGTCGAACTTGAGGTTCGTCTTCGTGGACGGCGACAAATCCGCCGCGCCGCCGATCAGCCAGGGAATGCGGTGCGCGAGCGCATTGACCACCTTGCTCGACGAATCGCGCGTGGCGAGGCCCTTCTCGTCTGCCTCGAAAGTCGGGATCGCACTTTCCCAACCGTCGGGAAGCTTCGTTTCGAGCATTTCCCACGCTTCTTTCGCGCGCGCTGGATTCGATTTTTCGTACGCCTTGAAGCGCTCGACCCATCCCGCGTACAGCTTCTTGCCGCACGCGCCGAAGCCGTCGGCGAAGTGCTGCATTACGCCATCGGGCACGTAGAACTGCTTGTCTTCCGGCCAGCCGTAGAGCCAGCCGTAGAACTTCTTCGCGGCCTTCACTTCGTCTTCGCCGAGCGCTTCGCCATGCGCGCTAGCCGTGTCCTGTTTGTTCGGCGCGCCCCAGCCGATGATACTCTTCACCACGATCAAGGTCGGTTTGTCGCCGTATGGCCGTCGATGGTCACGCGGTTGCTGTCGTAGATCCAGATGAGATTCGACAGCTTCAGATGTCCCGCCAGCGAAGCAGCTTCGTGCGACACCCCTTCCATCATGCAGCCATCGCCGCACAGCGCGTAGACACGGTAATCGAAGATCGTGTCGCCGCCCTTGTTGAAATGCGCTTCCTTCCAGCGCGCGGCCATCGCCATGCCGACGCTGTTGCTGAGGCCTTGCCCGAGCAGTCCGGTCGTCGTTTCGACACCGGTCGTCATGCAGTATTCGGGATGGCCCGGCGGGTATTCGGGATGGCCCGGCGTCTTGCTGTCGAGCTGGCGGAAGCTCTTGACGTCGTCGAGCGAGACGGCGGGCTTGCCGTGCGTGTCCACTTCCTTCACGCCAGTCAGGAACAGCGTCGAATACAGCAGCATCGACGCATACCCGGGAGAGCACGAAACGGTCGCGGTTCGGCCAGAGCGGCGCGTCGGGATCGTAGCGGAGATGGTTCTGGAACAGATGGAACGCGACCGACGCGAGCGCCATCGGTGTCCCGGAGTGGCCGGAGTTGGCTTTCTGCACGGCATCCATCGAGAGCGTGTGGATGGTGTCGATCGTCAGGCGATCGAAGTCTTTTGCTTGTGTTGCTTCAGACATGAGCGACGACTCCTTTGCGAAAAGCGCGCTGGGCACGAAAGGCGCCGCAGCGGGCAACCAGGACTATCAAGCAAATGCAGTGCCTCGTGCCGGCTCGGCGTTCGGCGCTGACATTGCGGGTGATGCAGAGACGATGTGCGCGTCTACTTCCAGAACGAGAACCACGACGGCGTGACGGCGAGATGCGGGCACGTGCCGCCCGGATGCTTCACTTGGGCACGACTGTGCCCGGATAGTTCAAACGCTCATTCAGACGTTCGAGCGCCGCCGTCAACGCGACCATCCATGCTGACACAAACGCGGCGAATGCGCGCCGCGCGCAGCAAGCCCCTGTCAAAGCAGAGATTTTCTGTCGACGTGCGGCGAATCCTTCGGCGAGCTTACGGCTCCGGATTCGGCTGAAGCTCGTGCAGCGCGTCGATTTCCGCGAGCATTTCCTTGGACAGATCGATGTTCACGCTATCGATGTTTTCCTTCAGTTGTGCCATCGACGTGGCGCCGATCAGGTTGTTGGTGGTAAACGGCCGGCTGTTGACGAACGCGAGCGCGAATTGCGCCGGACTCAGGCCATGACGCTTCGCGAGTTCGACATAGCGCGTGATCGCGGCGACCGACTGCGGCTTGCTGTAGCGCGCGAGCCGCTCGAACAGGGTGATGCGCGCGCCGACGGGCCGCGCGCCGCCTTCGTATTTGCCGGAGAGCCAGCCGAACGCCAGCGGCAAATACGAGAGCAGGCCGACGCCTTCCTTGTGCGTGAACTCGGAGATGCCCGTTTCGAAGGTGCGGTTCACGAGGCTGTACGGATTCTGAATGCTGACGATCTTCGGCAGCCCGGCCTTTCCCGCCGCCCGCAGGAATTGCGCGACGCCCCACGGCGTTTCGTTCGACACGCCGATATGACGGATCTTGCCCGCCTTCACGAGTTCGCCGAGCGTGGCCAGCGTCTCTTCGATGAGCACCGTGTATTCGTCGTCGAGATACGGATACGCCGCGCGGCCGAAGGTCATCGTGCTGCGGTCGGGCCAGTGCAGCTGGTACAAGTCCACGTAATCGGATTGCAGGCCTGAAGGCTCGTGTCGATCGCCGAGAAGATGTTTTTGCGGTCGAACTGGTTTTCCGCGCCGCGGATATGCCGCGGATTGTGCGGCTGACGCGCGGGACCGGCGATCTTGGTCGCGAGCACGATCCCGGCGCGCTTGCCCGGATTCTTCGCGAGCCAGGTGCCGATGTACTGCTCGGTGCGGTCTCGCGTTTCCGGGCGCGGCGGCACCGGATACATCTCGGCGGCATCGATGAAATTGACGAAAAAAGCAAAAACGGCACTGTGTTTTGCACAGTGCCGTTCGAATTCTGCTGGGGTGGCTGATGGGACTCGAACCCACGACGACAGGAATCACAATCCTGGACTCTACCAACTGAGCTACAGCCACCACTGGAACAACTTGCTTCCGCTTAAACTCGCTTCGAGAAGCTCGTCCGACTAAACCACAAATTATACGAACTAGAATTGCGCTTGCCTAGTCTTTTCGAGCATTGTTTTTCGCCGGATGGCATGTGACGGCGTGGCTGTGCGTCCGTGTCACGACTCGATGGCTTCGAGCGCGTCGCGCAGATGGCTCCGCGCCTCATCGAACACCGACAGATCGCCCGTCGCCAGCCGGCGACTGTCCGACAACACGCGCCGCCAGCCGCGCGCGCCCGCGACACCGCGATACAACCCGAGCGCATGACGCGTGACGGCACCGAGATACGTACTGCGCGCCAGTTCCGCGCGCGCGTATTCGATCAGCCCCGCCTCGATTTCCTCGCGCATCGGTGCAATCGTCGCCGTGCCGTAGAAGCGCGCATCGACATCGGCCAGCACAAAGGGGTTGTGATACGCCTCGCGCCCGAGCATTACGCCGTCGACATGTTTCAGGTGCTCTTCCACTTCGTCCAGCGTCTTGATACCGCCGTTGATCGAAATCTCGAGATGCGGAAAGTCGCGCTTCAACCGATACGCGTAGTAGTACTTGAGCGGCGGAATTTCGCGGTTCTCTTTCGGGCTCAGGCCTTTCAGAATCGCATTGCGCGCGTGCACGATGAACATTTCGCAACCGGCATCCGCGACCGTGCCGACGAAATCGCGCACGAACTCATATTCCTCGATCGCATCCACGCCGATGCGATGTTTCACCGTCACCGGAACTGACACGGCGTCGCGTATCGCCTTCACGCAGTCGGCGACGAGCGTCGGCTCTTTCATCAGGCATGCGCCGAACGCGCCCCGCTGCACGCGCTTGGACGGGCAACCGCAGTTCAGGTTGATTTCGTCGTAGCCCCATTGCTCGCCTAGCTTCGCGCTTTTCGCGAGATCGGCGGGCTCGCTGCCGCCGAGTTGCAGTGCTACGGGCGCTTCGGCGGGCGTGAACGCCAGATGCCGCGCGACATCGCCGTAGAGTAGCGCGCCGGTCGTCACCATCTCCGTGTATAGCCACGTATGACGCGATACCAGCCGATGCAGCGAACGGCAATGGCGATCGGTCCAATCCACCATCGGCGCGACGGACACGCGGCGCGCGCAGAGTTGCGAGACTTGCGAATCGGATGAAGATACGGCTGACATAGGCGAACGGCGTCGAATAAGAAGCAAGCCGCATCGAACGGCGGCGAATCCGGAATTTTACCGTAGGGACACGAATCGCATCCTCGCGTGACAAAGGCGGCGGCCCGCTACGTTCGCGCCGAAATGACGTTGCGATGTGGCCCGCGTTACCGCATCGTCTGCGTGCTAGCATTGATTCCTCACCCCGTACGACGACAACGGAGGCAGTCATGGCTACTTTGGCGATCGACGGTGTGCGCTGGGTTAACGAACATGTGACTAGCGTGCGCTGGGGCAGCTTCGATCAATCCACCAACGGCTAGACCGCGCCCACGAGCAAGCATCGTGGACGTGCATCAAGTCGTGGACGCCATCAAGCGTGGCGAAGAGGTGCATACGCTGTTCACGCTGGGCGGCCGAACCTTTCTCGGGCCGAAGGTCAGCGCGCTGCCTTATGCGAACGGGCACGTCGGCATCGAGGCGCGCGCGGGACGGGCAGATCGAGAAGTCGCTGGAAGATCTGCCGGCCATCTGACTGTGACGCGCGTATGCGCTCATTCCGGATAAGACTGCCGTGAATCGCGAAACGGCGGCCCGCTTCGAGGCGGAGTTCATGCTGCCGATCGTCGAACAGGTCGCGCGCCTGCTGGATCGTGGCGTGCGCGTCGAAATCGTGCCCTATGAAAATCTGCTTTTGCCAACGTGTCTGCATGCTAGCGCCGAACGTCAGCGTATGGCCGAGCGCGCCAGCCGCTATCCGTACGACCTGAATGTATTTCTCACCTGGGACGACGAGATAGGACGCTTGCTGCGTCCCGGCGGGGAGGCGCGTCTCCTGCGATACCTCGATTCGATAGGCGCCAACCTCACGGCCTGGGAAGGCGTGCGCGACATCGATCTGAAAACGCGTTTGCAAGGCGAGCCGACCGTACTCGTCGTCGGGCTAGATTTCGAATCGTGATTTCCGACGCTACGGACCCTGCGCGCCGCGCCTGTTCCTCAACCGGATTATTTTGCGCCGATGGCGGTGCGTATCCACGAGCAAGGAGGTCAAGATGACATCGTCGAATGAGGGCAAGCTGAAGGCATTCGTCACGACCACGGAACAGGCGGGCGGTTTCGTCTGGGTGATGGCGTTGGTCGATTTCGAAGCGCGCGAGACGCGCAATGGTCTCGGAGGAAAACTTCGCCACGGCGGCTGCGGCCCGCGATGCAGGCAACGGCAGGCTCGCGGCGATGGCCAACGATCGCTGACGCCAGGCTCCAGTGGCACAGGCTGAAAACGTGCTGCTTTTCCGGAACTCGTTCGAACCCGTCGAACGAGTGCGTCGAAAACTTCGCACGGCAACGCCCGAAAGCCTGCCCAAAATGCCTTCACACTGATCAACCTTCACAAGGAGAACTTCATGAATCGTTTCGAAGGCAAGACCGTTCTGGTCACCGGCAGCAACCAGCGGAATCGGTTTCGCAACCGTGCAGGGCATTTGCGAACGAAGGCACGCGCGTCGTCATCACGGGCCGCGACGAAACATCGCTGGCCGCAGCGAAAGAAACGCTCGGCAAGGACGCCATTGCAATCCGCAATGTGGTGGGCACGGTCACAGCGGCGCGCGAACTCGCGCAACGTCTGGCGGACGAACATATCACCCTCGACGGCGTGTTCGTCAATGCGGGCATCGCAACGTTCGGGCCGTTTGCGGATATCACCGAGAACGCATGGGACGAAACCTTCGCAATCAATGTAAAGGGGCCGTATTTTATTTTAAAGGGGCCGTATTTCCAGATTCAGGCGCTGCTGCCGCTGTTGAACGCGGGCGCGTCGATCGTGCTGAACGGATCGATCAACGCCCACATCGGCATGCCCATGTCGTCCCTCTACGCGGCGAGCAAGGCGGCTTTCGTCTCGTTTGCCAAGACGCTGTCGGCAGAGTTACTGCCGTGCGGCGTCCGCGTGAACGTGGTCAGTCCCGGCTCGGTCACCACGCCGCTGCACGAAAAGCTCGGCCTCGACGATGACACCACCGCCCAGATGCTCGTGCAGATTCCGCTCGGCCGCTTCGGCAAGTCGAGCGAAGTGGCGGCGACGGTGTTGCATCTGGCGTCGCCGGAATCGGGATTCATCGTCGGCACGGAAATCGTGATCGATGGCGGAATGAGTCAGCTCTGATGCACGCGGCGTCCCGCGATCACATCGTGGGACGCAGTTCGCCCCAGCTGACCAGAATCTGCTGAATGCTGCGCGTGTAGGCATCGCGCTGCTTCGGCGATTCCGAGTGGTACGCGCCGATCGCGTGCCACGTATTGCCGTACTTCACCATCTTCTGCTTCAGGAGCCACGCGGCGACGAACACGTTGATGCACGGGTCCATCAGCGCGCAATGCAGAATGCCCTGGCGCGCGAGGTCGGAAAAGTGGATGGAATTGATCTGCAACTGGCCGACGTCGATCGACCCATTGGCGTTGTGATTGATCGCGGCGGTATCGCCTTTCGATTCGTGCCACGCGACCGCACGCAGCACCAGCGGATTGACGCCCTGATAGCTGCCGGCCTGCTCGTAGCAATCGTCGGCGGCGTGCGCCCCAGACGCCAGCGAGAGCGCCAGCATCGCGCCGGCACAAGGATGGATACGGCGCGCGCGGCGCGGTGCATCAGCGCGTGTCGAACATGTGCAGGCTCCTTGTCTTGTTCAGCGTGCGAGCGCGGCGGCGAGGCGGGACTCGACATCTTTCAGATAGGCACGCGACTCGTCCGATACGACGAGACGCGGTTCCGGCGCGCTGCATCGGCAATCGACGATGCAGCGCGCCTTCTTCGACGACGACTTGCCGACCGGCGCTTCGTCGCCGCCGACTGTGGGCGGCAGTATCGCGAGCGTCGGCAGCGGCGGATAGACTTTCGCCGACGCCGGCATGGCCGCGGCGAACACCTGCATCGTGGCGGGCGCGGTCACGTCGAGCGCGCCGGCATGGGCATGATTGGAGAGCAGCAGGGCCGTTGACGCTGCGGCCATAGCGAGGAGGGATCGGTTGCACATGTGCTTAGCCTCCCTGCGTCGGCTTGATCGACACGCTATACGGCTGCAGCGCGCCGGCGGTCAGGTTTTCCAGATTGAGCCGCACCGCGTGACGCGTGGGCACGCCTTTCCAGATCGCCTGATTGATGTAAGGCAGGTCTTGCGCGAGGGCCGTGACAAGAATCGTGGTCGGCTGTTTCTGCGCGGCGGCGTTTTGCGCAGGCATCTGCGCGCAGCTCGTCACGGCGATCACCGCGATGGACACGAAAAAAGACATTGCCCACTTCACTGGCAACTCCCGGTTTGATTTTGGCGATATGTCAGTTTTCGGCGCTATGGCGGGTGACTTGATAGACGCGCGCAAACGTTCGCAGAAAAAGCAAAAGTTGATTCGCGGCAACAGGGTTTGGGGGAAGGAGCGTGCAGAGTCTGTCCCTAATTTATAGATGTGTCGGTCAGGTGACGGACGGCTTTCGATCAGCCGGACATGGGCGGGCCGAAGATGGACGAAGGGCGCACCTCGGTGCGCCCTTCGCGTGTGAAGCTATATTTTGTGGCGACGAATCAGAGCGCCCACTACGCGCGCACGGACGGTTCGCCGTCCAGACCGCGGGAAGTCTTCAGCGAAGGCGTCGCTAGCGGCCTCCCACTCGGGCGTGCCTTGCGGCAGATCGTCCGGGTTATTCAGGCCGCACGCATGGCGGATGGCGGCGATCGCTTCGCTCAAGGCGGCGATCGAATCGAGACTGTTCGTGTTCATGACCGGGTTGACGGCCGCACACGGCAAAACTTTAGGCTGGCGAGCGAAATTTCGCCGCTGACCGCCGTCTGATCTTGACGACGCTCGCGAGCACCGCCGCCGCGCTAAACCTTTCCCTTCCCATGCCCCGACACCAGCGCCCCGGCATCGCGCGACAGGCCGAACAGATTGGCTATGCCTAACAGGCCCACCAGCCCGACGATCAGAAACGCGACGCTGAAATCCTCCGGGCCAATGGAATGCGCATCGTGCCCATGCATCCATTCGCCGATCCTGAGCGCGATCGCGCCGACCGCGACGCCCACGCCCATCGTCATCTGGAACAGCGTGCTTGACAGCGCCGATGCGCCGCTCATTTGCGCTTTGGGCACATCGGCGAAGCTGAGAGTGTTGAGCGCGGTGAACTGCAGCGAGCGCGACAGGCCGCTCGCGAACAGCACGGCGGCGATCGCGAACTTGGGCGGCGTCGGCGTGAGCAGGCTCATCGCGGCGAGCGACAGCGCTGCCAGCACACCGTTGACGATCAGCACCGGACGAAAGCCGAAGCACCGCATCACTTGCGTCGTGATCAGTTTCATCGACAGATTGCCAGCGAAGACCGCGGGCGTCAGCAGCCCGGATTCGAACGCGTTCATGCCGAAGCCGACGCCTTGCGCCAGCGCATATGCGATCTGCTCGTGCGCTTCGGTTTCCGTGTTCTGCTCGCCCCAGGTCATAGTGCCAAGCCAGATCAAGCTGACATCGACACCTGAATCTCCGAGTTTGCGAAACTTCATCGTAGGTTTCCTCTTGTTGGCGTTGTGTGTACGGGTCGTGTGCGCTTCGGCAGCCCCAAAACTACCTAGGCGCGCGCGATCTGCTCTCACGGTTAGAATGAGAAGCCTTGCCCACGCGCGCTCAAGAGTTTCGGTCGATGTCGTCCGCCGCCGATTCCAACGACACGCCTCGCGCGCAAAAAGGCGCATCGCTCATCATCACGCTGGTCGCGACGACGTTCTTCATGGAGAACCTCGACGGCACCATCATCGCGACCGCGCTACCGCAAATGGCGCATTCGTTCGGCGTGCATCCCGCCGACATGAGTCTCGGCATTACGGCCTATCTGCTGACGCTCGTGGTGTTCATTCCCATCTCCGGCTGGGCTGCCGACCGTTTCGGCTTGCACACCGTGTTCGGCAGCGCGATCGCCGTATTCACCGCCCGTCCGTGCTGTGCGCGACCACCACCCTGCACGTATTCGCCGCCGCGCGCGTTTTGTTTTGCAAGGCATCGGCGTCGCGATGATGGTGCCGGTCGGACGTCTCGCCGTCTTGCGCGCGACACCGAAAGACGACCTGATGCGCGCAATCGCCATCATCACGTGGCCGGGGCTCGTCGCGCCGGTGATCGGGCCGCCGCTCAGCGGGTTCATCACAACCTATTCATCGTGGCGCTGGATTTTCTATCTCAACGCGCCGCTCGGCATCGTCGGACTGCTGCTGACGCTGCGTTTCATCGACAACGTGCGCGAGGACGCGAAGCGCCGCTTCGACCTGCCGGTCTTCGCGCTCTGCGGCGTGGCCTGCACGACACTACTCTATGCGATGGAACTGATCGGCCGCACCGACACCGATTGGACGCTCGTCGGCGTGCTGGTGGCCGTCGGGTTGGTGGTGGGCGTCGCGTCGTACCGGCATCTGCGGCGCACGTCGCAACCGGTGGTCGATCTGTCGGCGCTGACGGTGAAGACTTTCGCCGTGACGATGGGCGACGGCTCGCTGTTTCGGATCTCGATCAGCGCCGCGCCGTTTCTCCTGCCGCTGATGTCCAGGTCCTTTTTGCCGCGTGGGTTTCCCGTAGCATTCACGTATCTTGCTGCCGCCTCATGGTCACCCTAGTTTGCTCCACGAGACACGGAGACACATCATGACCCAAAGACTCCTCGCGGCATGCGCACTCGTCTGCGTAGCCTTCGCCGCGCATGCGCAAATCGGCAAGCCTGACGATGGCGCCTCCATGGTTAGGCCGCCGACGACCGGTGCGCCGTCCGCGGACGCGCCAAGCCTCGGCAATCCCGACAACATGCCCGTGAAGCGCCCCACCGCGCCGCCCGGCAGCGACCGCATGCTGCACAACAACCCGGCGAGCGACGCGATCGCGAAGTAGCGCGATCGGCGCGGAGCCGATCCGAAACCGTCCAAATCCCGCCCGACATCCCGGCCGCGGCCACTATAATGGCGCTCGTTTCGATCATCGGAGAAAACCGCGCTCGACACCAAGCGGTTCAGCCAATGCAAAAGTCATTCTGCCGTTCGTATCTGGTTTTTTCGCTGCACTGTTCTTCCGTGAATCCGCTCTCGCGCTACTCCATGCGGCGGGCGTCATCGATCCGGCAGGCTTCTCCACCATCCCGTTTCTTCCGCTGGGCGTTCCGGAGTTCATTGCCAACGCTATCTAGGGCTGGGGCGCGCTCGTTTTCATGCGCGCCTTCATGGCGGGCAGCGACGCGGAATGACGACGACGGAGCGCAGCGCGCTCCGTTCCTGCTTCCTTAGTCCTTCAGCAGCCGCAACGGGTGCGAAGCCGGTGTCCACGCACTTTCGAACATACGCTCGACATCGGCCGCGCTGACGTCTTCCGAGCGTGCGATCTTCCATGCCGGCTGATTGTCTTTATCGACGATGCGCGCGCGGATGCCCTTCACCACGTCGCCACGCCCGAAGGTCGTGCGCGTGAGATCGAGATCGCGCCGTAGCGTTTCGGCCATTGTCGAGAACTTCGTGCGATCCACGAGCTGGAGTGACACATCGAACGAGAGCGGCGAACGCTCGCGCAGTTCGCGCGCCGTGCGCTCGGCCCACTCGCTGGTGTCACGCTCGAGCGAAACCAGGATCGCCGCGCCGTTGCCCATGGCGAAATGCTTGTCGATGAGCGTGCGCGCCAACGCGAATTCGCAGCGATCGAGCGTCGGCGACACCTTGAACTTCTTCGTCTCGCGCTCGATGAAGCGCACGATGTCCACGCCGTCCATAAACCGCTGATGCCGCAAATCTTCGATCAGGCCCGGCAGCGCACCGTCCTCGAGATACGCGTCGGCCATGCGCGCGTAGAGCGCGTCGGCGGCGCTTATGCTCGCGCCGGTCGCGGCCATCGTTCCCGGCGTGCGCGCCAAGGAACCAGCTCACGCCGATGTCCGGAAACAGGCCGATGCGCGTCTCGGGCATCGCCATCTTGTTTGACTTGCGTGTCGAGCCGCAGGCCGTCCGTGTGATGCGCGCCCTGCGAGATGCCCATGCCGCTGCCCATGGGTCACGCCGTTCATCATCGCGATATACGGCTTCGGGAACGTGAAAATGGTGTGGTTGAGCTTGTACTCGTCCGTGAAGAACGCGTCGATCGCATTGCGGTCGCCGGCTTTCGCCGAGTTGTACAGAAAGCGGATATCGCCGCCCACGCAGAACGCGCGCAGATGCGGGCTGTACACGATGACGGCGCGGATCGCCTGATCGTGCCACCATGCGCGGAGCGCTTCGCTGATTGAACGTAGCCCCGTTGGGGTCAATTCATTGAGCGCCTTCGGTCGGTCGAAAGCAATGAAGCCGATGCCGTTGGCGGTGTCGATACGAATGTCTTCGGTGGTCATCGTGTCTGGTTGAGGGTCAGTTCGCGGTTTCGCCCGTGTCTGTTTGAATGCTCGTCCTGCGACTCGCCGAATCAGGCGGCCGGATGCTTGCGTGTGTCCTATTCTGCTTCCCTTTCGCACCCCCCCGGCCCACCTGCGCGCGCCATTGTGAAACCCTGCAAGGCATTGTCGGCATCGACGAATTTGAAGTCAAACGCGAATTCGTTTGCGCGTTTTCAGGCGCGCGAAGACCCCGAACTTACACGATCAACTTGCTGTCTGTCGTCATCCGGTTGACGCGTCGCGCTATAGAGCGCGAGCGCGTCGTCCGACTCCGATACACGACCGACGCAAACACGACGCACAACGCAAGCACAAGCACGCCCAGCGCGGCCCAGATGAGTCATAACGCATTGGACTCGACGAGTGAATGCAGAAAGGAATGAAACATGGCGACCCCGCACGATTTTTTATATTTTATATATTAGGATGCTCGATAGAGCGGAAGCCTGAAAGCCTTCGAGCAAGTACCGCGCAGCAAGTACCGCGCTGTGCGAATCACATCCCAACCGGCCACATCCCAATCGGCCGAGTAAGTCGATGGTACTCCGAGTCGCCCGGATGCGTAAGGATGTTAACGCGCAAGGAAAAAATAATGGCTGTCGCATGGCGCAACGCGTCAAGCGCGCGTTGGTGGCGAGGAAGGTCTTACATCGAAGCGGGTAAGACGCGGCATGTGATGCCGCAACGCATGCTCAAGCGAGCACCCGGCCCGGCGGAAAATGTCCGCTCTTGAGCAGCACCGGCATGCCATTGGTCACACGCAGATGTTCGCGCGCCACGGCCTCGATACGCGGACGCCCGCGTCGAATGCGCTGATCCAGCCCGTGCGGTGTATGTCTCGACGCCGAAGTGATCCTCCAGTGCTTCAACCGAAATTGCGCACGGCACGCGCCGACCATCGACGAGCACGGGAAATTCACGGTGAGATTGGCGTCGCGATACGCGGGCACGTCCGGAAGAAAGTCGATGTTCATGATGACCTCCTTGCACGGGCGCGGAGTCTTTTCCCGAACCAAATTCGATTCGATGCGGCGCGGCACAAAACCATTCGGGCGTGTTTACACGATTCGATGAGGGATTTATGGTACTCGTGCCACGCGCTTCCGGTCCAGCGCGTGCGCAAACGATGCGCTCGTCCAAGCGCTATGCGGCCAGGACGTCTTCGGTGACATCCATCGTCAGCAGCAAACTCGCGAGCGGACAGCGTAATTGAAATCCAGATGCCGGCTCGTCTCGCGCACGCGTTCGCACACCCGTTCGTGTGCCGCTTTCGCCATATCGGGATAAGCGTGCAACACTTGCGTGTCGAAGCGGTAATGCACGCCTCACGCAATATTGCCGGGATGATTCCCCACCCCGCCCGTTCGCTAGCTGACGAACAGCGCGGGCGTTGCATCGAGCCCGATTTCCGCGACGTCCGCGCCGCTCGGAAACAGGTCGATCCAGACAATGCGCGACGTCTTATAGCATCGCGTAACGAAGGTGAGGACGCATCGCCTTCAGCCCGCGATCCGCAGCAAGCGGTCGATATATTCGCGTGCGGATTCCTCCACGTAGCCAAGCGCTTCGCGCTCAGTGCGGAAGCACTGTCCGGGCCCAGATTGACAAACGCTTCGAGGCGATGCACATTGTCCGGACCGCCCGGCGCGAGACTGACCGAGCCGACGTAAATCGGTTCGGCGGTGCCCTTCTGCGATTGCACGAGCCGTGCCGACGCGCTGATGTAGTAACCGCGTTACAGCCCCGACACTGACAGCCCCGACACTCTTTCCGCCATTTTGTGTACCTCCGTATCCATTTTGTGTACCTCCGTATCTTGTGCGCGCTGTTTTGCTAACGGTCGCTCGTATTTCATCGTACCCTACCCATGAGGCGCGCCATCCGGAAATTAGTTCAATGGGCGCGCCGTCCCGTTCATGGTCCGCTGATTCACGCTCCTGTTCGCAAGGCGCGCGCCTGCGCAGCAGCTGTCACGAATGCCTACGCGGCACGGTAAGCAGGCTGTGGGACAATGCCCATCTCTAAAAAGTCGCGGTGTCCTTTCAGTTGGCGTCACGGCACGTAATCCGTTCCAGAGGTCGATTTGACGATGAAGCAAGACGTTCAGCGCATGCGCCGGTTTCCTGCGCGCGCCGAGCACTCGCGCGCTTTTTCCCTGACTCGCCCTGCCGCATGGCTGCGCGGCATTGGATACGGCGCGGCCGCACTGGCGATCGCGAGTCTCGGCGCGTGCGCGTCGTCGAACGATGCATCGCTAATCAACCTGCCAGACGGCCAGACCGGTTACGCGGTCAATTGCAGCGGCGCCGATGCCCGCACCAGTTGGGCGAGTTGCTACGTGCTCGCGGGCAAGAAATGCGGCGCGACGGGTTACGACATCGTGTCCAAAGACAACGAAGAAGGCGGGCCGACCGGTGGCGGCATTACGAACGTGGTCTCGGCCAACGTCAAGAACCGCTCGATGATCGTGCGCTGCAAATAAGCGTTCGACCCGGACTCGCGTCAATGCGCGCTTATTTTCGAGAACGCGTTGAGCACGACGACCCCGATACGATCAATCCCATGCCGATCACCGCCGCGAGATCGGGCGTCTGCTTGAAGAGCAGCGTTGCGACGAGTGTGATCAGTACGATGCCCGCGCCCGACCACACCGCATACACGATGCCCACGGCAGGGTGCACAACGTCAACGACAGCAGACAAAACGACAGCCCATAACCCGCGACGACGATGGCCGCGGGAAGCCGTCGGAGGCGCGCAATGCGGAGGTCGCGATGACTTCCGCGACGATCGCGATGGCGAGAAGCACATAAGCTGAAGAGCGCATTAGCGTTGAACCCTTTCCTGTTTGGCCTATCGATTGGACTCAGGCGTGCCCCAGCGTAAGCGCGCTGAAGTCGGCGCCGAGCACGGCGCACAGCGTTTCCACGACGAACTGATGATCATCGCGCTGGCGCAGACCCGACACGGTCACCGCGCCGATCACACCCGCACGCGACGCGCAACGGAAACGATCCGCCATTCGAGGCATAGTGCGTCGCGTCGAGACCGTATTTATGTGCGATAGTTTGCAGATCGTGAGCGATGTCCATGAGCGCGTGCCTCCTTGAATGACTCGATGCATGATGCGTCATCGCTCACCGATTCTGACATGCGCATGTGAAAGAGGAATGCCTTGCGCGGTCATGAATCGGATAAAAGCGACGTCGTGAAGTGCCTCTGCTGCGCGTTCTGGCGCGCGAGTTGACTACTCGAAAAGCAGTGGCAGAAAGGAAAAAACCCGGCTCGCTTCAATGCGTGCTGGGCCTCTTCGATGTATGCGTGACGGAGGCTAAAAAGCGCTTAATGGTTGCGGGGTAGGATTTGAACCTACGATCTTCGGGTTATGAGGCTACGAGCTGCCAGACTGCTCCGCCCAGCGTCCACCCATTTAAGAAGAAAAAATAAAAAACCTATTATATGTCATCGCTCAATCGTGCGCAATGCTTCGTCCAATTTCTTCTATGCGAACGCATGATTCGTGCTGCGTCGTATGGTCTCTCCATAGCAGGTCGTATCGAGCAGAACACGCATCGCTACATGGCATAATCGGCCGCCTTAACGAACGCGGCATGCATTCTTTGCGTCGAGGCATCGTTGGAAGAGTCGGCGGGTTCGCGGCACTATGCGCGATCCTGCTGCTTTCGTTCGTGCCGCTTGCCTCGGCAAATGGCTCGTTCATGCGCGCGCGGATACGAGCCTGTTCGCATCGCTTTGTGCATCCGGTTCAGTGCGGAACGATGCGGCGTTTCATGCAGATAAAGAGCACGCATCGCACGGCGCCATCGCGCAACTGAACGCCTGCGGCTACTGCAACCTCGCCGCGCACACACCGGCCTTGCCCTTCGTCGCGCAAGACGCATCTCACGCAATGCCATTGTGCGATGCGTTCATCGACATCGCCCGCATAGCGTCACCGCGCGCCACGTCTCGCACGCACACACGCTCGCGTGTGCCGCCGACCTCGGCCTGATCCGGCAAGCCCGCTTCGCGCATGAAGAGTTTCTTTGACGCGCGATTCCGCACCCCTGCGCTCGACGCGACTTCGCGCGAGCGAATCCACACACGACATGAAGACATCCTCTTTCGCACGGCGCGGCCTGATTGCCGCTGCGCTCATGGCGGCCGCGCCGCTCGCGTTCGTGCACGCCTATCCCAAGGTGCAACAACCCGGCCCGGGCGCGAAGGTCAGCGCGCCGCACGAAGTCACCATCGAATTCGCTGAAGCGCTGGAGCCAACCTTCAGCGCGATGTACGTCACGACCGAAAGCGGCAGGTCACGACTAACAAATCCACCATCGATCTCGACGACAAGAACATGATGCGCGCATCATTACCCGATAATGGAAGGAAGGTGTTCGCCGCCGACGGGCATCGCACGCAAGGTCACTACAACTTCACGGTCAAGTGAGGCCGCAATGAAAAAAACCGCAGTCATTCTGGGCGTCGTGACCGACGCCCTGCTCCCGGCTGTTTCGCATGCGGTGACCCTGGAAGTGCACGATTGCTGGGTCCGCGCAATGCCACCGAGACTGCCGTCGTCCGGCTACTTCACGCTGTCGAACAACGGCCCGCAGCCCGTGACGCTCACCGCTGCTCGCTCGCCCGCGTTCGGCATGACGATGATGCACAAGTCCGAGAACAAGGGCAGCACCGCGACGATGGAAATGGTGTCGTCGATCAACGTGCCCGCGCACGGCACGCTCGAATTCAAGCCCAAGAGCTACCACCTGATGATGGAACAGCCGCCGAAGCCGCTGCAGGTGGGTTCGACGATTCCGCTGCAACTCACGTTCAGCGACAAGTCCACGGTCGATGTGCAGTGCGCGGTGAAATCTGCGGCGACGGTCGGCAATTAAGCGAACCATCGGACTTTTCGCGATCGACAAAAAAGCGCGCCCGAAAGCGCGCTTTTTTGCATTCGAGGCCCTGAAGCGATCAGGGCTTATTGAACAGGTTCAAGATCTGCCGGCCTGCCGGCGCTCGTCGTGGTGACTTGTGGCGGCGGCGCAGACACCGCCATGCTCGCCGCCGCCCATCATGGTGGCATCGCCCGCCATCGGATTCTTGTTGTCCAGCCCGATACTCGCGACGAAGCCCGTGCCCGGCGTGCGATCCGCATAGAACATCTCGCGTCGACGGTCGTTATGCCGTCGGGCTTGTCCATCTCCTGCTGCGTCCTGCTGCGGAATGCCGCGCAACGCCTGAGTCATGTACTGCACCCAGATCGGCAATGCGAGCTGGGCGTCGAACTCGCGGCTGCCGAGCGTCTTCGGCTGGTCGTAGCCCATCCACGCGACCGCGACGAGCTGCTTCTGATAGCCAGCGAACCAGCTGGCCTTCACGTCGTTGGTCATACCCGTCTTGCCTTGCAGGTCGTTGCGCTTGAGCGCGTTGGTGCCGGAACCGGTGCCTTGCGTCGCGACCGTGTGCAGCAGGCTGTTGATGATGTACGCGTTGCGCGATTCCAGCGTCTGCGGCACATTCTTGGCGGCGGTGAGCGGATCGGCGCGTGAGATCACGGCGCCGCGCGCGTCGTCCACTTCGGCGATCAGGTACGGATTGATGCGATACGCGTCGTTCGCGAACACCGAATACGCGCCGCTCAGTTGCAACGGCGTGACGAGCCCCGCGCCGCGCGCGAGCGGCAAATACGGCGCGATTACTACCTTATCCGATGTTGCTGGCGTCGGGCGCGGTGTGGAGCGAGCGTGCTTGGGCGCAGTGGCGCATCGTTCGCATTGCCGTCGTCGCGTTGCTGGCGATCGGTTTCGTGTTCGGCGCGGCGGTAGTGTTGCCGGTTGCGCCGCCGTATTCGTCGTGGTGGCGCTGGGCCGACCAGCACAACGGCGGCAACTTCAACGAAGAACTCGGCTGGCCCGAACTCGCCCGCTCGGTGGCTGCGTTGCGCGACACGCTTGCGCCCGGCCAACGCAGCGGCATAGGCATACTCGCTGCCGATTCGGCGCAGGCCGAAGCGATCGATCTCTAAGGCGCGCAGTACGGTTTGCCGCGCGCGTTGTCCAATGAACACGAACTGATATCGCGGTTACAGCGACCCGCTGCCGAAGCCGCTGATCGTCGTGGGCATGCGTGACGAGCCCGTGCAGCGCCTGTTCGTCGCGTGCCGGGCGGCGGGACGCGTGGGTGTCGGCAATGGTTTGGTCGGCGCCAAATCGCTCTATTTGTGCGACGGCCCGCGTGAGCCGTGGTCGCGCTTCTGGCTCGCCATGAAACAATACAGATGATAATACGGCTGATGCCGCGAGCCGTCATTTCATCATGCGGCGGCGAAACAGCCACGCGCACAGCAGAAACGGCACCACCGAATACGCGATCAGCACGCCGACATGCAGCGCGGGTGCATCGAGCGGACGGGCGAGCATCGCGGGGCGAATCAACTCCACCGCGTGATAGAGCGGGAGTGTCTGCGTCACGTGCCGCGCGATCTCGGGCAGTTGCGTCACCGGAAAGAACACGCCGGACAGCAGCATCGGCGTGAGCGCGAGCGTCTGATAGAACATGAAGAAATCGTAGCTCGGTGCGAGCGCGGTGATGACCATTGCCGTGCTGGCGAACGCGAGCCCGGTGACCGGCAGCGCGATCAGCATTGACGGAAAACTCGCATAGCCGAGCACGCCCGCGACGATCATGATCGCCACGCCCGACAATACCGACTTGCTCGCCGCCCACACGATCTCGCCGAGCACGATATCGCCCAGAGTGAGCGGCGTATGCATGATCGCCTCCCACGTGCGCTGCACGTGCATGCGCGAGAAGCCGGAATACATCCGCTTCGAAGGACGACGACATCATCACGCTCGACGCCGTCGTGCCCGCCGCGAGGAAAGCGATATACGACACGCCTTCCACGTGCCCGACCATCAGACCGAGGCCCAAGCCGAGCCCGAAGAGATAGATCATTGGATCGGCGAGATTGTCGATCATCGACGCGATGGCGAGCTTCTTCCACACGAGATAGTTGCGCCGCCAGACGGACATCCAGTGCGTCGCGTTAGCGGGCAGCGCGTTGGACAGCGGCGTGAGGCTCGGCGCGTCCGTCGCCGGTTTGCGCGCGCGTTTGGCATCGACGTGGGATTGATCGAAGGTATTCATCGTATCTCGGGTTCAGTCCACCATCTCACGCCCGTGAGACGCAGGAACTCGCCGGACGATGCAGATAGTGCACGTCCGCGCGGCCTTTCACGCGCGCGTGCACCGGCTGCGGATCGTCGACATAGCAGAACAGCGTCTGGCCGCTGATTTCGATGCGCTGCGCGAACGGCTCAAGTTCGGCGGCGAGCGCCTGCGGATCGGGTCCGAAAATTTCGATCACATCCGAGCCAATTACCGATTCGATCAACTCGCGCGGACGTCCCTCGGCAACCTTGCGACCTTTCTCGATCACGCACAGACGGTTGCACAGGCGCTCGGTTTCTTCCATGAAATGCGTCGTCAGCAGAATGGTCTTGCCGCGCTCGAGCAGCGAACGTAGCAGCTCCCAGATCAGGTGGCGCGCCTGCGGATCGAGACGGTGGTCGGCTCGTCCATCACGAGCACATCAGGGTCGTTGACGAGCGCGCGCCAGCGTGAGTCGCCGCTTCATGCCGTCCGACAACTCGCCGACGCGTGCATCGGCCTTGCTTTCCAGTCACGCGAATTCGAGCAGCGAAGGCACCATCGCATCCATGCGCGCACCGGCCAGCCCGAAGTAACGGCCGAACACGAGCAGGTTTTCCCGCACCGTGAAGTCGAGATCAAGATTGTCGAACTGCGGCACGATGCCCACGCGCTATCGCGCGAAACGGGTGCGCGCCGGCACCGGCTCGCCGACGAGGCTGATCACGCCGCTATCGGGCGAGGTGATGCCAGCAGTATCTTGAGCGGCCAGCAGTATCTTGAGCGTCGTGGTCTTGCCCGCGCCATTCGGTCCGAGCAGGCCGAAGCATTCGCCCTGCCGCACGTCGAACGAGAGGCTGCCGCCGACGCGTCTGTCTCCGTAGTGCTTCCTTACTTCGCTGAATTCGATGGCGGGCGCGACGCTTGCCTCGTGGGGCGCCGGCGTTTGCGTCGGCAATGTTTGATCAGTCATGCATTCGTTCCGCGTCGGGAAATCCAGCGGACTAGTGTAATCCAATGCACCAAGCCGGCGCTTGCGTGCAACCGGGCGCGGTGGTGTCAAAGCTGTGCGGGAGAAGGCACGAATTTCGGCGCGGAAGTGGCAAGCCGGAAATGGCAAGCCTTATGCCGCAAGGGTTTTGGCGATATGGCACGGTTCGTGCTTTAAAATTGCGGAATTGTGTTGCGTTGTCAACTTTAGTTAGCGTTTTCCATCGTTGCCACGCACCAAACGACACAGGATGATGAAGTGACGTCGTAATCGTTCGAACGACGTAAGCGCATGTTTAGCCGCGAGGACCAGGCGGCACGGAGGTCGAGATGACAAGCTATAGAAAGATTCTGCTGTGCTACGACGGCTCACGGGAAGGCCGCAAGGCGCTGCGTCAGGGAGCCAACTAGCGTTGGACCTGAACGCGGAAACGCGTGCTCGCGGTCGTCGACATGCGCTCGAGCATCGCGCAGATCGCCGGGCTGCTAACCGATATGGCGTGCGGCTGTTTCGAAGACGCCGCGCGCGACATCCTTCAGGAAGGTGTCGACTGGCTGACCGAGCGCGGCCTGTACGCGAAGGGGCATTTCGCGCTCGGGCATTCGACCGACGAGATCGTCAATCTGGCGGAGAGCCTGCAGGTGGATCTCGTTGTCGTTGGGCATCGATGCCGCAGCGGCCTCTCGCGCTGGTGGATGGGCGCAGGCAATACACCGCTGCTGGATCGCGTCAAATCAGCATTCTGGTTGCGGTATGTCAGGCAGGCAAGTCGGCCGACGCGGAAGATGAAGCCGCTTATGCTGCCAAGCCGGTCAAGGCCGAAGCCAGCGCCTGACAAGCACTCGATTACACATGCGCTCAGCCGTTCAGATCTACGTCGACCAGTTTCCAGCCGATCAGGCCGCTGCGACGGAAGGTTGCCGAGTATCGTGCATCCCCGTGCCGTGCTGATACGTGACGACGAAGGAGGTGTTGACGTTGCAATAGCGCGTGGTGGTGTGCGGCGGCTGTTTCGGCGGCGCCTGTTGCGCCGTGACATCCGAAACGGGCGGCAATACCGGCGGTGCGGGTGCAGCGGAGCCGCATTGCCCGCGCTGGCTTGCGACTGCGGCGGACGCTCGCCGGGCGTGCCACGCGGCGGAATGCCGTTCAAAATCACCGCGACGCCTTCCGGTGTCGCATACGAATCCACCAGCGGACCCACGACTGCCGCGCCGATCATCGCACCGATGATGGCGAGCGGATTGCCGGTCTTCTGGATAATCGACGCGCCGCGTCAGCAACGCGGCCACCTGTTTCTTGAGGCTCGTGCGTAACGCGGGAAAATCGACGTACTGGTTGACGGTCTGTGCATCGCGCGCGTCGGCAGCGCGTTTTACGCGATCGAGCACGATATAAGGCGACGTGTAGACGAAACCGAGCGCCGCGACGACGAGAACGACGACGAGCGTGATGACGACGGATCGGGTAGTGCGGGACATGCGAAAGCGATACCTCTTGGCATAGCGACAGTCACAAATTGACCGTCCGCGTGCCGTTTATATCCCGAAATCGCTTCCGCTTCCCAAGCCATCCGTGCTGAATCGCACATTCGGGTGGCGCCGTTGAGCCGTCGGCAACCTGGTTACCGCGGCATTCAGGCAAGAATTCTGCCGCTAATGCCGGCCCGTTCCTCATCGAGGCAACGGTCGATCATGCGCGACACTTCATCGATCTTGCCGACCAGAATGACGCATGATTTGCCCCGATAAACCCGCACCGGCGCTCGCCCCTCCGGTTCCGCATGCATGCCGCTATTGAGCGAAACGCGCGCGAAAGCCGGCTGGCGCGACGGCAGCGGGGGCATGTCGTCGAAGAGATCGGGCGTGGCTTCACTACGTGCCACGCCACAGGCGATCAGCGCGCAGATGGCGCAGGCGGGCGAATTGACGAAAGGGCAGCAGGCGGGCGAAACGTTCCATGATGGCTCTCCAGGCGATAGGACGCACCGCGGCTCGCTGCGCAAGGCAGCCGTCGTGCTCGTTATATGTTGAACTTCGAAGCAGTTGCCGAAGCGATGTTGCTGAGTCTTATAGTGCGTGGCGACCGGGATACTTCATGTCTCACGGTTGCGGCGTTTTTCAACTCCCTCGCCGGCGCTGGCCGCGATCCGCAACTGCCCGCGACGTCAGAATTCGCCTGAGCGAATGAGTCCCACCGCAATGCCTTCCAGCGCGAAGTCCCTGCTGCCGGAGCGCACGAAAATGTTCTCATAATCCTGGTTCTCGGCGATCAGTTCGACTCCGTCGCGATGACGCTTCCAGCGCTTTACTGTGACGTCGTCGCCGAGACGCGCAATGACGATTTGCCTGTCCTTGACCTCGTTGCGTTTCTGCACCGCGAGCAGGTCGCCGTCGAGAATGCCGGCGTCGCGCATGGACAGGCCGCGCACCTTCAGCAGATAGTCCGGCCTGCTGGAGAAAAGCGCCGGGTCGCACGCGTAATGCTGCGAGATGTGCTCCTGCGCGAGGATCGGGCTGCCTGCCGCGACGCCCCCGACGAGCGGCAGCGACAACTCCATGATGCTCGGATGTGGCAGCGTGAACTGATGCGGCTCGTCACGCAGCGAGTCGTCCGCCTGTGGGTTCAACAGCCGGATTCCGCGCGACGAACCCGCCGCGAGTTCGATTACGCCCTTGCGTGCCAGCGCCCGCAGGTGTTCCTCGGCGGAGTTCGCGGAACTGAAGCCGAGTTCGGTGGCGATCTCCGCACGCGTGGGCGGAAACCCGGTGCGGTCGATGGCGCGCTGGATGAGTTCAAACACCTGCTGTTGCCGCGCGGTGAGTTTGGTGTTCTTGGTAGTCACTGGCTCGGGC
Source organism: Candidatus Paraburkholderia calva (assembly GCA_001184395.1). Lineage (GTDB taxonomy): Bacteria > Pseudomonadota > Gammaproteobacteria > Burkholderiales > Burkholderiaceae > Caballeronia > Caballeronia calva. Next base: position 5,551 of record LFLF01000029.1, on the reverse strand, counting down.
CTCTGCTTCTCATGGAGAGATGCACTGTATGGATGGACAGTTTACTGTATTTTTATACAGTATCGGCCGCTTTTCAAGCTTTACTTTAAGTTCGGGACGGGAGGTGTCCCGGTGGAGCGTTGCCGGCCAAATCCCGTTCTTCCTGCGCGGAATAAGCTTCTTAGCATATTTTCGTATAAAAAGTGAGAAACGATTATTTCTAATAATATAGGGCGTTCGATAGACTGATTCCGTCAATTCGATAAGACGGAGAACGGGGAATGCAAAGCATCAAGAGTGGATTGCGACGAGCGTTCGCGGCGGCGCTGACGGCGGCGAGTTTCGGCGCGATCGCACCGGCGCACGCGGACACATCGTTTCTGAACGTGTCCTATGACCCGACGCGCGAGCTGTATCAGGATTTCAATCAGGCGTTCGCGAAGAAATGGAAGGTGGAGACGGGCGAGACCGTCACGTTCAAGCAGTCGCACGGCGGCTCAGGCGGGCAGGCGCGGGCGGTGCTCGACGGCCTGCAGGCCGACGTCGTGACGCTAGCGCTGGCCTATGACATCGACGCCCTCGCGGCGAAGGGCATCGTCGGTGCGGACTGGCAAAAGCGTCTGCCGGACAACGCGTCGCCTTACACGTCCATCATCGTGTTTCTCGTGCGCAAGGGCAATCCGAAGCACATCAAGGAGTGGAACGACCTGACCAAACCGGGTGTGTCGATCGTCACGCCGAATCCGAAGACTTCGGGCGGTGCGCGCTGGAACTATCTGGCGGCATGGGCCTATGCGCTGCATCAGCCGGGCGGCAACGAGCAGACCGCGAAGGACTTCGTCACCAAGGTCTACAAGAACGCCGACGTACTCGACTCCGGCGCGCGCGGTGCGACGATCAGCTTCGTGCAGCGCGGCCAGGGCGACGTGCTGATCGCATGGGAAAACGAGGCTTTCCTGTCGCTCAAGGAGTTCGGCCCGGAGAAATTCGAGATCGTCGTGCCGTCGGTGAGCATTCTGGCGGAGCAGCCGGTCGCGGTGGTGGACAAGGTCGTCGACAAGCACGGCACGCGCAAGCTGGCCGAGGCATATCTCAAATACCTGTATAGCGAGGAAGGTCAGGAGATCGCGGCGCGCAACTTCTATCGCCCGCGCTCGGACAAGGTGCTCGCGTCGCTCACGAAGCAGTTCCCGAAGCTCAAGCTCTATACCGTCGACGACACCTTCGGCGGCTGGACGAAGGCGCAGAAGACGCACTTCGCGGACGGCGGCGTGTTCGATTCGATCTATCAGCCGCAATAAAGACAGTTCACGACGACGCGGCGCATCGATGATGCCGCGCGTCGCTCATGTCGTAAGCGCTGCCCCGGCGCAAAGGATGATTCAAGGATGACGACCTTCACCTTCAGGAAGCCGAGCGCGTTACCCGGCTTCGGTCTGACGCTCGGCATCACGCTGGCTTATCTGAGCCTCGTGGTGCTAATTCCGCTGGCCGCGACCTTCGCCAAGACGGCGACGCTGCATTGGCCCGAGTTCGTGCGCGCGGTGACCTCATCGCGCGTGCTGGCCTCGTACCGGCTGACATTCGGCGCGGCACTCGGCGGCGCGTGCATCAACGCGGTGTTCGGCTTTCTGGTGGCGTGGATGCTGGTGGGCTACACGTTTCCGTTCAAGCGCGTGGTCGATGCCATCGTCGATCTGCCGTTTGCGCTGCCCACTTCGGTCGCCGGCATTTCGCTCGCGGCGGTTTATGCGAGCAACGGCTGGATCGGACAGTATCTGGAACCGTTGGGGCTCAAAGTTGCGTTCACGCCGCTGGGCGTGCTGGTTGCGCTGACCTTCATCGGCTTGCCCTTCGTCGTGCGCACCGTGCAGCCGGTGCTCGAGAACTTCGAACGCGAGCAGGAGGAGGCGGCGGCGTGTCTCGGCGCGTCGCGGTGGCTGACGTTCCGGCGTGTCGTGCTGCCGTCCTTGCTTCCGGCGCTGCTGACAGGCTTTGCGCTCGCGTTCGCGCGCGCGCTCGGCGAATACGGCTCGGTCATTTTCATCGCGGGCAATGTGCCGATGAAGTCGGAGATCACCTCGCTCCTGACCATCACCAAGCTCGAACAGTACGACTACGCAGGCGCGACGGCGCTGGCGGTCGTGATGCTGTGCGTGTCGCTCCTGATGCTGCTGCTCATCAATACGCTGCAGTGGTTCCTGCAACGCCGCACCAGCAAGACCGGCGCCGCGCCCGCGGTGCACATCGGAGGAGAACTCGCATGAGCAAGGTGCTGCCATTGAACCCGCCCGCGCGTCGCGATGCCAACACGCTCAATTCCGTCACCGAGCCACGTCTGGTGCGCTGGCTGCTGACCGGCGTCGCGCTCGCGTTCCTCGCGCTGTTTCTCGTGGTGCCGCTGGTCGCGGTGTTCGTGCAGGCGTTCGCGAAGGGCATCGATTATTACTTCGAGTCGCTGAAGGACCCGGACGCCTGGTCCGCCATCAAGCTCACGCTGATCACGGCCGCGATCGCCGTGCCGCTGAACGTCGCGTTCGGACTGGCGGCGTCATGGGCGATTGCCAAGTTCGAGTTTTGCGGCAAGGCGCTGCTGACCACGCTGATCGATCTGCCGTTCTCCGTGTCGCCGGTTATCTCCGGCCTCGTCTACGTGCTCATGTTCGGCGCTCAGGGCTGGTTCGGCCCCTGGCTCGCCGCGCACGACATGCAGATCATTTTCGCGGTGCCGGGCATCGTGCTGGCGACGATCTTCGTCACGTTCCCGTTCGTCGCGCGCGAACTGATTCCGCTGATGCAAGCGCAGGGCAACGAAGAGGAAGAGGCGGCGCATGTGCTCGGCGCATCGGGATGGCAGATCTTCCGCCGCGTGACCTTGCCCAACGTGCGCTGGAGCCTGCTGTACGGCGTGATTCTCTGCAACGCGCGCGCGATGGGCGAGTTCGGCGCGGTATCGGTGGTGTCGGGCCATATTCGCGGGCAGACCGACACCATGTCGCTGCACGTCGAAATTCTCTACAACGAATACAACTTCTCGGCGGCGTTCGCCGTGGCATCGCTGCTCGCGTTGCTCGCGCTTGTCACGCTTGGGCTCAAGCTGATCGCGGAGCGGCGCATGTCGCAGGCCGCCCGCGAAACGAACGCCATCGCACATAACTGAGTGAGGTACGCACATCATGAGCATCAACGTACGCAATCTGCACAAGCGCTTTGGCGACTTTACCGCGCTCGACAACGTCACGCTCGACTTTCCGGCGGGTGAACTGGTTGCGCTGCTGGGGCCGTCGGGCTGCAGCAAGACCACCTTGTTGCGCGTGATCGCGGGCCTCGAATTTGCCGATGCGGGCCAGGTCGTGTTGCACGGCGAAGACGTCGTACAAGTCGACGCGCGCAAGCGGCAGGTAGGCTTCGTGTTCCAGCATTACGCATTGTTCCGGCACATGACGGTGTTCGAAAACGTCGCGTTCGGCCTACGCGTGAAGCCGCGCCGCGAGCGTCCGTCAGAGGCGAAGATTCGCGAGAAAGTGCATGAACTGCTGAAGCTCGTGCAATTGGACTGGCTCGCGCAGCGCTTTCCGTCGGAACTGTCCGGCGGGCAGCGCCAGCGCATCGCGCTTGCGCGCGCGCTTGCGGTCGAACCGAAAGTGCTGCTGCTCGACGAGCCCTTCGGCGCGCTCGACGCGAAGGTGCGCAAGGAGTTGCGTAGCTGGCTGCGCCGCCTGCACGACGATCTGCATATCTCGACGCTGTTCGTCACGCACGACCAGGAAGAAGCGCTGGAAGTGGCGGATCGCATCGTCGTGATGAATCGCGGGCATGTGGAGCAGGTCGGCAGCCCGCAAGACGTGTACGATCATCCGCAGACGTCTTTCGTCTACGAGTTCCTCGGCGCAGTGAACCGCCTGCAAGGGCAGGTCGATGCCAACGGCTTCGTCGCCGACGGCGCGACGCGCGCGATCGCCGCGCCCGCAACATTCGCGGGCCAGGCGCTGGCTTATGTGCGTCCGCACGATCTCGCGCTGTATCCGGCGGACGGCGCGCATCGCGACGGCATCGTCGTGGATGTGCGGCGCGTGGTGACGCTGGGCGGCTCGGTGCGGGTCGAACTCGCGGGCAGCGCGGGCGGCGTGCTCGAAGCGGAACTGGACCAGGACGCATGGCGCGCGCTGAAGCTCGACATCGGCGATGGCGTGACCGCCGTGCCGCGCGTGCTGCGTGTCTTCCCGGCGCAATGAGTTTGAACTAGAAAAAGAGCATCAAGAGAGAGGCAAACATGAACTTCCAGCAATTGCGCTTCGTGCGCGAGGCGGTGCGTCAGAACATGAACCTGACCGAGGTCGCCAACGTGCTTTACACGTCGCAATCGGGCGTGTCGAAGCAGATCAAGGATCTCGAGGACGAACTCGGCGTCGATATCTTCATCCGGCGTGGCAAGCGTCTCATGGGTTTCACCGAGCCGGGCAAGGAAGTGCATCAGCTGATCGAGCGCATGTTGCTCGACGCCGAGAATCTGCGGCGCGTCGCGCGCCAGTTCGCGGATCAGGACAACGGCCATCTGGTTGTGGCGACCACGCACACGCAGGCGCGTTATGCGCTGCCCAAGGTGATTCGCCAGTTCATCGAAGTCTTCCCTAAGGTGCATCTCGCGCTGCGTCAGGGCAGTCCGCAGCAGATCGCACAGATGATCGTCAACGGCGAGGCTGATATCGGCATCTCGACCGAAGCGCTCGACCGCTATCCGGACATCGTCACTTTCCCGTGCTATTCGTGGCATCACACGGTGGTGGTGCCGAAGGATCATCCGCTCGTCGGGCGCGAGAACATCACGCTCGAGCAGATCGCCGAATATCCGATCGTCACGTACGAGAACGATTTCACCGGCCGCTCGCACGTCGATCAGGCCTTCGCGAGCGCGGGCGCCATGCCCGATATCGTGCTGACCGCGATCGATGCCGACGTGATCAAGACTTACGTGGAACTCGGCATGGGCATCGGCATCGTCGCGGCGATGGCGTACGACGCCAAGCGCGATACCGAACTCGTCGCGCTCGACACGCAGCATCTGTTCGAAGCAAGCACGACACGCGTCGGCCTGCGCAAGGGCGCGATTCTGCGCGCGTACGCGTATCGCATGATCGAGATGTTCGCGCCGCAACTGAGCGAAGCGCAGATCGCCTCGCACCTGCGCGAAGCCGCTTGAAAGCATGCCGGCTGATTTACAATCGCCGGCATGAACACACCTACCTCTCTCCCTCGCATCGCGGTGCTGGCAACGGGCGGCACCATCGCTGGTCAGTCGGGCGATGCATCGAACACGACGGGTTACATCGAACACGACGGGTTACACGGCGGGCATCTTAGTGCAACGCTGATTAAGTCCACCATTAGTGCTTGTCAGGTGTTATAGAGCGCACGTGCAAGGAGAAAGGCAAACGACGATGAAGCAGCAGACGCTGGCGATGGCCGCGGATCAAGGTGCGGGGTTTGAGACTTGCCGCAAGCGCACGCGACGCGACGAGTTGCTTGACACGATGAACACGATCGTTCCGTGGACCGAACTGTGTGCGGTAAT
>LFLF01000282.1 GCA_001184395.1 Candidatus Paraburkholderia calva | reverse complement strand
GGGGCCGCCCCCTTAAATCAGACAAAGAAAGGGGGGAATCCCGCTAAGTTCTTACGCTCTCATGTCTATTATTCAATTTAGTCAATTACTAGAGGGATGAACCCAATCCAGAATATGAACCATAAAAGAAAACACCTATTAACCCGATCACAAGAATACCAGTTATAGTACCTATTATCCAAAGAGGAATTCTTCCAGTAGTATCGGCCATTTACCCCACTTCACTCCGTATTTCATCAAGTGTTCGTGCTAGAGACATAAACAGTCATGGATAATTAGTAGCTGAGCCCCTTCCGAATGCGCTAATAGAATACCTAGAATTATTGTTGATTCTCTTTCATTTTCTTAATTGAAGAAATAATTGGAAAATAAAACCGCAAGTACAAAAATGAGTAATAACCCCCAGTATAAACTGGTACGATTCAATTCAACGTTTTGTTCGTTCGGGTTTGATTGTGTCATAGTTATAAAATTGGGATAGAGGTTTATCGTTGGATGAACTGCATTGCTGATATGGATCCCAAAAAGAAAACGGTAGGGACAGCCAGCCCGTGAACAGCTAACCATCGTACTGTAAAAATTGGATAGGTTCGATCTATAGTCATTAGGACCTCCTAAAAAGATCTACTAAATTCATCAAGTTGTTCCAAAGGATCAAAACGGCCAGTTATTAATGGAATTCCCTGTCGGTTTTCTGTGAAATACTCGTTTGGCCTAGGGCTTCCAAACACATCATAAGCTAAGCCGGTGCTGACGAATAGCCAACCCGCAATGAAAAGGGAAGGTATAGTAATGCTATGAATGACCCAGTATCGAATACTGGTAATAATATCCGCAAAAGAACGTTCTCCTGTGCTTCCAGACATGCTGAGCTCCACAAATTCTTGTACAGTCAAGGGGGTTGATTCCGTAAAAAATGAGATCAGTAAATGTCAATTCACTGAAATAAAATTTTAGTGAGATCGTCAATATTGTACCGATGGCGTCTTTAGAGTATACCGAATCAGTATAATTATCTTTCTTATGACATAGCAACGCAATTTTAATCAGGAAGTGTTAAATAATTTCTTTTTTGCTTTCCTTTCTTTTTCTTTGTTGATGGAATTTTTTTTGTTGATGGAAAATAATGCTCCATTCAATAGAAAATTTTTCTAATGCAAGAGATTATTCTATTCTTACCCTATGTT
>LFLF01000281.1 GCA_001184395.1 Candidatus Paraburkholderia calva | reverse complement strand
TTACTCGATAATCTTCGCCACGACACCGGCGCCGACGGTACGACCGCCTTCACGAATGGCGAAGCGCAGACCTTCTTCCATGGCGATCGGGGCGATCAGCTTGACCGTGATCGACACGTTGTCGCCCGGCATCACCATTTCCTTGTCCTTCGGCAGCTCGATCGAGCCCGTCACGTCCGTCGTACGGAAGTAGAACTGCGGACGGTAGTTGTTGAAGAACGGCGTGTGACGGCCGCCTTCGTCCTTGCTCAACACGTACACTTCAGCCGTGAAGTGCGTGTGCGGCGTGATCGAACCCGGCTTGGCCAGCACTTGGCCGCGCTCCACGTCTTCACGCTTCGTGCCGCGCAGCAGGATACCGACGTTGTCGCCCGCTTGACCCTGGTCGAGCAGCTTACGGAACATTTCCACGCCCGTGCAGGTCGTCTTCACCGTCGGCTTGATACCGACGATTTCGATTTCCTCGCCGACCTTGACGATGCCGCGCTCCACGCGACCCGTCACCACCGTGCCGCGACCCGAGATCGAGAACACATCTTCCACCGGCATCAGGAACGTTCCGTCCACTGCGCGCTCCGGCGTCGGGATGTACATGTCCAGCGCGTCGGCCAGGCTCATGATCGCCACCTCGCCCAGCTCGCCCGTGTCGCCTTCCAGCGCCAGCTTCGCCGAACCCTTCACGATCGGGGTGTCGTCACCCGGGAAGTCGTACTTCGACAGGAGTTCGCGCACTTCCATTTCGACGAGCTCGAGCAGTTCAGCGTCGTCCACCATGTCGCACTTGTTTAGGAACACGATGATGTACGGCACGCCGACCTGACGGGCCAGCAGGATGTGCTCACGCGTTTGCGGCATCGGGCCGTCAGCGGCCGAGCACACCAGGATCGCACCGTCCATCTGCGCGGCGCCCGTGATCATGTTCTTCACGTAGTCGGCGTGGCCCGGGCAGTCGACGTGTGCGTAGTGGCGGTTAGCCGTTTCGTACTCGACGTGCGCGGTGTTGATGGTAATACCACGTGCCTTTTCTTCCGGCGCTGCATCGATCTGGTCGTATGCCTTCGCTTCGCCGCCGAACTTCTTGGTCAGCACCGTCGTGATCGCCGCCGTCAGCGTGGTCTTGCCGTGGTCAACGTGACCGATCGTACCCACGTTCACGTGCGGCTTGGTCCGCTCGAACTTACCTTTTGCCAT
>LFLF01000280.1 GCA_001184395.1 Candidatus Paraburkholderia calva | reverse complement strand
ACACGTTACCTCTCCCTGTGGGATCGACCCTAACGCTTTACTACGATAAGACTAGAGTAGTTGCGTGTTAGGTTTATAAATTTTGTTTGCTGAGTTAAATTCCTAAAAACCACGCGTAGATATCACTCACCAAAATGGCGCCGTTGCCGGGGAGAGGTTTACGGTGTTGAGTACTTTTGAGTTTTTGTGTGTTGTAAAGTGCAGTAGCATAAGTAATTTGTTTTCTGTTTTATTTTTATTGTGTTCAATTTCACTTTTCTCGTTTTATTTGCAGTTCAGTTTGCTAGAATAAATGGATTCCTACTTCCCAGATCAACCCGACAAGAGAACAAGGGAGGAGAAGCTAAATGATGCCAAAGCTTGGTTGGAGCAGAACGGTTATGAACGAGACCCAATTGATGGCAAGTATACCATGCCTTTTTCGAGTTCAGGGGAATGGAATGAATACTCCCAAGATCAGCAGAGCTACGATGCAATGCCAAACCAGTGGAATGGGTATACAAATGAAAATCAGTTTATGGCATGCAACCCACTGCCGAGTTCGTGTCCGAATGCATATGGAGGACCGGAGATGCTTTCATTTGAGGACACTGTAATGAAAAAATTAGATGCTCTGCAAATTCAACTGGATGCCATATCTCAGAAGAATGATGAAGAAAATAGAAAATCCCTTGAAGCCAAGATCCTTGAACGGTTCGACAGGCTGCACGCAAAAATGGAAGAATTGGAAGTGGAGCAGGATAAAATAGGAGTGACCATTTGCAGGCTTGTTCAAGGCGAATTGACAGAAACGGAGGAAAGTATTGTGAAAAGGTTTGAGCAACGCTTGCAGGTCTGCGAGGAACAATGCGTCAAAAGATCTGAGCAATACTCCAAGAGAACCACACATGCGTTTGAAAAGTTAGAGTCTTGGGTGGAGAAAATGCTTAAGCAATGTGAAGGACCCAGGATTGAAGCAGTGGTTTGCCCAGTGCAGAGGTTGGAGAATCGAATGGAGAATTAAATGAAACAACTCTTCACGAGAATGTTTAAGGCACAAGGCGCATTCAATGAAAGTGATAGCAGCGATGGCGAATGTGTTGAGACCGTGCATTTCTTTGAGGAGCTTCCAGGATACAGAGATGAATTCGCAGGAAGGGAAAAGAAAGCATGCAACTCGGGAACGGGTTGTGTCTCCAGTTCGGCCACACCTTGTGCAC
>LFLF01000279.1 GCA_001184395.1 Candidatus Paraburkholderia calva | reverse complement strand
ACATAATTTTCTTCACGTTTAGTCTTTTTGGTAAAATTGAACCTATTATTTTATAAAAGTTAATATGCTCTGTTTTCATGCTAACTTGTGCGGCAAGCCAGGAAGATAGTAGAGTCCAACGTGAAGTAGAGGACTTGTTACCTATTTGGTAAAGTCTACATCCATGTAGGAATCGGGTAGGTGAATTATATCAGGATTCGATATCCATCATGAGCCCCCAAGCCACGAGTTGTGGAGCACAAGTCGGGGTTTTTACTCCAAAAGGATTAGACCTTCGATCTCCTAGTAGCTTCTGGAGTACGAGTTGTCGTATCCCACATTTGAAAGGTTTATACACACCTGGCAGCATAGAAATATGTGATGCCTAGGCACTTTATAGCATAAGAAGATGTGAAGCCTGTCCAGCGCCGTAGCACGACAGACACGATCTCCGAAAATCGCGCTAAGCGTGTTTGATGCATTAATGGACTGTCACCTCTATCATTACTCCGCGGGAATCGAGGCGTATCAAACGTCACGAATATCAAATCAACAGACACTTTCATTACCTTCCACGCCCCTTCACATCTCTTTACCGTTCCATAACTGTTAGCCAAAAATGAAAAAGTGTTCGTGAGTCAGAGACGTTTGTTTGCCACCGGCGAGACTTATTAACCAGTAGCGCTCCAGTTTTCCGGCGACCGTCTACCCACGATGAAAGCGGCCTCTGAAAAGCTCCAATTCCGTCTATGCTGGCGGAACTCTTTCTTCCACTGCCTTCAAGTAGCAATATAAAGAGTCTTACAACTGGAATCGATGGCGCATGGCCAGGAGGCAACAAAGGCTTTTGGATTGGAAGTCCATCTCTTCTATGCAAAGTAAGTTTAGAAGAATCTTTCGTTTCACGCGGATCACCTCCATTATCATCAAAATCACATGCCATAAAAGGTAAAAACCCTGGAGGCCATCGCCCGCTTCACCTTTCTTCTCTTTAAAAATTTATTAAACCGTTTCAGTCATCTGCACCTTGAGGACGATCTTTTAGTTTTAATCCCTTCATCCCATACTGGGTGACTGAACTCACAAGAGAAAGATGATTAGGCTAAAGCCCCTTAATTTAATGGATCGAGTGGAGTATACGGAGCGAGATAAGATTCTCCATGCCCCTGTTTCGAACTGATGATGAAACTTCAGCCTCAGTGGGCTGGTTATGGCCTGTGGC
>LFLF01000278.1 GCA_001184395.1 Candidatus Paraburkholderia calva | reverse complement strand
CAATAAAACCATGGATTTTTTACTTTTCGTACTGGTTGAGCCAATGGAATGAAAATATGAGACACCGGGTTCAGGCAAATCATACTTGATAGTAGCCAGTCGATACTCGAGAGCAGAGATAAGATCTCTAATTAGCTTTGAGTGTTGGGTTCTCTTTTCATGGACATTGTCTAGCTTGGAATGAACTTTAGGCACAGATTCATTGATTTAAACCAACAGCTTTTTCTGTACCGATTTTGAGTTAAGGAAATTATCATGCTTAGGAGAGCAGGCATCTTTTTCAAAAAGGTAAACATGCGCTGTCACTCATTCAAGCAATTTCTTACTTAAGAAGGCATCTTAAGCAAGAAAAGAGAAGGCATCAACCGACCCAAAATATTTCACTAAATGACCATCCTCCCTACTATGAATGTGGATTCAATTCAGATCAATTATTTATGAGAGAAGAGAAAGTCATACCAATTAATCATGTGCCAGGAACCAGATTTGAACTGGTGACACGAGGATTTTCAGTCCTCTGCTCTACCAGCTGAGCTATCCCGACCAGTCGTAACATAGCATCCTCATTTTACTCGAAAATGGGGGCTGTGTCAATTAAAAGAAAGAAAGGGAATTCAAAAGTTTTATTTAGGTACGGAAATTGCTTGACTTGGATCTTAAAAAAGAGGACTTTGGGAGTTTCAGTTCAGTATTAGTAATTATATAGATTGTAAATCATTCAAATGGGTATTTCTTGCTCAAGGATGTTCATTTGTATGTATATCATCTAAATGGATAAGAAAAGGGCATTTCCGCACCGATCCATTCTAAAAAATAAAGTGAATGGATAAGGAATTTTGAACCGATAACAAAACGAAAGATAGAATAAATAGATAGTTGGGGAGTCAACTAGTTTATTTGGGGATAGAGGGGCTTGAACCCTCACGATTTTAAAAGTCGACGGATTTTCCTCTTAACTATAAATTTCGTTGCTGCCAGCATTGACATGTGGAATGGGACTCTATTTTTATTCTCGTCCAATTAATTAGTTCTCGAAAAGATTTATCACACTATGGTGTGCATCATTCGATCAATGAAAATTCAATTCTTTCTTCAACTAAGAATCTATTCACACCAATTCTTTGTTTTTTCTATTAAAAAAACAAAAGGCTGTCATTACTCATATAATATACTAGTATATATGTTTATCCTTCACCCATTCC
>LFLF01000277.1 GCA_001184395.1 Candidatus Paraburkholderia calva | reverse complement strand
TTCTTAAACACTCCATTCATCTTGGTGATGTTGTACCCTTCGGCCACAAGAATGATCATCCACCCAAGATATTATTTCGATCTTGGTCCTAAAAAAATACATAAAAAAATTGAAAAGAAACACCAAGCTCATAATACAAGAAAGAAAGTTAATTAAGAGTTAGAAAACTAAACAAAAACTATCAAGAAATAAACTAAATAAAGCAAAATTCATTTTTGGTTACTATTCACATGAATAGTTACTAAGAATAGTGAAAATTTTGCAAAAATTATTCAAATAAAAAATTCACAAAACTAGTGCAAGAGCTGCACTTATGCAAGCTACTTTGACATGATTGATAAGTCCATAATTTGCCTATATTTTATTTATCAATTACCATGTTTTAATTTGACTTTTAGTGAATTATTTGGGATATTTATCTTTATTGAGTTTATTGTTTGATTATAGATAAAAAGACAAATTGGAGCTTAAATGGAGAAATTACGTCAATTATTGCTGATTGAAGAATGATGAATGCTGTGCATACTGTTTCTTGCATTAGAAGTCAGCAGGTGATGGAATGAGCACCCCAGGATGTCCGGATTAAGAGGAAGCAGCGCAACTCGCACTTCAGTAGCGCAACCCGTAACTCAGGAAGCGCAGCCCAGAACCGAGGAGCCGCATATTCCAGGGAAGAACTGAACAGAGAACAAACAGAGTGCGCGAGTAGGTAGCTCGAATTGGCAACAAGGACATTCAAGCCTGAACCGAGTTGCGAGATGAGTAAAGCGTAACGCGACAGTCAGAGTTGCGACTCAAGTAGATGAGAGTGGCCAACAGTCACCAAGCCTCGCAACTCGGTTGTGATAATATGCAAGGAAAGCCACTTGGCTCTGAGCGGGGAGCGTGTTGACAAAGCAGAACAGAGAGCCTGAGCAGAAGAGCGCAAACAGGATAACTCAAGTCGGGACCGGCTTGCGACTTGCGCAAAGCAGAACCGACTGACGACCAGCGAGTAGCACACCTCGAAAAAATACGGAGTTTGCGTTTGATACAGACACGGAAGGGCAGGAGATTTCATAAGACATGACCGTGCCGTACGAGAGCTGGAGTTATTTTCCTACTTTTAAGAAGTTAGATGTTGAACAGGATTATTGATATTGAAGTATGTGAGATGTATATTATAAAAATCTGAAGATGAGGATGAGTGATGTAGTGTAGAAATTAG
>LFLF01000276.1 GCA_001184395.1 Candidatus Paraburkholderia calva | reverse complement strand
GCACCATGCATTTTTAAGGACTCACACAACATTTCATTGCACCACGCCACTGAATCATGCACATGCATCAAAATGGAAGAAATTCGAGCATATATCGTCTCAAAACTGGTGCTCTGACCTCCACAAATTCCTACCACAAATATCCACAGGTTCATGCATTACACGTACTTATATCAGTCCACTAAGTGCCATCGTGTATAAAATAAAAAGTGTGTGGCACAAGAAAATTATCTATGAACAATGCAATACATGCTTGGATGAGAAAGTTGGCATTTCATGCTCTTAAAACACCTAAAGATTTACACTTATTTATTTGGAGTTTTTCTTGCCAACTTTAAATCATAAGGGCTTACCTCGCACAATATCCCATCGACCATTAAGAGCAAAAGCTCTACGGCCCTCCGGGTTCCCATAGACTTAAACACATAGAAGTGTTTTAGTTCTCTGATTTTTTTTTCCTTTCTTTTTTTCTTGATTGCTTGCCTTTTGGCTTTTATTAGACTAATGCCCATGGGGCTTATTGTTCCTATCACTCAAAAAACATCCAAACAAGAATTTTCTAATTCTTGGCCTTAATCATTTTAAAAGTTGGCTAGAACAATGTGCTATTTAGAAATGTTATAAGAGCACTACTCACCCCCAAAATGGCCAAAACCATGCATTACACCTTCACGAAAGAATATTCCTCTAACGTTGTGCTTTAAAAACAATGACGTTTAATGGACTAAACTTTTCTCCAAATACATGAAAATGTGAAAAATGCAACAAAGTTCGTGGCATCTAACAAAAAACAAAATTTTCATCAATTATATCATCGACCAATGCCCGAAAATTTCCACAAAATACTCAAGCAATAGGCCAGTAAGATGTTCATTCAAGATGTGCAAGGCTTAGCATTTTCATGGCATATATCTACAAGTACAAAAAGCAAACAAAATCTTTATCAACACATACAAACTCCAAGTCAAAAATCTTGCTATTTCATGAAGAACGAGTTGAATCTCATTAAAAATTTGGAAAATATACCTCATTTTTATGCTTTCCCCGACCTTAGTGAATGTGTATTCACTATTCACTTCCCCCAAACATAAACGAAGCATTGTCCTCAATGCTTAGAAGTATAAAACTTCACTCAGGATAGGTGGGTGGGATTGATCAAAAATCTCAAAATGCGAGCACAAAAAATGGATTATATTTTCCAAATATCATTCATTTTATCCACAAG
>LFLF01000275.1 GCA_001184395.1 Candidatus Paraburkholderia calva | reverse complement strand
CCCCGCACCTTGATCCGCGGCCATCGCCAGCGTCTGCTGCTTCATCGTCGTTTGCCTTTCTCCTTGCACGTGCGCTCTATAACACCTGACAAGCACAAGCGGTGGACTTAATCAGCATTGCCTTAGTTCATTGAGTCGTCCCGCGACGATGGTGCGCGCGAAGAGATCGAACGGCGTGACGAGCGTGCCGTCGCAGGCACTGCCGCGCAGAAGCGCTTCGTAGCCGACCTCGCGCTGATGCGGCAGGCTGTAGGCTGCAGATGGGTCGAGAGCGTGATGCCGTCGACCGCGGCGGCTGCGCTGCGGGAGCGAGCAGCTTCAGCATGCCGGCACCGGCGCCGGATGTCCGTGCATCCGCCTCGGCATGCGCAAGGCGGCCGCGTGCGGACAGACGGCGATAAGGACACACGGTTCGAGTGACAATACGGTAAGTGACGACGCGGGTCGGATGAGTTAGTCCAGAATATCGGCCGTTCGTGCGTAAACTTGAGTGCGCGAAGAAAATGCACGCAAGGTAATTCGGGCAATGGGCAATTGCCACCGGATTTGCCGGCCCGCGCGGCACGTCCTATCTTTGAAGATGATTTGAACATGCGCTTCCATCGAATGTCGCAACGACACCCTAGACCTAGAAAGAGATCGATGGCGCAACAGAAAACCAATCCAAACCCGAACAGGCGCTCACACGTGGCGATCTCGCGATCCGTCAGGCGAATTCGGGCCGCGCGACGGCAGTCCTGCGCGCGCTAGGCAAGATGATCGTCAAGGCTTCGGCGACCATCGGCGTCGAAGCGCATGTCGTGATCCACGATGGCGACAAGATCTACGATCCCGCCGACGGTGCATGGTCGCAGCAGTTGCTGATTTTGCTTGACAGCCTAAAGATCCCGACGAAATCCGCACCGTGACATTGCTGGCCGATTCGCCCGGCACGATTTTCCGTTGTGAATGGCAGCGCGCTGACGGAAAAATCGGCCGGCAGGAGGGCCGTCCTCTCGCGATGGTCGCGTTTATTACCGACGTCGATATTCCCGGCTCGACGAAGAAGAGCCACGCGCTCTTTGTTCCCACCCGGCTTCACGCCAATGATCACCAGCAGGCATTGGCCATAGGCGTTCTCGCTGCGCAGCTTGGTGTGAATCCCGTCGACCCACCAATAGACGTAGTATGACTTCGACAGGTCACGCCGGCTCCACGCGGCATGCTCTTCGGCCCACCGCGCTTTCAACCGACTCACGACATTCG
>LFLF01000274.1 GCA_001184395.1 Candidatus Paraburkholderia calva | reverse complement strand
GATAGAAAGAAAAAAGCAAAATCAAGAGGACGGAGCGAAACTCTTCTTGACAGTTCTTTTATCTTAAATAGAGATCGGCCTCTTTTTATTATTATTAGCGGGATCTCTAAGATGAAACATAGAACAGAATACATAGTCGTTCAGAATTTAAGAATAGCGTTAGAAAAAGAAAGTTGTTATCTTTCCCTAGCCGCCCACGGGGCTTTGTACTCAATCGGAGCGGTGGGTCTGCGAGGTCAGGAAAGGTAAGTAAAGAGAAGGGGAAGAAGCGGGGTAGAGGAATTGGTCAACTCATCAGGCTCATGACCTGAAGATTGCAGGTTCAAATCCTGTCCCCGCCTAATCAGTGGAACATTGTTCACCGGGATACAAGGCTGGTCCCAACCCGTCTACCAATGTCATTTCATGAAGATGGACACTGGCTTGGGGGCGGGCGCCTATCCGACATATAATCGGTACAGCCGGTATAGATTCTCATTACTATGAATAATCGTTCCACCCTATTCTCAGTTCTACTACGAGTAGTGCCTCTAAAATGGCAGAGAGTTTTGGAACAGTCTCGGATGATCAAGTCTTACCTGAATAGGGTATACCATTGTTCCTCAGTAGCTCAGTGGTAGAGCGGTCGGCTGTTAACCGATTGGTCGTAGGTTCGAATCCTACTTGGGGAGATTTTTTAGTTATCGCTTTTCGCTCCTCTCCCCGACTGACTTCATAGTTACACCTTTGTTGACCAGATCCCATGAGTGCTACTAAATGGCACGTTAGAGCTCCCTAGCGTTGAAGTGGATTTAGGTCCCGCGTCTGGCTTACAACGGGAGATCGTTGGGAAGTCAGAAAGATTACTTTCCTCGCTTGACACTTGAAAGAATATGTTAGTGTTCCGTTCATGGGAGTAGTGATAATTAAGAAAAGCACTCAATTCAATTGATTTAAGGTCGGGTCGATTTCCTGTATTAGAATATGAGAAAGAGTTACCGATATCAACACCCGAACCTCATAAATAGACTTTTTGAAGGGCAAGGCTCATGAGAGGAGATTCAGGCACGGTAAGGAGTTAAGGCGAGAAAAGGCAAGGGGGTGTTCTATTGGGCAGGAGAAGTACGATGCTTGCGGACATTCAGAGAAAGCCCTTTGACGGAGTTATCATTAAGACAAGAAGGGCCTATCGATGGACTGATTGTATTTACAAAAATCTTAGTCTTTCAAGAAAAGCTACCTAGACAATGAATTAGCCTACGCCCTTATACTATAG
>LFLF01000028.1 GCA_001184395.1 Candidatus Paraburkholderia calva | reverse complement strand
CCGACGTTTTCCCGCGAGCCAAGCCGACCAGCGGATGCTTCAAGTTGATCTGTTCTCGAGCGGTTGACGGAAGAAATCTTCCTCGGTCACGGGCGTCTTCGGACCCATCCGCACCTCGTCGAAAAATGCAGGATTTAAGCGTTAATATGCCTGCTTCCTGCAATTCGCTCAACATGGTTTGGGCTGGAGTGCTTGGTGGGATAAAGCTTTAGGAATTGTTCAGGATCGACTGTGTAACCGCTCTGAACCGGCGATTATTTGCGGCGTAATCGAACGGCGAAAGTGCGCGACCAATCAATGTAAAACGATAGTAGAATCAAAGCATTAGCGATAAACAAACGGCGAATAACCTGAGCCAACTCAATTACAGCCCCGGCGATTTTGTTGACGCGGACTTCGCGAAGGAGTGCGCGGAGTGCTTCGACAAATTCGTGGATTTACTGATCGAAGGCATTCCGCGCGATCTGGCGATTATCGACGCATTCGAAATGATTAAATACAATGCGAGTCTGGATAATGCGGGACGCGTTGGGGATGGCGGCTGAGTATAACCCGTATTTTAAGGCGCGTCTTGCGGCCCGCCTAAAGGACGCCCAACCCACGGAACTGTGGAACGAAAAGAAAGTGATTAATCACCTCCTGAAGTTCCTACGCGGCGAGCGCGTCAAGGATACCGTGAAGGTTATGGCTATCGACCGCCTGAACGTCCTGCTTGGCATTACCGTGATTGATGACGCGGGCAACACCAAACGCGCTCCGAGTCTTGACGAACTTCTCCAAAATATTCCGCCGTTCGATCACGAGTTTATTGCGGAAGTTGAACGGACTCGCGCGGCTGGTCTCCGGCAGGCCGAAGCGGGCGAAAGGCCGCGCTCCGCGAAGGGCGGGACGCACTAAGAAACGTGTTCTAAGCCTCTCGGACGTGCAGCGGGAGTGTCCGAAGCGACCATTCTGCTATTTTGTGTTACACAGACGACCGCCTATAATCGAAGTCATTGATGCACGGTAGGACAACCGTAGGACAATAGGGCGTTTCTTCCATATCCATCCAATCCCTCCCTTTTTTTGAAGGGTGATGCAGAATATGTTAGCGGGTGCGGTTGCCTCACCGCATAGCCGTTAATGAACAAAAGCCGTAGAGTTCCCTGGCCGGAATCCTACGGCTTTTCTGTTTCTGCGATTCAAAACGTTTCCGGTTCACTTGGAACATCAGTCAATAATCCTGCGGTTTTCGACACTTCAGCCGCCATGTCGTATCGCAGCATACGGCCACGCCTTATCAACCTTGAATCTCATGCCTCGCGCTATAGCGTCCTGCCGATCTAGGTGGGCCAGTCGTACAGCTTCAACTCTCGCGGCAAACCGGGCATCTCGATTCGCGGCAGCGTTCGAGATAGGGCGCGGCTTCACCTTGGGCTTCGGGCGCTTTCGTTCGCGCTGGCGGAGATAGGCCGCGTCAATGATCCCTTTCGCCGCTTATGTGGTAGCGGAGCGCATCGACTGTTCGGGCATTCTGGCGGCGATGTCCGGCGGCATGATGATGAACATCTAGAGCCTGCGCGACGGCATTCCGAGCGTGGTGCGCGTGCGCATGGCGAATACTTGAACGATGATCGAATTCGTCTTCAACGGCATGGTGTTCATCCTGCCCGGGCTGCAGTTTCCGCACATTCTCGGGCAGACGCTGATCGAAGCGCATCACGACGGCTCGCGGCAGGTCGGCCTGCTGATCAGCTATGTCGTCGCGACGGTGCTGGCGCTGTATGCGCTGCGCTTCGTGTGGGTGTACTGCCTACGCTGGTTCGCGAGCCGCAGTGCGGTGAAGCACGGCATCGAAAGCGCGGCGCCGGGGTTTCGCACGCTGGCGATGACGACCATTGCGGCATGCGCGCGCGGTGACGCTGGCGGGCGTGTTATCGCTGCCGGTGACGCTGGACAACGGCACGCCGCTGGAAGGATGCGATCTGGCGATTTTCATTGCCTCGGCAATGATTCTGGCTTCGCTGCTGATCGCGGTGGTCGGCCTGCCGATCTTGCTGCGTGGTGCGAAGCACTTGTGCAATCCACACGCGACCGAGGAACGCATGGCGCGGCACCGCGCGGCCCAGGCCGTGATTCGCACGATCGACGATACGCATGACGAACTCGTCGAGCAGATGGACGAAACCGCGTCCGCGCGATGTGCGGATTTGACTGCGCGTGTCATGGTAATGTACGAGCGGCGGCTGGAATCGCTCGGGAATAAGGAAGCGCCCCGGGTCGCTGCCAAGAAGAGCGAGATGGTCGAGACGCGGTTGAAAATGGCCGCGCTGGGGGCTGAGCGCGCTGAATTGCTGCGGCTGCGCGCCGCTCAAGCGATCAACGATGAAACACTATTCAAGCTGTTGCGGGAGGTGGATCTTTCTGAAACCGCTATCGTCAATTGCAAGAGGGGGTTGGGTGGGTGAGGGTGCTTTTTTGTGCCGTAGGCGTCTCGGGGTTTTGTGGTCGGTTACCGCAATAAAAGACGCAGCGTGGCGACGCCGCCAATCGAAAACTCCCACGGCAATAACCCCCCAAAAGCCTCACAGCATCCGCGCAATCAACGAAAGAACGATCGACAAAACCAAAGTCCACATAAAAGGAAACGAATACTCCTTCTCGCAAAAGCGAAGATTGATATCGCCGGGCAAGCGTCCAATTCCGATCTTCCGAAGCCAGGGCATTGACCCGGAAAGAATCGCAAGCGCGATGAACATGGTGAGTACCCAGCGAATCATATTCGCGACCTCATAGCGTATGCGACCGATCGCCGGTGGAAAACGCCTCGAGCGTCCCCTCGATACCGCGCGAAAACGCGATCACCTTGAACAGCTCGCCCATCTCGGCTTCCGACAAAAGCTTCTGTACCGCATTAGCCGCAGGCAAAAACTGTTTGACATCGGAAGGATCGAGTTCATCGAGCACATCGGTGATACCGGCATTCATCAGAAACCGCGCCTGCGACGTGAACCCGAGCAAGTCCGCCCCGGTCTCCGTCCCCGCCTCGGCGATGCCGGTGAATTCAACATGCGCGGTAATGTCCTGCAATCCCGGATACAAAAACGGATCGACGTGCGCGCGATGCCGGTAATGGCACATCAATGTCCCCGCGGCCCGCTGCGCATGACAAAACTCGCGCCGCGGGAATCCGTAATCGATAAAAAACGCCGCCCCGCGCGTGAGCATCGTGCAAACGGTCTTGGTAAAGCCGAGCGCTGCCTCGTGCGTCTCCGTCAGATACTCGGCAAATGACTCCTCGTCGTTCGCTTCGTCGATCGCGGTATCGATCAGCTCGACTTGCGCATCCAACGCCACGGGCCGGTCGTCGAACGCGAAACGTCCGTCGAGCCACACCACGCCGCGCTCGTGCCACGCGCCGAGTTTGCGCACCACGAGCCTTACCGGCATTGCATCGAGCACTTCGTTGCCGATCACGACACCTTCGAAAGCGTCCGGCAACGCATCGAGCCATTCGACCTTGTGGGCGAACGCCGGCGCCAGTTTCTCGATGGTCTCGCGCTGCCGCACTCGCAACTTGCCGGACAAATCCACGATCGAGTAAGTGCCGAACTCCACGCCCAGATCATGCAGCGCCTTGAGCAAGCCCGCCGCGAGCTTGCCGGTGCCCGCGCCGAACTCCATCAGATGCCGTGTGGCGCTGTCGCGCAAGGCCTGTGCGACCGGCCACGCGAGCGTCGTCGCGAAGAGCGGGGAAAGCTCCGGCGCGGTGACAAAATCGCTGCCATCTTCCGCGCGCCGCCCGAATTTCGTCGTGCCGCCGCCGTAATAGCCGAGACCCGGCGCGTAAAGCGCTAGATCCATATAACGATCGAACGACAACCAGCCGCCCGCCGCGACGATGCGCTCGCGGATCAGGTCGGTCAACGCTTCAGATTGCGCGAGCGCTTCAGCACCCGGAGCAGGTAAACTGTCGGTCTTTCGAGCATTCGCATTCATCCCAATATTGTAAATGAGCGCTCCCACGCCGTTTTCTTCCGCCAACTCGCCGTCTTCTGCTTCCGACCCCCGTCCTCGCGCGGTTCTCGTGACCGGCGCGGCGAAGCGAGTCGGGCGCGGCATCGCGCTGGAATTTGCGCATCAGGGCTGGAATGTCGCCGTGCACTACGGCGGCTCGGGAGCCGATGCGCGCGATGCCGTCGCCGAAATCGAAGCGCTCGGACGGCGCGCCGTCGCACTGAAGGCGGATCTCGGCATCGAAGCGCAGGTCGCGCGGCTCGTGCCGGCGTGCGTCGAAGCCTTCGGCGGACTGAATTGCGTGGTGAATTGCGCATCGCAATTCGACGAAGACACCGCGACGGATTTCGGCTACGCCAAACTGCTGGAAATGACCGCCGTGAACGTCGCCGCGCCCGTGCTGCTCGCGCGCATGCTGCACGAGATCACGCCCGACGAAGCCGCGCACGACGACACAAGGCGCGGCGTCGTCATCAATGTGCTCGATCAAAAGCTGTACAACATGAATCCGGATTACCTGTCGTACACGCTGACCAAGGCAGCGCTCGAAAACGCCACCGTCGCGCTGGCGCAGGCGCTGGGGCCGAAACTGCGCGTGGTGGGCCTCGCGCCGGGCCTGACGCTGATTTCGGTGGGACAGACGCCCGAGTCGTTCGAAGCGGCGCATCGCGTGACGCCGCTGAACCGTGCGTCGCGCGTGGAAGACGTAGCGCAGGCTGCGTGCTATCTGGCAAACGCGCACGGCGTCACCGGCTCGATGCTGGTGGTCGATGGCGGCCAGCATCTGGTGCCGAGCCCGCGCGACGTGATGTACATGTTCGGCGCGAACCAACGGAACGTGCCCTGAATCACTATTGGGAAACACATGCTTGTCGCTCTTTCGCACCCCCGGCTGACCGATTGCCGTCGGCTTTTTCTGCGCAACTACGAAGTGCGCATCAACATCGGTGTGCATGACTTCGAGAAGCGCGGCGAGCAACGCGTCGTGATCAACGTCGAACTGTACGTGCCGCTCGCGCTGTCGACACCGGTCGCGGACAAGTTGCAGGAAGTGATCGATTACGACTTCATGCGTTCGACCATCGCGGATCGCGTGAAGCTCGGCCATATCCATCTGCAGGAAACGCTGTGCGATGACGTCGCGGCAGCGTTGCTGGGGCATCCGAGCGTACGCGCCGTCGCGGTATCAACGGAAAAGCCCGACGTCTATCCCGATTGCGACGCGGTGGGCGTCGAAGTCTTCCGCATCAAGGAAGAGCGAGCATGAACGCGCGCGACACGACCGAAACGCTCGACCACGACAAGTCCGCACGCGACCCGCTGACGAAGCGGGAGCAAAAGGAAGCATACGAGAACAACAAGCTCTTCAAGCGGCTCGCGCGGCAGATCGGCCAGACGATCGGCGACTTCAACATGATCGAGCACGGCGACCGTGTGATGGTCTGCCTGTCCGGCGGCAAAGATAGCTACGCGATGCTCGATATCCTCATGAGCCTGCGCGAACGCGCGCCAATCGACTTCGATATCGTCGCGGTGAATCTCGACCAGAAGCAGCTGGACTTTCCGGAGCACGTGCTGCCGGACTATCGGAGCAAGCTCGACATTCCATATCGAGAATCAGGATACGTACAGCATCGTCAAGCGGCTGGCCGGAAGGCAAGACGACCTGCTTGCTGGGCTCGCGTCTGCGGCGCGGCATTCTGTATCGCGTGGTGAGCGAACTCGGGGCAACCAAGATCGCGCTCGGCCATCATCGCGACGACATTTTGCAGACGCTGCTGCTCAACATGTTCTACGGCGGCAAGCTGAAGGGCATGCCGCCCAAGCTGCAATTCGAAGACGGCAAGAATGTCGTGATCCGCCCGCTCGCCTACGTGAAGGAACGCGATCTCGAGAAATACGCCGAACTGCGCGAATTCCCGATCATTCCGTGCAACCTGTGCAGCAGTCAGCCGAACCTGAAGCGCGCTGAGATAAAGGCGCTCATTAACGAATGGAACAAGCGATTTCCGGGCCGCACCGACAACATGTTCAACGCACTCACCAATGTGGTGCCGTCGCATCGGATGGATCGCAAGCTGTTCGGTTTCTCGAAATCGCGCGCGACCGGCCGCACCGATCCACAAGGCGATATCGCGTTCGACGAAAAACCGTGCGCAAGCGACGCCCAGAGCGCGCCCAATGCCATTCCATCGTTCAGTTCGACGACCTGTAAGCCGCGCCGGATAAGGCGCAGCAGCATTTTCGGCGGCGTCGCACGAGGCGCTGCGCTGCGGAATCTGCGTGCTACCATGACCGTCTCTTCAAATTCAGCAACATTTCAGCGATGAATATCGTGATTCTGGCTGCTGGCATGGGCAAGCGCATGCGTTCCGCACTGCCGAAAGTGCTTCATTCGTTGGCGGGCCAGCCGCTTCTCTCTCATGTCATCGATACGGCGCGCACGCTCGCCCCGACGCGCCTCGTCGTGGTCGTCGGGCACGGCGCGGAGCAGGTCCGCGAAGCCGTCGGCGCGCCGGATGTGCAGTTCGCTGCGCAAGACCGGCAACTCGGCACCGGCCATGCCGTACAGCAGGCCTTGCCGCTGCTCGATCCCTCGGTTCCCACGCTGGTGCTGTACGGTGATGTGCCGCTCACGCGCACGAGCACGCTCAAGCGTTTGCTCGCCGCCGGGTCCGAGCGTTACGGCGTGCTGACCGTCACGGTGGACGATCCGGCAGGCTACGGGCGCATCGTGCGCAACGCGAAAGGCAGCGTGCAAAAGATCATCGAACAAAAAGATGCGACGCAAGACGAACTGGAGATCGCTGAGATCAATACGGGCATCATCGTGACACCGACGCGTCAACTGGCAGACTGGCTCGCGGCGCTTAAGAACGACAATTCGCAAGGCGAGTTCTATCTGACCGATGTGGTCGAGCACGCCATCGACGCGGGCATCGAAGTGGTCACCGCGCAGCCGGACGCCGAGTGGGAAACGCTCGGCGTGAACAGCAAGGTGCAACTCGCGGAACTGGAGCGCGTGCATCAGCGCAATGTCGCGTATGCGCTGCTGGAGGCCGGCGTGACGCTCGCCGATCCGGCGCGGATCGACGTGCGCGGCTCGCTCGAATGCGGCGCGGATGTCTCGATCGACGTGAACTGCGTGTTCGAAGGCCGTGTGACACTGGGCGACAACGTGAGCATCGGCCCGAACTGCGTGATCCGCAATGCTGTCATCGGCGCGGGCACGCGCGTGGACGCCTACACGCATATCGAAGACGCGACCGCCGGCTCGAAGGTCGTACTCGGCCCGTACACGAGGCTGCGTCCCGGCGCCGCGCTCGGCGACGAAGCGCACGTCGGCAACTTCGTCGAAGTGAAGAATGCGGTGCTCAGCCGCGGCGCCAAGGCAAACCATCTCACCTATATTGGCGACGCGGATATCGGCGCGCGCACCAACATCGGCGCGGGCACGATCACCTGCAATTACGATGGCGCGAACAAGCATCGCACGATCATCGGCGATGACGTATTCGTCGGCTCGGACACACAACTCGTTGCGCCGGTGCGCGTGGCGAACGGCGTGACCATCGCGGCGGGCACGACGGTTTGGAAGGACGTCAGCGAAGGCAAACTGGTGCTGAACGAAAAGAATCAGGTCAGCCGCACGGACTATGTCCGGCCGACCAAGAAGAAGAGCTGATCGGGCGCGCGCATAGCGCTCGCGCCGTGAATCGAAGTCATCTGAGGATCAACGCCCCATGTGCGGAATTGTTGGCGCGGTTGCGCAACGTAACATCGTTCCGGTGCTCGTCGAAGGACTGCGCCGACTCGAATATCGCGGATACGACTCGTGCGGCGTCGCCATTTTGAGCGGCGGCGGTCCGCGTCGCGCGCGCAGCACCGCGCGCGTGGCCGATCTCGACGATCAGGTCCGCGAGACACAACTCACCGGCGTGACTGGAATCGCGCACACGCGCTGGGCAACGCACGGCGCGCCGGTGACGCACAACGCGCATCCGATCTTCTCGCGCGATACGGTGGCACTGGTACATAACGGCATCATCGAGAACTACGAATCGCTGCGCGAGATGCTGCGCGGCAAGGGCTATGAGTTCGTCACGCAGACCGATACGGAAGTCATCGTGCATCTGATCCATAGCATGTATCGCGGCAATCTTTTCCAGACTGTCCGCGACGCCGTGAAGCAACTGCATGGCGCGTATGCGATCGGGGCGATCCACAAGGATCAGCCGCATACGGTGGTCGGCGCGCGTCAGGGTTCGCCGCTCGTGGTCGGCGTGGGCGAGGGTGAGAATTTCCTCGCATCCGATGCGCTGGCGCTCGCGGGCAGTACGAACCGTTTCGCGTTTCTGGAAGAAGGCGATGTCGTCGAACTTGCGCTGGACGGCGTGAAGATCTTTGATCGCGAAGGCATGCCGGCGCAGCACGAAGTGCGCACGGTGTCGTCGTATGGCGGCGCGGTGGAGCTCGGGCCGTATCGTCACTTCATGCAGAAGGAAATTTTCGAGCAACCGCGCGCGATCACCGACACGATTCCGCAAAGCGACAGCTTCGAAGCGAAGCTGTTCGGCGACAGTGCGGACGAAGTGTTCGCGGGCATCGACAGCATTTTGATTCTGGCTTGCGGCACGAGCTATTACTCGGGGCTGACGGCAAAGTACTGGCTCGAATCCATCGCAAAGATTCCAACGCAGGTGGAAATCGCGAGCGAATATCGCTATCGCGAGTCGGTGCCCAATCCGAAGGCGCTGGTCGTGACGATCTCGCAGTCGGGCGAAACGGCGGATACGATCGCCGCGCTCAAGCATGCGCAGTCGCTCGGTCACAAGCACACGCTCGCCGTCTGCAACGTCGCGACGAGCGCGATGGTGCGTCAGACGGAACTCGCGTTCCTGACGCACGCGGGGACGGAGATCGGCGTGGCATCGACGAAGGCGTTCACGACGCAACTCACTGCGCTGTTCGTGCTGGCCATCACGCTCGCCAAAATGCGCGGTTTCGTCGATGCGAAACAGGAAGTGGCGTATCTCGCACAACTGCGCCACCTGCCGGCGGCGCTCAATAGCGTGTTGGCGCTAGAGCCGCAGATCATCGCGTGGTCGGAGGAGTTCGCGCGCAAGGAAAATGCGCTGTTCCTCGGGCGCGGGCTGCACTATCCGATCGTGCTCGAAGGCGCGCTGAAGTTGAAGGAAATTTCATATATCCACGCGGAGGCGTATATGGCTGGCGAGTTGAAGCACGGGCCGCTCGCGCTTGTGACGGAAGCAATGCCAGTGGTCACGGTCGCGCCGAACGATAAGCTGCTGGAAAAACTCAAGTCGAACATGCAGGAAGTGCGCGCGCGCGGCGGTGAACTGTATGTGTTCGCGGATGCGGACACGCGGATCGTAAGCGAAGACGGCATTCACGTGATCCGCATGCCGGAACACTACGGCGCGCTGTCGCCGATTCTGCACGTGGTACCGCTGCAGTTGCTGGCGTATCACACGGCGTGCGCGCGTGGCACGGACGTGGATAAGCCGCGGAATCTTGCGAAGTCGGTGACGGTGGAGTGAGGGAGTAGGCCTCAGGTGTTTTCTCTCCTCTCCTCAGGCATCACGTCGAAGACCCGCGCAAAAGCGCGGGCTTTTTTTGTTGAAGTTCGCCCACTTCACGCAAGAACTTCGAGACCTAGCCGTGCCGAGGCCTCCGGCACGGCTTCGGCTCCACGCCGATGCGCCCATCGCGGGCAAACACCAGTTCGATGACCTGCTTCAGGTGTCCTCGAACGCGATATCGCCCTGCGGCACGTAAAGCCATTTGCCGAGCACCTTGTGCGGCCACATGCCGGGAGTTCCTCCATCAACGCCTCATGGCGATCCTGCGACGTGCAGACCAGCAGCCCATTCCACGGCTCGTTGCGGTCCGCAATCACGAGGCACAACAGCCCATCGATGTAGGCCGCGTCGCAGCCAAACATTTGTTTGTGAAGAAACGTCTCATCACCGTCGAAGGGTTCGAGAATCCAGAGCAGGGAGTTGCGGATTTTTGAGGGCATGGATGGAATGCTTGGCGAGGCAAATAGAAGGAGAAGGCAATCGCGTCGGCTTACTGGCACCAGGGCATGTTATCGGTCTGTGAACAACCCTGTGAGCACCGCAGCCGTTTGGCTGTTGGCGCTTTCTTGGCAACTTCGTGATTCTGCAAAAGTCACGAAAGTTGTCCCGGCTTCGCGCCGTAATCCGCGACTTCATACCGGAGTTATTGAGCGCGTAAACCTTTGACGCGAAACGGGCCGAGGTAGTTATCCAGTAAAAAGTGGCGAGCTTGTTAACCTCTACTATACATACCATACGCTACTTCTGACTTACTTAGATACGCAGGCAGCACTGCCCAAACCCAGAGCAATAACACCAACCGCACTCACTGACCAGAAGCACGGTGCACATCTCTCAGGCGCTCGCGGCTATTGCTCAAGTGCATCCGCATCGCGGCGAGCACGTCGTCGGCGTCTTGTCGCACGATCGCCCGATAGAGGTCGCCTTGTGCTAGCTCAACACGTGCCACAATCGCTCGATCTGATCCAGTTCGGCAATCTCCGCCTTGCCCGGCCGCATGTGCGGACTCACGCCCCGTCCCATCTAACTCAGCACATCGTAGAATAGCAATTGCCGCTCGCGCGCGCGAGCGGCAAATGAAACTCGACGTCGTGTTCCAGGACATCGGTACTGCTGCTGAGGACCTGTACCTCGAAACGCCCGGCGGCAATCTGCTTCAGATGCTTCTCTGTGCGCCGGCCCGCGGCAAGCGCCGCCGCGCCTTCCAGATCGATGCGGAATTCGATGATCGCCATGATGTCGAGCAAACTCGACAGATTCGCATCCGGCAGACGTACCGACTCGCGATCTGCGGGCGCAAGAATAAACGTGCCGACGCCGTGCCGCGTCTCCACGACATGCGCCGTCTGTAATCGCGACATGGCTTCGCGCACGACCGAGCGGCTGACCGCAAGTTACTTCATCAGCGCGGCTTCGGTGGAAATCTTGTCGCCGGGACGCAGCGCGTTGCGCTTGATATCTCGACGAGTGTTGCGACGACTTTATCGGTGAGACTGGCCATCTATGCGGATCATTAAGAGGATCATTAAGAGTGAGCGGGTGTCATCGGACATCGCAGAGCAGCACGTGCCGCGCAATGCAGGCGTTAGCGGCAGATGTCGGACAACACATCATGTCGTCGCGCGTGTGAATCGTCAATTCGGCGCTGCGAGCAACATGAATGATCCTTATTATAAGATGTCCTCATGGTTAGTTATGCTTGCCATGGCAGACCGCAGTCGAGACTGGAAAAACCCTTGCAATCCACCCACCACCTCGTCCGACGACCTGCTCGAATCGGCAAGTTCGAAGGTCAAGTAGCACGTGCTGCCTTTGTTTCTCGTCATGTTCATCGCGAATACATCGACCGTGTGAACGTCGGCTTCGTGAATTAGCATATGCAGGCCGATCTCGGTATCGGTGCGGTGTCGTATGGACTGGGCAACGGGCTCTTCTTCGTCGGTTATGCGCTGTTCGAAGTGCCGTCGAACGTGTGATGCAGAAGTACGGCACGCGCCTGGCTCACGCGCATCATGGGAACGTGGGGCATCGTCGCGGCAGTGATAGCGTTCGTGTAGAACGACACCTCGTTCTACGTGCTGTGCTTTCTGCTTGGCGTGGCGGAGGCGGGGTTTTTCCGGGCGTGGTGTTTTATTTCACGCAATGGCTGCCGCAGAAGGAACGCGGCAAGGCCATTGTGGTGTTTCTCGGCAGTTCCGCGTTCGCGTTCGTAATTTAGGGCCATATCAAAGGCAGTCTGCTGTCGATCACCGGTCTGGGCTTCAAGGGCTGGCAGTGGATGTTCATCATCGAAGGCGTTTTCTCCGTATTCCTGTGCGGCGTGGGCTGGATGCTGCTGAAATCGCGCATCGCCGACGCACACTGGCTCACGCCCGCCGAACGCAGCACGCTTGCCGACACGATCGCCAACGAGCAGGCCGAGCGCGTGGCCGCGAGTGGCGGCCGTCACGTGCCTGCTCAAACTGCTGAAAAACCCGCAGATTCTGCTGTTCTGCTTCCTGTACTTCGCGATCCAGTTGACGATCTACGCCGCGACCTTCTGGCTGCCGACGATCATCCGCAAGATGGGCGGTCTCACCGACTTCCAGGTTGGCCTGTTCAATACGATTCCCTGGCTCATCGCAATGGTCGCGATGTATGTGTTCTCGATGCTCTCCGCGCGCTTCCGCTTCCAGCAGGCGTGGATGGCCACGACTCTCGTTACCGCGGCGTACGGGCTATTCGTATCGACGACCGGCAATCCGGTGCTGTCGTTCGTCGCGATCTGTTTTTCGGCCATCGGCTTCAAGGCGGCTTCGTCGCTGTTCTGGCCGATTCCGCAAGACTATCTTGATGCGCGCGTCGCGGCGGGCGTGATCGCGCTGATCAATTCGGTGGGCAACCTGGGCGGCTTCTTCGCGCCTGCGACTTTCGGGTATCTTTCGGGTATCTTCAGCAGCACACCGGCTCGGTGTCGGGTGGTCTGTATGCGCTCGGCATCACATTGCTGATCACGGCGGCGGGTTTCCTCACGCGCAACAAGCGCGAAGACGACACGCCCAGCGGCCATTTGGCGCCGCACAACGTGCACTGAAGACCACGGAAATTCGACATGACACAGATTTACTCGGTATTCGTATCCAACGCGGCGGACGGCGAGATCGGCGCTTATCGACTCGATGCCGCCAGCGGCACGCTCGCACCGGAGACGTGCTACCGCGCCGGTGCGAACGTGATGCCGCTCGCCTGGTCGCCCGACGGTGCCACGCTCTACGCCGCGACACGCGGCGAGCCGCCGGGCATCGTGACCTTCGCGTTCGATGCTGAGGCGGGCACGCTCACGCGTCTTCATGCCGCGCCGATCGAATCGAATCTCGCGTATCTTTCGGCAGACGCATCGGGGCGCTATTTGCTGGGCGCGTCGTACGGCGAGCATCGCGCGAGTCTTTACGACGCCACGCGCATCGCGCAAGGCGGGGGCGCCACGCTGCAATTCGCCGATGGCATCGAGCACGCGCATTCCGCGGTGTCGTCGCGCGATGGGCGTCATATGTATGTGGCGTCGCTCGGCGCGGACACGATTCACTGCTTCGACCTGCGCGATGGTGCGCTGCATGCGCTCGACGTCGTTCCGGTCGAGGGGAAATTCGGCCCGCGTCACATGCGTTTCTCGCCGGATGAAGCCACGCTGTACGTCGTGAGCGAATTTCGTGCGACGGTCGCCGCGTTCGCGCTGGATCCGCACACTGGCAAGCTCGGCGCGATGAAGCTGTCGGAGCCGGCGCCCGCCTTGTCGCATCTGAAGCCGGGCCGCGCGCGGCCGAGTTTCGCGAGCGGCAAGCGGAACGATCCCGCCGAACTCGCGACGCTCATCTGGGGCGCCGATATTCAGGTGACGCCGGACGGGCGCTTCGTGTACGTCTCGGAACGCACGTCGAGCCGGCTGATCGCGTTTCGTGTGCAGGACGACGGCGCGTTGGCCTACGCTGGCTTCACCGATACCGAAACCCAGCCGCGCGGCTTTCGCATCGACGTGACCGGGCGCTTTCTGGCGGCGTGCGGCGAAAAGTCCACGCACGTTTCCGCTTACTCCATCGACGCCGAAACTGGCGCGCTCACGCTACTTTCGCGATGCGAAGGCGGCAAGGGCGGTAACTGGGTCGAGATCGTCGCGCGTGCCTGATTTCGCGCTTAATTTTTTATCCAACTCACCTGATCACGCTCATGTCCAACATCGCCAAACCCAACGCCACTCCGAAAGTCACCGAATTGCACGTCGTTCCGTAGGCCGTGACAGCATGCTGATGAACCTCTCCGGCGCGCACGGTCCGTTTTTCACGCGCAACATCGTGATCCTGACGGACAGCGCCGGTAATACAGGCGTCGGCGAAGTGCCGGGCGGCGAGGCGATTCGCAAGACCATCGACGATACGCGCACTTATATTGTCAGCTAGTCGATCGGCAATCTGCAAGCCATTCTGAACAAGGTGCGCACGGCATTCGCGGACCGCGATTCGGGGGGGCCGCGGGCTGCAGACCTTCGATCTGCTCGGCAAACATCTCGGCGTGCTGGTCGCGGCTCTACTCGGCAAAGGCCAGCAACGCGATAAGGTGGAGATGCTCGGCTATCTGTTTTATGTCAGCGATCGCAACAAGACCGATTTGCCGTATGCATCGGGCGAGGATAGCAAGGACGACTGGGAGCGCGTGCGAACCGAAGTCGCGCTGACGCCGGAAGCGGTCGTGCGGCTCGCCGAAGCGGCGCAGACGCGTTACGGTTTCAACGACTTCAAGCTGAAGGGGAGCGTGCTCGCGGGCGATGCGGAAATCGAAGCGGTGACGGCACTGGCCGAACGCTTCCCGAATGCGCGCGTGACGCTCGATCCGAACGGCTCGTGGTTACTGGCGGAGGCGGTTCGTCTGTGCCGCGACAAGCACGACGTGCTCGCGTATGCGGAAGATCCGTGCGGCGCGGAGAACGGCTACTCGGGCCGTGAAGTGATGGCCGAGTTCCGCCGTGCGACCGGCCTGCCAACGGCGACCAACATGATCGCGACCGACTGGCATCAGATGGGCCATGCCATTCAACTACAATCGGTCGATATTCCGCTGGCCGATCCGCACTTCTGGACTATGCAAGGCTCGGTGCGCGTAGCGCAGATGTGTAATAACTGGGGGCTGACGTGGGGATTGCATTCGAACAACCACTTCGATGTGTCTCTCGCGATGTTCACGCACATC
Organism: Candidatus Paraburkholderia calva; assembly: GCA_001184395.1. GTDB lineage: Bacteria > Pseudomonadota > Gammaproteobacteria > Burkholderiales > Burkholderiaceae > Caballeronia > Caballeronia calva. Next base: position 20,109 of record LFLF01000028.1, on the reverse strand, counting down.
GCGGCTGCCGCACCGGACAAGATCACGGCGATCGATACGCACTGGATCTGGCAGGACGGACAGCGTTTGACGCGCGATCCATTGAAGATCGTCGGCGGAAAGGTTCGGGTACCGGAGGTGGCGGGTTTGGGCGTAGAGCTGGATATGGACGAGGTGGAAAAGGCGCATGCGCTGTATCAGCAGCATGGGCTCAGCGCACGCGATGACGGCGTTGCCATGCAATACCTGATTCCGAACTGGAAGTTCGATAATAAGAAGCCTTGTTTGGTACGGTGAGGATTTTGTCGCGGGCCGGCACGGCGTCGATGGCGTCGTCCTGGCTAACGAGCAGTGAGTAACCAGGCATCGGGGCGGGCCGGATTCGGGTCGCCCCGATTTTTTCGCGCAATGAGCATCTGTGTTGCATTGGATGATGAGCTTGCCGCTGCCGCCTCGTCTTTCGGAATAAAGCACTACTGCCGTTCGGATGCGTCGTGTTAACTGTGTCGTCCTAGTGTGTTCAAAGGAGGCACGATTGCGCAACGTAGTCAGAGCCGACAAGTGGTCCATCACTCTGTATCATCGTTGGCGCGATAGACCGAATATCAGCGTCAACCATGCGCTACACGTCTCTCTGAGCATGCGAGCGTTTTTAAAGGACATGTACCACTGGTCGCACGATCAGTCTTTCATGGTGAAGCTGCAGGCGATGCTGGACGTGAGCGAGATGGATCCGATCGATGCGCGCTGGAGGATCAAGCGCGCTCTCGAAACGGGCAGAATTGGCTGCCACTTCGATCTCGCCGAGGGAGCGTCTCGACAGTCGCAGTGGCAGCGGGTCGCCCAGACCGCTTTCTATTACGTTCACGCCGTCGCAGCTATTCTATTCAAGCGCGAGCACCGCGCGACGTCGAATCTGCTTAGATATGTGTCTCCTACTCCGCCTCGATTGCCGGCTAATGACGGTCTAGCGGCATGGTTTGCGAGACCGGGTGACATGCTGCCGAACGGCACGATCGCTACAGCGCTTCTCGACTCCAATCGATTTCGGGACGCTAACGAGGGCGCTGCTGTTCTGCTCGGTGGTACGCAACCGATTGAGTTCCAGCATGATCCGCTAAATGTCGATGTTCTGGACGTCGCTGGCGTAAGCCGTGGCGATATGTATGCTTGCGATATCATCTCTACGGAATGCAAAGGGTCTGACTTGCGCGAGTTTCCAAGTCAGTACCTCGATTCGAAGTATACCGACATTCAAAACCATGCCTGTGATGAAGTCAAAGACGCGCGCAAAGCGATCAAATTGCTTAACGACAACCGATTCAAAAAGTAGGAGCCGCCATGTCTCATCCGCTGTTTGATCTCTTGAATAAGCTCGACGGCGCCCAGGATCGCGTATGCGCTTAGCCGACATAGCCCGGACACCGTCCTCGTTTCCGTGACCGTCGTCGGCCAGCGTATCGAGATCGATGTTTTCGAAGACGAACGGATGGACGTGGCCCGCTTCGTCGGCCACGAAAGTATCGAAGGCGAGGCTGAGCTTATTGATTCGATTATTGGGTTGGCTTAGATTTGCGCCGGGCGTGGCTCTTTGACTCGCACGCTCATTTCTTCGCCTTCTCAATCCGCGCTACCAACCCCATTGCCGCTGCCGGATTGCTCACCTTGTATCCGCTGATCACATACAGAAAAACATCCCGCGTCGTCGTTTTCGGCGCCGGTCCGAACGTATCCAAATCCTCCGGCGCGCCGCCCGCCGCCCACACTCGCGCGCGCTCGGTCCATCGATCGAGCGCCGCCTTGCCGTAGCCGCTCTTCTGCTTTTCCGTCGTACCCACGATTCGCGTATAAACGAACGGCGCCGTCACGTCGGCGATCTGCGGATACTTCGAATCGCCCGCCACTACCACCACCATCTTGTACTTGCGCAGCAGCTTGACGAATGCCGCATCGGCGAAACTCTCGTGCCGCACTTCCATCGAGTGGCGAATCGCCTTGCCTTGTACTTTCGCCGGTAACAGCTTCAGGAAGTTCTCGAAATCGTCGGGGTCGAACTGCTTCGTCGGCGCGAACTGCCAGTTGACCGGTCCGAGCTTGTTCTGCAGTTCCAGTACACCGCTCGCGAAGAATCGCTCGATCGAATCCACCCGCTTCGGCGAGTACACGGCGATGCATCGCATAACGCGGCGCCCTCAGCGAAAACACGAAATCGTCAGGCGTCTCGTCGTGCCACTTCGCAAAGGTCGCAGGCTTCTGCGAACTATAGAACGTGCCGTTCACTTCGATGCTCGTGAGCGCGCGGCTCGCATATTCGAGTTCGCGTTTTTGCGTCAAATCCTTCGGGTAGAACGTGCCGCGCCAAGGCTCGAAATTCCAGCCGCCGATACCCACGCGAATCCGCGTCGTCTTTCGTGTCGCCATTTGGATCTCCCCTCCAAAAACAAACACGGCGCGATGGTCGCACCGCGCCGCGCCCGCATATCACCGCATGTCATGAAAGACGGCCACTTGCGTCCGACCAGATAAGCTATGTCATCGGGACCGTACTGCTCGTCGTGTTTGATATTCGTCGCCAGATGAAAAATATCGCCGACCCGGTAGGTCCGCGACTTGCCGCCGCAGCGGACGTGAGATCGCCTGGACGATCAGGGCCTTGGCTTCGAACGGATGCGTGTGCACATCGAGCGAACCGTTCGGCTCGCGTGTGACGGTCGCGACTTCCTTAAACCCTTCGCTGGACAGAAGGGCGAGAAATTCTTCGCGTTGCATGGCGGTAGGGGAAGGCGCGCGTCCGGTACGTCGCCGGACGCGCAACCTATACTAATCAGCTACCGGTATTGCGTCGCCAGCTTATTGGCCGAAGAATATGTTGCAGTTGGGCCCGCGCGTGCACGGCTTGGACGCCGGGCTGTCGCTCATGTCCGATGCGTTGCGCGACATCATCGAAGTGCCGCCATAGGACGTTGGACCGACGGATTCGCGCCCTGATCTATTTGCGCCTTCGAATATGTGTCCGCGGCGGACTGTCCCGGCACCTGCGCCGTGCGGTAGTATATCTGCTATATCTGCTGCGCCGAAGTGATGCTGGCGGCGGTGAGCAACGTGGCAGCAAGCGCCGTCTTGATCAAACGTGTGTTCATGTTTCGACTCCTTTCATCGGTGACGCGGCGCGGCTCACGGACACGCAGACGCATTTCATGATTCGGACCGTCTTGCGCAGGAAGCGTGCCACGCCGCAAGGCGGGGGAAGCTTCGGCAGACAGGCGCGCTGTCGGTTCTTGGCCGGGTCGTGCCCGTGTAGCGCGGACGGCCCGAAGCCGGCATGCTGATTCATAGGTATGCAATTCATCCGCACGGCGTAAGCCAATGCGGCGCAACACGGCCCATGGTGCAGGGACTGCATCGGAGATCGCCCGAGACCATGGCGCATTGCACCTTCGTCGTTATAGGCGTCGTCTCGATGATTGGATAGTACAATCCCGCGCACCTTCGTGCTTTCGGTCGGCATCGTGACGCTTACGTGACGGCTATGTCATTTCGAAGTTCTGCACGTTTGCCCGCGAACGCATAGAATGCGAATGACGCAGCCCACGACATCGAAGGACATCGCGTACCATGAGCGTCATCATCTATCACAACCCGAAGTGCGGAACTTTGCGCAACACGCTCGCGCTGATACGCAATGCGGGCGTCGAGCCGAACATCGTCGAGTATCTGACCGCGCCGCCGGGATTGGGACACGCTTAAGTCGCTCATCGCGCGCTCGGATCTCGGCGTGCGCGAGGCCATCCGCAAAAAAGGCACGCCCTACGCGGAACTCGGCCTCGACGACCGCATGCTCTCGGACGATCAGCTGATCGACGCCATGCTCGTCGAGCATTCGATCCTTATCAACCGTCCGTTCGTCGATACGCCCAACGGCGCGCGTCTGTGCCGGCCTTCCGAACTCGTGATCGATCTCCTGCCGCCGCAGCAAGGGCCGTTTTCGAAAGAAGACGGCAAAGTCGTGATCGACGAAAGCGGCAAGCGCGTGCGCTGAAAACCGCAGGCTGACCGTTCCTGACGTTACCTTTCTGGCACGCTCGTATCACTTGTGTCCGGACTCGCCTCATAGACTGCAATCGACGCGCAAAGCAAAACAACGCCTGCGTATTCGATGCAAGGATAGCAAGATGAAAAACAAGCTTCTGGGGACGATTGTCGGACTGGCGGGACTCATGACGCTCGCGGTGTCGGCGAGCGCGTCGGCGGCACATGTCGATGTCGCGGTGGACGTCGGCGTGCCGGGGTATTACGCGCCCGCGCGCCCTTCCGCATATGGCTACGGTTATCCGCGAGGACCGCTGGCGCGAGCACGAATGGCGCGAACGCCGCTGGCGTCACGAGATGCATCGCGAGCGGCGTTGGCACGAGCGCCACGGCTGGTAACGCCCGGCTGAATCACATGTGGCACGTCCGAAGGCAAAACGCGCGCTGCGTGTGTGCCGTTTCCGCTCGGGGTTTCCCCACTCAAGTTCGCCTTTCGCGCGCCGTTATTACCTCGGCAGTGTCGGAACCTCGTCCCTTACCCGTGTCATCCGGCATGTTTCGACGAGGCCGCGCGCGTTGGCAGGAGCGCATTCGAAACCACACTTGAGCCGATGTTCAGTCCCCTCAGGATCATCGTCGTCACCGTGCTATCGAGCACCCTCTCGATCTTCGCGCTGATCTCGTTGCGTCCGTACTCCATCGAAGGTGTGTCGCACTGGATCTGGGCGAACGCCATCGCCATCGTGGCGCTGGTGCTGTTCGCGTATCAGGGCGTGACGTCCATGTGGCTCGGTGTCGTCGTGTCGAATTAGTTGATCGCGGCGACCTCGCTGCGCGTCTTCCAGGGCTACAACGCGCGTTCTTCGGCGTGCGCGTCGGTCCCCGCCGCAGCGGGCGCTCGGCTGGGCGATGTGGCTCGCCGTGCTGGCGAGCATCCTCTACTTCACCTACTTTCGGCCGGACGTGAACGCGCGCGTGGTGATCGTGTCGGCGTTTCATGCGCCGTTCGATCTGGCCATCGCCGGGCGCGTGTTGGTGTCGCGGCCGCCGGAACGTCCGTGCTACAACTATATGTTCGTCGTGGTCGGCGCAATGCTCGGCGGTCTCGGCCATATCGTGCGCGGTTCGATCTATCTCGTCGCGCCGCCCGCACAGGCCTCGCTGCTCGAACCCGGCACGATGCAGATCACCTTTCTCGCGCTCGGCATTATGGTGCTGCCTACGCTCTCCATCGGTCTCGTGACGATGACGCACGACCGCCTCGCGCAGCGACTGGAGCGCCTCACGCGCTTCGACGAGCTGACCGGCGCGCTCTCGCGCAAGGCGTTCGTCGCGGTGATGGACATCGATCACTTCAAGAGCGTGAACGACCGCCACGGCCATGCCGCCGGCGACGAAGTGCTGCGGCATTTCGCGAACATTGTGGCCGCGCGGATCGGTCCGAACGACGTCTTCGGACGCATCGGCGGCGAGGAATTTTGCCTGTTTTGTGGCCCGGAGGATATCGCCCAGGTCCGGGCGCTGGTCGAACGCCTGCGCGCGACCGTGGAAACGACGTCGTGCGGCGGGCTGCATTACATCTTCAGCGCGGGCATCGGGGCGTGGGATGGCCAGGAATCGCTCGCCTTGCTGATGGCGCGCGCCAACGGCCTGTTCTATGCGGCCAAGGTCGCGGGCCGCAATCGCGTGATGTCGCCGGAGGAAGACGCGCTCGCCTGAGCGTCAGTCCTCGTCCGCGCCGATGCGCTCGGCGCGATGCGCATCGGTCTGGCTTTCCCAGCGGCGCAGCAGGCTCTTCTCGACGATCCGGCCGACCATCAGCAGCAGGATCAGCAGGATCGTCGCGCTGAGGGCGAGACTCCATACACCCATGCCGCATAGCACGCCGACCGCGGCCGTCACCCAGATCGACGCCGCCGTGGTCAGTCCGCGCACACGCTTTTCGCCGGCATTCTTGAGAATCACGCCCGCGCCCAGAAAGCCGATGCCGGTCACGATGCCCTGTACGATGCGCGACACGTTCGCTTCTTCTGGCAACGGCCACGCCGCGAAATTCACCGCGCACATCGTCGCGATGCACGAGCCGAGCGACACTAGCCCGAGCGTCTTCATGCCGGTCGGCTTGCCATGCAAATTGTGATCGACGCCGATGATGCAGCCGACCAGCACCGCGCACAGCATGCGCAACATGGCGTCGATGAAGAGTGGCAGGGGCAGCATCGCGGGCTCCGGGGTTAGGTGTCGCGGGCTATTTTGACGCGCTATGGTACGGCTCGACCACATAAGGAGACGTCGTGACCCATCAGCCGAAATTTTCGATGATCGATGTAGCTAGGCCCACGCCCGTCGGCCCGTTCTCCCATGCCGCCGAGGCCGATGGCTGGGTGTTTTTCACCGGCCAGATGCCGGCCGATCACGACGCCGCCGCTGCCCGAAGGCGTCGCCGCGCAAACCCGCCGCGTGATGGACAACCTGATTCTCGTGCTCACGGGCCCCGGCCTCACGCTCGACAACGTGGTGAGCGTGCGCTCTTCCTGACCGAATTCAAGCGTGACTACGACACGATGAACGCCGTCTACCGTTCGTATTTTCTGCCGAAGCTGCTGCCTGCGCGGACCTGCATCGGCGTGACGGGACTCGCGCGCGATGCGCTCGTGGAGATCGATTTCGTCGCGAGGCGGCCGTAATCACCGACGCCTGGACGCATCGACCCAGCGAAACGTGAGGTTGATGTGCTCGCCGCGCGCGCCTGGCTCCTTCGGTACGCGCTGAATCCATTCGAGTTGCGTGCGCCCGCGCATTACTAGCAGGCTGCCGTGCGTGAGGGACAGCGCGTGCGTCGCGTGCGTGGCGAAACTCGAACGTGCGCGTCGTGCCCAGCAGACTCACCGAAGCGATCACCGGCTCCGGTCCGAGTTCGCGTTCCTTGTCCGCATGCCAGCCCATGCTGTCCTGCCCGTCGCGGTAGCGGTTCAGCAGCACGCTGTTGAACCGCTCCGCAGGTGCCTTGCGCGGCATTGCGCAGACGCGCGACGGCGAGCGTCCACGGCCGCGGCACGTTGCGGGTGCCCGAATACACATAGACCGCGTCCGGCTCGCCTTGCTACGCGGTCAGGTGCGGCAGCGGCTTGCGGCCGCCGGGCGTTGTCATAGTGTCCTGCTGCCACGCGACTTCGGCGATCAGCGCGCCCATCAGGTCCAAGGCGGCGTCGGCGGCGAGCCAGTCCGGATAATAGGTCGAACATGGTGGAGAGCGTATCGGGCGGTTGCGCGGAGCCGAAGGTTTCACCTTAGCAGACCGGCGGCGCGCCACGCTGCGCTTTGCTTGCGCTGTCATTTCCGGGCAATTTTGCGTCGTGTGCTACAGTCGTCGGGCTATCTCGAAATAGTGTGCGGATGGTGCATGATTCGCGCTTTGCAGTACCGGAACACTCTCCCAACACTACGGAACACAACAGGGATACGCATGAACACCACCGCCGATACGACCGGCGGCGCCACGCCGAATCGACGCATCCTGCTGGTCGACGACAGCGTCGATGCCGCGCTCGCCATGGGGATGCTGCTCGAAGCATTGGGCCACAAAGTGCGCACGGAGCACGACGGTCCGCGCGCGCTCGCATCGATCGACGAGTTTTGTCCGGATGTCGTGGTGCTCGATATCGGGCTGCCGGGCATGGACGGCTTCGAGGTCGCGCGCGAGATGCGCAAACGCGACGCCACCAAACACGCGCTTATGCTCGCGATGACCGGCTACGGCAGCGACGCAGACTGCGCCGATGCGCTCGCGGCCGGCTTCGACCATCACCTGACCAAGCCGGTGTCCATCGACGCGCTGGAAGCCCTTCTCAAATAACGGGCGAGAAAGGCGTCACTGCTCGATGCGCAACCGTGCCATATACGGCAGATGATCCGATAGCCACGCGGTGTCCTGTGTTGGCACGATCCACTCGACCGGTTGCAATTTCCGCACGAACATCTTGTCCAGCGCGAGCGCCGGTGAAAACGCCGGGAACGTGCGGCCCGCTGCGCCGAGCATCGTCGCGACTTCGTGCATGCCGAGTTCGCGGAACAGCGGTACGGAGTCGTTGCGCCAGTCGTTGAAATCGCCCGCCAGCACGAGCGGGCCGTCGGGCGCTTCTTTGGTGATCCAGTGTGCGATCCAGGTCATCTGCCGCAGACGTGCCGCACGGGTCAGCGCGAGATGTGCGCACAACAGCGTGATGGCCTGTCTCGCGAAAGTCGCGCGCGCGACCAGCAGGCCGCGTTTCTCGAAACTATGCGCCGAGATATCCCAGCGGCCCGAGAGATCCAGCGGATGCGGCGACAGAATCGCGTTCCCATGACGCCATGACGGCTTGAACACGTTCGGCCCGAGCGCGATCTGCAATTCCAGCGCGGTGGCGATTTCGGTGGCCTGGCAATGCCAAACGTCATCGAGCGGCGCGTTCAGCGGCTTGCCGAATTTGCTCGACAGAATCGGCTGCGGCATGCGGCGCGCCATTGCTTCCTGAAGGAAGTAGACGTCGGCGTTGGTGGTCTGAACCCAGCGCCGCATCGCGTTCCATGCGCGCAGCCCGAGCGGTGAGCGGCCCTTGTGGAGATTCCAGCTCACCGCCGTGAAATCGGGCGTGGCGGTGTGAGCGGACGGGCCTGGCGGAAGATGTTCTGGGTTTCGCATGCGTTCGTTGTCTTGACGGCGGCCTCTCGACATCATGCCTCAGAGTCTGAATCACTGCGTCGCGGCAGGCGTCGCGAGGCTGGCGCGCACCTTGTAAGCGAGCGACGGGTTGCTGTCGACGATTTGCCACTGCGACCATTCGCCCGGCTTGAGCACGAGCCCCGGATGCGATGCGCTGACCTGCCGCGGCGTCAGTGGAATCTTGCAGCCGGAGGCCGAAGTGCGCGAGGCGTCGTCCTGCAGCATTTCCTGCGCGTCGATGGCGAGGGTGATGTCGTTGGCGCTGGCGTGCGTCGGCGAAATGGTCAGCGTGCGTTGCAGATCGATATCGGCGGCGGGCTTGTCCGCGCAGCCGACCTGGTTCTGCACGACGTGGTGATGCCTATCCGTTTTCGCCTGGCCGACGTTGGTCGTCGCGGAAAACGAATCGATCTGCTGGCCGTCGCGAATGACCTGCAACTCCCAGTTCACGGGTTGCGGCGCCGTGCCCTGCGCGAACACGCCGTGACTGACGGCGAGGCAGGCCCACCCGAGTACAGCATGCTGAAAAAAGGCGATGCGTTGTCTGATGTGCATTGAAAGCTTTTCCGTCGCGCGGGCTGTTCGGATGGCGGCGTGTGTGCTGCTTGATCGGCTGAATCTGGCAACTGAGCTCGGCGTTTTTTCCGATACGGCGATGCAGGCCGGGTTCGAGCCCGCATCTCCCACAGATGAGGCGCGACGCACGCATCTCAACCCGGTATTTGATTGAGCACGTTCCAAACTCGCCCGCCGCATCGGTCCCGACGATGATACGCGCGTGCGCCTTTCATTGCCCTATCGTGCGGATCCGGCGCGGATCGCGTGCGGACCGGGTACGCGCAACGCCGGGAAATTGGCAGTAGAGCCGTATGAGTGCTCGCTTGCGCGGGGTTTTGTCGTCGTTACACTAGACTCGTCGACCATATCTCGTCGACCATATAAAAAACGGGGTGTGACATGACGACGACCGTGGTCAAACAGGAACTGGCGGTGGCATCGTTCAGCAAGGTCTACAGTCTCGACGACGTGGAAACCGCGCTCAACGACCTTTCCGACAGTGCGAGCGAAGCACTGCGCGCCACCTACGAAAAGATGCTGAAGATCGGCAATCTGCGCTTCTGCGCGCAGCCGAACCGCATGCCGTCCATCGACGATCTCGCGGCGAATCTGCCGAACTTTGCCGAACCGCTCGACGATACCCGCAAGCAGATCGCGCTGTACTTCGAAACCGACGACCGTCTGGAACTCATACCGATGCTACTGCTCGGCGAACCGGGCATCGGCAAGACGCACTTCGCGAAACAACTGACGCGGCTGCTCGGCACCTCGTGCCAGTACGTCGCGATGTCATCGCTGACGGCAGGCTGGATTCTGTCGGGCGCATCGTCGCAATGGCGAAACGCCAAACCGGGAAGTCTTCGATGCGCTCGTGAACGGCAGCTATGCCAACCCCGTTATGACGGTCGACGAGATCGACAAAGCCACGGGCGACGCGCAATACGACCCGCTCGGCTCGCTCTACGCGCTGCTGGAGCACGACACGGCGCAGAGTTTCGTCGATGAATTCGCGGAGGTGCCGATCAATGCCGGGAACGTGGTGTGGATCGCTACGGTCAACGACGCGCGCGCGATTCCCGAACCGCTCTTGAACCGCATGAACGTGTACGGGATTCCCGCGCCCGACCGTGAGGACGCGCGCCGTATCGCGCAGGCGATTTACGCCGAGATCCGCACACACGTGGGGCGCGCTTTCCCGAACCGCTCGGCGATGCGACGCTCGACGCGCTCACGCAGGCCTCGCCGCGCGGCATGCGGCGCGCCATGCTCAATGCGTTCGGCAATGCGCGGATCAACGACCGGCATCACGTCAAAGCGCGCGATGTGGCGATCGACTGCATTTCGCGCCGCAAATCGATCGGTTTCTAGCGTGGTCGATTTTGTGGAATTGCCAAAAAAGCCTCGGAAACCTGGCTTTTTTGACATCGGACGGCCCATTTTCGTGCCTTTTTCTGCATTATGCGAAACGCGGTTCAATCGATGCTCCTTTGTTGTATAACTCGCAATAGTCTCGAACGTAGAATTAAACGAGGGACCAGCATGCAGCGGACGGGGACATGGATCGGATCGAATGCGTAGTCATCGGGGCGGGTGTCGTCGGGCTCGCCATCGCGCGGGCGCGAAGTCATGGTGCTTGAGGCGGGCGAAGCCATCGGCATTGGCACCAGCTCGCGCAACTGCGAAGTGATCCACGCGGGCATCTACTATCCGCGAGGCTCGCTCAAGGCCGAACTCTGCGTGCGCGGCCGCCACATGCTCTACGACTTCTGTCAGGCGCACGGCGTGCCGCACCGGCAATGCGGCAAGTTGCTGGTCGCCACGGCGCGCAACCAGATTCCGCAACTCGTGGCGATCCAGCAAAAGGGTACCGAGAACCGCGTGGAAGGACTGACGCGTATCAGCGGCGCGCAGGCGAAGGAAATGGAGCCGCAGCTCGAATGCGTCGAGGCAGTGTGGTTACCGGTGAACCGGTGACGGGCATTGTCGATAGTCACCAGTACATGCTCGCGCTGCAGGGTGAGGCGGAGCATCACGGCGCGCCGGTCGTATTCCATACGCCGGTCGCATCGATCGATGCGCCGGCACGCTTCAAGGCGTCATATCTGATCAACAGCGCGGGGCTGCATGCGAACGAGATCGCGCGCAACATCCGAGGACTCGACGAGCGCCACGTTTCGCCGCTGTACTTCGCCAAGGGCAACTACTTCAGCGTAAGCGGACGCGCGCCGTTCGAACGCCTGATTTATCCGATGCCCCAACGAAGCCGGTCTCGGCGTGCATCTGACCATCGATCTAGGCGGTCAGGCGAAGTTCGGTCCGGACGTCGAATGGGTGCAGTCGCTGAACTACGATGACCCGCATCGCGCGGAGTCGTTCTATGGGGCAACCCGCGCGTACTGGCCCGGTCTTCCTGACGATGAATTGCAACCCGCGTATGCCGGCATTCGGCCGAAGCTCTCCGGTCCGGTCCAGGCCGCCACCGATTTCATGATTCAGGGCAAATCCGCGCACGGCATGCCGGGACTCGTGAATTTGTTCGGCATGGAGTCGCCGGGACTAACCGCATCGCTGCCGATTGCGGAGCGCGTCGCCGACATGACGCGGAGCTGATGCGGACTTGAGGCGATGAGGTATTGGACAAACCATAGCTCAGCTTACACGCGACTTTCCGCGATCACTTATCTCTAACATTTGGCTTCATCCACTTGCTCTGCCGTTGCTATGCTCGGGACATCGTCGTCGCCAAGAACGGCGTATCCCCCAATCAACATAGAGTGAGTTACCGTGAAGACATCTCGTCGCACGTTTTTCATGACCAGCGTGGGCGTTGCCTCGACGTTCGCGCTCGGCTCCCAGGTCGCATTCGCCGAGGCACCGAAGGTCACCGAAAGCGATCCCACCGCGCAAGCGCTCGGCTACAAAGAAGACGCGAGCAAGGTGGAAAGGCCAAGTACGCGAAATACGCCGCCGGTCAGGACTGCGGCAATTGCCAGTTCTATCACGGCAAGCCGTCCGATGCGTTTGCGCCGTGCCCGATGTTCAGCAGCAAGCAAGTCGCATCGAAGGGTTGGCGCAGCGCGTACGTGAAGAAGGCATAAACGGAAGAAGGCATCAGCCTCGCCGTATTGTCAGGACAGCATCGGAAAGCGCGCCCGGTCGCAAGACCCGGCGCGCTTTTGTATGCGTTGTCGATTTTGGTTGCTTGATCCTGTATCGCACAGTCTTTTTCACTTGCCTAGTGAAAAAAGACGATAAAGCCTCAGGGCCCGCGCCCGTGGCGCGAAACTCAACGCACGAGGGGATCGTATGGCAGGGCAGACCATTGAATGCGGGCGCCGTAACCGCGGCCGTGATCGGCAACGCGCTCGAGTGGTACGACTTCACCGTGTTCGGTTTCATGACGGTGGTCATCGCCCACTTGTTCTTTCCGGGCGAGAACGAGTACTCCTCCATTTTGCTGACCACGGCGATTTTCGGCGTGGCCTTCGTGATGCGGCCGGTCGGCGGCATCGTGCTCGGGCTGTACGCGGATCGCGCGAGGCACAAGGCGGCGCTGTCGCTCGTCATTGCGACGGCCGGCATCCTGATACTCGCGATCGCGCCGCCGTATTCCGCCATCGGTATCGGGCACGCCCTTGCTGATCGTGTTTGCGCGGCTGCTGCAGGGCTTTTCCGCCGGCGGCGAATTCGGCAGTGACACTGCGTTGCTGATCGAAGCCGCGCCGTTCTCCAGGTGTGGCGACTACGGCAGCTTCCAGATGGCGAGTCAGGCCGCGTCGTTGCTGCTCGGCGCGGTGGTCGGCACGGCGATCTCGCGTGGCTTGTCGCCGGCATCGCTCGAATCGTAGGATGGCGCGTGCCGTTCATCCTCGGCTTGATCATCGGGCCGGTCGGGCTGTGTATTCGCCACAACATGCTCGATACCGAAGCGTTCCTGCACGCACAAAGGACCTCGCGTCGCGCGACGCTCGGCGAAGTGTTCCGCGGACACGGCCGCGAAGTGCTGTGCGGTCTCGGTTCCGTGATCGCGCTGACGGTGACGTCTATGTGTTGATCGCGTATCTGCCGACCTTCGCCACGCGCCAACTGAAGCTGCCGTTCGGGCAGTCGTTCACGGCGCTGATCGTCGGCAATCTGCTGCTGACGGTGCTCTCGCCGGTGGCGGGTGCGTGGTCGGATCGCATCGGGCGCAAGGGGCTGTGGTGATGTGGTCGCTGCTGATCATGCTCGTCGTGATCTATCCGCTGTTCGCGTGGTTTGCGGCCGAGCCCAGCGTGATGCGGCTGATCGTCGTACAGGCAGTTTTGTCGATTGCGCTGTCGGGCTACTACGGTCCGTTCGGCGCGCTGGTCGCGGAACTGTTTCCCGCACACGTGCGCTCGACCGGGCTTTCGCTCGCGTACAACATCGCGGTGGTGATCTTCGGCGGTTTCGGGCAGTTCATCGTGACGTGGCTGATCCGCGTGACCGGTTCGCAACTCGCGCCGACCTTTTACGTGATGGCCGGACTCGTGCTCTCGCTGATCGCGGTAGCCTGCATTCCCGCGACGCGTCACGCGGACGTCGATGTCGACGAAGCACGCGTCTGATTCCATCGAGCCGGATCGACGTGGAAGTCATCGGAAGGGGCAAGTTCAGCGCCGAACGCGCATGGAGCACGCTCGATATCTGCCGATGAGCGGCGAAATAAAGATGCACGTGCGCGGCGCGGAAGCGAGCGCACGGTGATGTTCAAGGCCGGCTTCGAGCCTTTCGCCGGACCGGCCGGCGAGACGCGCTTTCTAGCGATTGAAAAGGAGGGGAAGCGTTCAACGCCCAGGCCCGCTTTCACCAGCAACTCCGCCAACACTTCCATCATTCCGCCTTCGTTGCTTCGGCGAACGCCTTCAGTTGCGCGACGAGCTTCTCATCCAGCTTGCACGCGAACGGCACGAGGCCTTTCACCTGGTCGAGCTTGCGCTGTTCGCGCCGGTTCACCTTTGCTTGACCCGCGACGCCGAGTTTTGCCGCACCGCCTTGCTTCAGGTCGTTGGCAAGCTTGAATGCCTTGTTCTGTTCCAGTTGAAATTTGTTCACGCGATGCTCCGTTGCAGCGAAATTGACGACGATGGATTGCCAGGGGCCGTATTGTACGTAAGCGCTTAGGCGAGACTGTCGATTCGTTCGCGCATGCGCTTCTAGTGCGAGCCTTCCCAGAACACACGGTGGCAGATATCGCAGGTGACGAAGCGCGTATGGCGCTCGCGCACGCCTTCGGGCACGCGGCCGTCGATTTCGTCGAGACTCGCGGGCCGCAGCGCGTTGTACATCAGGCACAGGCGAAAGGCGCGCACGCACGGCGCGAGATCGAGCCGTTCGGTGACCTCGCGATACTGCCCATCGGCTTGCAATGCGCGCACGTAATAGCCGCGCAGCAGCGTGCGGCACTTGAGCAATTCGCGGTCGCGCGTCAGGACGATGCGCGCCTCCTCTCCGGCGAGCCGCTCGATTTCGTCATCCGCGAAGTTGTTGTCGAAGCGCGTATCGAAGCCCACAAGCCGCAGCAATTGCGCGAGCGCGCCGAGATGCGCATCGGCGATGAAGCGCAGGTCGCTCGCCGGCAAGGGCGGACGCAGCAGCAACGCACCGTGCTCCATGCCCGGCGGCAGATGCCGCGCGGGATACGCCTCGATCACATCGTCGGGCTGGATGCGCGCGTCGAAACCAGCGGGACGGCCATTACGCACGACCAGCGCGACTTCCGTGTGCGGCACGCCGAGCGCCTCGATCATGTGCTTTGCAGACGAACCGTCCGGACAGGGGCACGCGAACATGCATCCGCGCTGTGGCCGAGCGAGAAAATCGTTCCATTCTCAATGGAAAAGAAAACGCGCCTTGACCATGCGGCAGTCTCGCATCGGTCGCGCAGCAGCCACGCAAGGAGCGACGAACATGGATATCGGATTCATCGGTTTGGGCGAGATGGGCAGCGCAATGGCGATCAACGCGCTGAAAGCGGGTCACACTGTGCGCGTATGGAACCGGTCGCGCGACAAGACGTGCGCGATGGCGGAGCAGGGCGCGGCGGTGGTCGATACGTCAGAGCAGGCCTTTTTCGGCGACGCCGCGTTCTCTATGCTCGCGGACGACAATGCACTGCGTTCGGTGCCCGTCGACGGCACGCTGCTGCACGCGCCGAAAGGACTCGTGCACGTGAACATGGCGACCATTTCGGTTGCGCTTGCCGTCGAGTTGGCCGAGTTGTACAAGCAGCACGGTGTCGCGTATGTCGCCGCGCCCGTGCTTGGCCGGCCCGATGTCGCGGCCGCGGGCAAGCTGAACATTCTCGCGGCGGGCGGATGCCGACATCGACCGCGTGCAGCCGGTGTTCGATGCGCTCGGCCAGAAGACCTGGCGCGTCGGCCGCGATCCGCAACACGCGAATGCGTTCAAACTCGCGGCGAACTTCATGCTGGCATCGGCGATCGAGGCCTTCGGCGAGGCGGCGACGCTCGTGAACGGCCATGGCATGCCGGCGCAAACGCTGCTCGACGTGATCACGAATTCGCTCTTTCCCGGGCCGGGGTGTGTATCAGGGGCTACGGCAAGATGATTTCTGAGCGCCGCTACAAACCCCGCTGTTCAAGGCGCGGCCTCAAGGACGTGCGCCTCGCCATCGCCGCTGGCGATGGGGTCAACGTACCGCTGCCCGTCGCGAGCGTCGTGCGGGACAACTTTGTCGATGCGCTCGCGCACGACGACGGCGAGAAGGACTTCGCCGTGCTCGGACAGCTCGCGGCGCGCCGCGCGGGACAGTGACTCTTCGACGATTTCGCGCACGAAACGTCTGAGAAAACGGGAGCATCGCTTACTTCCGATCGCATCCAAGCATTCGGTTCCGAACATACGTGCGAACTCAGTAGATGCATAGTTGTCGTCGAGCAGTTCGTTATGAGAAAAAACGCCGGAAAGGAGACGTTCATGCCTTCGATGTGCCACTGCCTCGTGCTCGCCGCGATCTGTTGCGGTTGCGGTATCGCGTCAGCGCCCGCGCGCGCCGACGACACGCCGAGCCCTTGCGATGCGTTGAAGCGCATCGTGTCGGCGGCGCCGAATTTCTCGTCGTTGACCGGCTTCGACGGACGCGCCCTCGCCCGTTCCTATGGCGACGACGCGAAATGCGCGGCATCGCAGACCCACTATCGCTGCACCTGGACACCGCACGGCGGAGCGAGCGCGGACGCGCTGCAAACCGTCGCCGCGGATATCGCGTCCTGTCTTCCCGACGCGACCCACGATCAAAACTCGGCCGCGCGGCAGCATTTCTATCTCGGCGCGCGCGGCGCACGCATGGAGATCGCGGCGTCGCAGGCGGGGCAGAACAAGCTGAAGCTCGAGATATTCGGATCTCATTGAGGCCATCGTGACTAAGCGCATCTTGATAGCCGACGATGACGACGCGCTTGCCGGACTCGCTAATCTGTTGACCGGCATGGGTCACGAAGTGGCGCAGGCCGCGAACGGCGCGCGCGCCGTGGAAGTGGCGGCGCAGTTTTCTCCCGATGTCGTGATTCTCGATTTCGGCATGCCGCTGGTCGACGGCCTCGCCGCTGCTCGCGCGCTGCGCGCCTTGCCACGTGGCAAGGAGATGCTCCTGGCCGCACTGACGGGCTGGGCCAGCCGCAGCATCGCGAAATGACGCATGATGCCAGATTTGATGTGCATCTGGTCAAATCCATCTCCGCCGATCAGCTCTTGTTCATCCTCTCGATGATGCAGCCCTGAGCACGTGTGATATCGTTACCACAGCGGTATACCAGAATGTTGCGTCGCACCAAGCAATTCGGTATAGTGGTTCTTGTATCCTCCATGTCTCCACTGATATGGATTCAGCCCGCCAACCTAGGCGGGCTTTTTTCGTCCGCGTTTTCTGCTTCGTACATCTCTTCAGGCGAAAAAAGCCGACACGAACGTCGGCCTTTCTGTTTCCGGAGATGCCGGCTGCTTCAGCGCGCGAGGCCTGCTTCTTCGTTCGCGCCGATTGCAAGGTTCATACACTGGATCGCCGCACCCGACGCGCCCTTGCCCAGATTGTCCAGACGTGCGACGGTCACGAAGCGCTTATCGTTGCCGAACACGAAGATATCGACACGGTTGGTGTCGTTGCACGCCTGTACGTCGAAGAAGCCGGCTTCGAGATTGCTTTCGGCGTCGAACGGCATCACGCGGATGAACGGCTCGTTATTGTAGTACTCGGCGAGCATGTCGCGTACGTCCTGCGGCTTGGTCTTGCGCGTGAGTTGATCGGGCGAGAAATACGTCGTCACCGCGAGACCCTTCAGGAACGGTCCGACGATCGGCGTGAAGATGGGCGTGCGCTTCAGGCCCGTGTGCGCCGCCATTTCCGGCAGATGCTTGTGCGTCAGACCCAGCCCGTAGGCGCGCGGGCCGGCCAGACGCGGATCGCCGCCGGCTTCGTATTCCGCGATCATTTTCTTGCCGCCGCCGCTGTAGCCGGTGATGGAGTATGCGTGCGAGTCGAACTCGGCCGGCACGAGGCCGCCCGCGACGAGCGGCTTCAGCGACAGCATGAACGCGGACGCGTGGCATCCCGGCACCGCGATGCGCTTGGCCGTGCGCAGCCGTTCGCGTTGCGCGCGCGTGAGTTCCGGCAGGCCGTAGGCCCAGGAATCGTCGGTGCGGAATGCCGTGCTGGCGTCGATCATGACCGTGCGCTGGTTGTCCGGTGCCACGAGCGACACGGATTCGTGCGACGCAACGTCGGGCAGACACAGGAACGTCACGTCCGATTTATTAATGAGCCGCCGGCGTTCCTCGATGTCTTTCGGCTTCGCCTCTTCGATGCGCAGCACTTCGATGTCACGTCGCTCCGACAGGTATTCGAAAATTCTCAGGCCGGTGGTGCCTTCCTGTCCGTCGACAAATACTTTCATGGTCATCTTGATCTCGCTGGTTCGGGGCGCAGGCGCGCGTGCGCCTGCCACAAAATCGACATTCTAAGGCGATTTCGAGACGGCTTGATGTCCGCGCTTCGGTCAGATGCCGGGCCGCGTGCTCAGGCGGGCTGCGCCACCGACCAGCGCGCCCGTCATGGTGGCGATGCGCGCGCCGAACGCGCGGGCGGTTTCCAGGTCGCCGGGCGGCAGCGCTTCCTCAGGCGATGCATCGGCGGGAGATTGCGTGAGCAGTCCCGTGAAGCCGCCGACGAAGTTCAGGTCGTTGCGCGTCGCGGCCTTCGTGTTCGACGGCATCATGCCCGCACCCCCCAGATCATGCCGTGCTGCATCGCCAGCGTGACGAAGTATGAGATGGTGAGGAATTGGTCGCCGTTCATGTGCGCCGAATTGGTGAAGCACGCCGCGATCTTGTCCTTCCACTTTTGCGCGAGCCACGGTCGCGAACTGGCGTCGGCGATTCTTGAAGTCGGCGGACGGTCTGCCCATGTAGGTCGGCGCACCGAAGACGATGGCGTCGGCGGCGTCCAGTTCGGCCCAGGCGTCGTCGTCGATCTCCCCGACGGGCAGCAGCCGGGCGGTCGCGCCGGTTTCGTTCGCGCCCGCCAGCACGGGCTTCGGCGACGCGTTTCGTATGGCCGTAGCCGCTGTGGTAGACGGATGATGATGTTCGGCATGGCGTTCCTTCTTTGGCGGCCATGCGCGCCGACGACGCGGCCCGGCATTGCCGACGGGAGCACGAAATGCAGAGACAGACGCGCGATGGACTCGCTTCGAATCGTGGGTGAGCGGCCGATGATTGCCCGTTCACAGATCAGGCCACTAGCAAAGCCAGATTGCGGACTACCGGCGCAAGCGCACGCTCGGGCGAAACAATCCCGGGGATCGGCGCGCCTCGGTGCGCGGTTTATCGCCCGTAGGTGAAGGTCAGCTGGGCGCTCGCGATGGTCACGGTACGGATTTCGTGTTCGAACATGAGCGCGGGCGTGCTATGGCGCAAGCGCAGGTCGTCGGTGCCGGGCGCGTACACCGTGACCACGTACCGATGCGGTTTACCGAGCAACGGGCAGGGGCCGCCATAACCGTCGGTGTCCCAGTCGTTGCGGGCTTGCACGGCGCTGATCTTGCGCAATGCGCCGGACGCGCTCGCGTTACTCGCCAGATGCGTGACGCCGACCGGAATGCCGGCGACCGCCTAATGATACCAGCCGCGTCCGGGCGCATCGGGATCGAAGATGGTGATGGCGAAGCTGCCCCTGTTCTCGGGCGCGCCGCGCCATGAGAATTGAGGGGAGCGGTTGCCGCCCTTGCAGTCGGAATCGTCGAAGAGGAGATCGCCGTCGATGCCCTTGCCGGGCGCGAGATCGATGCTCGAAACCGTGAAGGCGGGGTCGGCGGCCGCGTCGCGCGCATTTGCCAGAAGCGCTGCCCCTCCGACGACGCCGAACGCGAACATGACACGACAACCCGAACTCACGATTCGACGTGCAAGGCGCATGGCCCATTTTTCCTGTTAGCGGCGTCGCGCGGTATATCAGCGTTTCGCCGCCTGCAACGATGTTTTTTGTCTCATGGATGCGCTTCGTATGAGGTTGCAGTTTAACATTGCAACAAAGCATAAAAGCTTGATCCTTGGGACTAGGGCAATGCTGATTAAGTCCACCATTAGTGCTTGTCAGATGTTATAGAGCGCACGTGCAAGGAGAAAGGCAAACGACGATGAAGTAGCAGACGCTGGCGATGGCCGCGGATCAAGGTGCGGGGTTCGAGACTTGCCGCAAGCGCACGCGACGCGACGAGTTGCTTGACACGATAAACACGATCGTTCCGTGGACCGAACTGTGTGCGGTAACCGAACCCTATTACCCGAAACACGGCAACGGTCGT